>NZ_JBEOZK010000004.1:0-389264 GCF_040297565.1 Streptomyces sp. NPDC001728
GCGGCATTGGCGGCGGTCGCCTGCTCCTTGGAAGCGGTGACCAGCGCCTGGACCTTGCCCCGGGCCTTCGCGAGGTCCGTCTTCGCCTTGTCGAACAGGGCCTGCTCCGGCTTGAAGATGTTGTCCGGATCGGCCTCCAGCCGGTCGTGCCAGTACTTCTGCCAGCGCAGGATCTGGTCCGCGCGCCACGCCTGGCCGATGGCCTCGACCATGACATCGGTGGCGGACCGGGTCGCGGCGGCGGCGTCGGCCTCCGCCTGCATGATGACGGCGCGCGGGGCGGCCTGACCGGCGTACTCCGCCTCCCACTCGGCCGAGGCCTGCGAGACGGCCTCGCTCAGGGCGTTACGCGGGTCGACCGGGTCCGCGTGGTCACACGCGGACCACGCCTGCTTGAGGTTCTCCACCTCGACACGGAATTCAGGCGTCCCCTCGACGGGTTTCTTGTCGAGGAAGCCACCGTGCCGCAGGTAGGACGCGACGGTGCTTGCTGTGGTGCCGCCCGCGTGCTGGGTCCTGGTCACACTGGAATCCAGCAGCATGAAGTCCGCGGCGAAGTCGCGCCAGGGGTCCTTGCCACGGTTCTGCTCAGTGATCTCCCGGGCCCTGGCGACCGCCTCGGGGCTCGCGTTGGTGTGACCGTCCCAGCCGAGCTGTGCGGAGACCTTCGGCTGAGTGGAGAGCGTGAACTCGAGGACGTCGGCGCCGAACCGCGGTGCGTGCAGCGTGATCCCGTCGTCGAACGAGCTCATCGCGTACGGGCGGTTGGCATCCTCCAGAAGGGCCTCACGTGCAGCGAAGGCGTCCCGGTAGGCGTAACCGGCCCGCCGGTCCTGGTCGTAGGCCTGCCCCAGGGGGAAGAACCCGATCCAGTCGATATCGCCGACGACCGCCTGCAGGTCGTCGTTCGTACCGGTCAGGGCCTCGATGGCCCTGGCCTTCATGTTCGCGCCGCCCGCGTGCAGGGCGACACCCACGAGGCACCGGTTGAGACGCGGGGTGCCTCGCACGTCACGGATGACGGCCGTCAGCTCGTTGAGCCGGCGCAGCGCGTTGTCGGCGTCGCGGAAGATCGTCCGCATGCCGTCGGAGACCTTCTCGATCGCCTGCGCGAGCGCGGGGACACGGCCCACGATCACGGAGGACGACGGCACGTCCACCAGCGACCAGAGGCACTGCTCGATGCCCGAGGCCGGCAGACACTCCTTCACCTTGGCGGGGTCGAGCTGCTCGAAGAGAATCTGCCCGCCGTTGACGGTCGCCCACTCGACGACGTTCACGGAAACGGCCGCGAGGCCCTTGCGGTAGTCGTCGACGCAGGTCTGGCCGCAGGCGTCGAGGAGGATCTTCTCCTCGCGCTCGCCGAGGACCGGCCAGTTGTCCGCGCCGCCCTTGATGGGCGTGATGCCCTCGGCGAGCGCTTCCTTGTGTGCCACCTCGTTCCGCGTCCGCTGCGCCTGCTCGGCCTGTGCGGCGGCTTCTTCGGCGGCCGTGCTGTCGCCGGTGGCGTCGGATGCCTTCGACTCGGCGTCCTGGGCCGCCCGTTCGGACCCGGCCGCCTTGTTCGCGGCCTCATCGGCGGCCTCGCCCGCACGCCCGGACTTCTCGTTCGCCTCGGCCGCGTGCCGCTCGGCGTCCGTGGCCTCACGGTCCGCTTCGGAGGCGGTGCTGCTCGTCGCGTTCGCGACGAGGCCGGCGCTCACCGCGTCGGCCGCTGCCTGTTCGGCGTGGCCCGCGGCGGCGTCGGAGGCGGCGGTGGCGCCCTTGCGTGCCTCGGAGGCCTCGGCAGCGGATGCCTGGGCGCGCGTCACGGCCTCGACCGCGCGCACCGAATCGGTCGCCGCCGCGACGGCGGCCTCGGCGGCGAGCTTCGCGTCGCCCGTCGCTCGGGCGGCGGTCTGCTGAGCGGACTCCGCGGCCTGGGCCGCCTCGGTGGCCTTGGCCTCGGCCGCGGCGGCCTGCTGCTCCGCGATCGTCCTCGACGACTGGCCGACCAGCATCGCGAACGCCGCCGAGGAATCCTTCTCCTTGTACGGGGAACCGATGGCGAGGACCTCGTCGGCGGCGGCGCCCGCGCTCGTGGCGGCGTCGCGGGCAGCGAGTGCCGCCTGGCCGGCCGCATGGGCACGGCCCACGACGACGCCCGCCGACTTCACCGCTTCCGTGGCGTCGCTCTCGGCGGCGGCGGCTTCCTGCCGGGCCTTCCTGGCGAGTTCGTCGGCGTTCTTCGACGCCGTGGCGGCGTTGCCCGCGCGGATCGCCGCGTCCTGGGACGCGTCGAGCGCGACGGCGGCGGCCACACGCGCGGTGGACGCCGCGCTGATGGAGGCGTAGTACGCCGACCACGCCTTGCTCGCGGCGGCATCGGCCCGCTTGGCCGCGCCCTCCGCGGTGGTGGCGGCCGAACGGGCGCTGACGGCGGCGGCGGTGGCCTGGTCGGCGGCGGTCTGCGCGGCGGCGGCGGCCTGTGCGGCCTCGGTGGCGGCCGTACGGGCGGCGGTCGCTGCCGCACGGGTCTCCGCGGCGGCTGCCGTGCCCTCGGCAGCCGCGGCAGCGGTCTCCAGCGCCGCCGCACGGGCCGCTGTGGCCTGCTTCGCCTGCGCCGTGGCGACGGCCCGCTCCCGATCGACCTGGGCGGCCTTCGCCTTCTCGTTCGCGAGCTTCCGCTTCGTCGCCGCCTCGGTGGCGGCGGTCCCAGCGGCCGTGTCGGCGCTCTTGGCCGAGGCCTGCTCGGCCGAGGCCCGCTCCTCGGCATCCTGTGCCTTGGCCCGCTCGGTCGCGGCCTTCGCCCGCGCGGCGACGGCCGTGGCCTGCTCCGTCTGGGCCTTGGCGCGCTCGGCGGCGGCCGAAGAGGCAGCGGTGGCGGCCTTGTCGCGCTTCTGCTCCGCCGTCGTACGGGCGGCCTTCGCGGTGTTCGCGCTCTCGGTGGCGGCCGTGGCGTTGGCCACGGCGCTGTCGGCGGCGGCCTTCGCCTGTGCGGCGGCCTCCTGAGCCGCCACCCGCCGGAACTCGGCGCCGACCGCGTGTGACTCGGTCTGCGCCTTGGCGAGCAGCGCGTCACTGGTGGCGACGGACGCGTTGGCCGCGGCGAGCGCGGTCTCGGTCGCCTTCGCGGCGGCCGTGGCGGCGGCTGCGGAAGCGCGGGCGACCTGCACCGACTGCTGGGCGTACATCAGACCTCGGCCACGCGGCACATGGGTCGTGTCCGCGACGGCCCAGGCCTCCTGCTGCGCGGTCACGGCCGTCCGCGAGGCCGTGGCCGCCGTGCCCGCGTGGGCCTGTGCCGACGTGACGAGGTCAGCGATGCTCGACCGGTAGCGCGCGAGGTCGGCGTCGGCCTTGTCGTAGAAGGCCTGGTCGGGCTTCTCGAAGATCGTGTTCGGGTCCTGGGCGAGCTTGTCCGTCCAGTACTTGCGCCAGGTCAGGATCTGGTCGACCGCCCATGCCTGGCCGATCGCCTCGATCATGTCGTCGGTGGCCTCGCGGGTCGCCGCAGCGGCATCCGCGTCCGCCTGCATGATCTTCGCGCGCTGGCCGGCCTGGCCGGCGTACTCCAGCTCCCACTCGACCATCGCGGTCATCACGGGCTCGTTGAGCACGCGGCGCGGGTCGAACGGGTTCTGGCTGTCACAGGCGGACCAGGCCTGCTTCTGGTCCTCGACCTCGACGCGGTATTCGGCGGAGTCCTTGAGGGGGGCCAGGGTCGGGAATCCGCCGCGCTTCAGGTAGGCGGCGACGTCGGTGGCGGTCGTCCCGTACGCGTAGCCCCTGACGTTGACCTGGTCGTCCGAGAGCATCCAGCCCGACGCCATGTCGTGGAAGGCGTCCTTGCCCTCGTTCTCCTTGGCCAACTCCTTGGCCCTGGCTATCGCCTCGGGGTTGGCGACGCTGTGCTCGTCCGAGCCGAGATTCGACATCCTGGCCCGGGTCTCGAGGGTGAAGCGCGTGACGTCGGCGCCGAACGCCGGCACGTGCCACTCCATGTCGTCGCTCTCCCACGCCGACCGGACATAGGGGTCATTGGCGCTCTGCAGCGCGAGGCCCCGGCCCACGACCATGTCGCTGTACGCCTGGGCGGCGCGACCGTCCTCGCCGAAGGCCTGGCCGAGCGGCCCGTACCCGATCGTGTCCGCGCTGATGACGGTCGCGCGGAGCTCCTCCTGTGTGCCGGTCAACCCCTGGATGGCGCGTGCCTTCTGCAGGGGACCGCCGTAGTGCAGCGCCTCGGCGGCCAGACAGCGATCGACCCGCCGTGGGTAGCCGACGCTGCTGCGGAACCAGCCGGTGTCCTCCTCCGGCACCGTGTCGGCCGCTGCCGGTACGGCCTGAACCAGTCCGGTCAGTACGGCCGAGGCGGTGAGGAGGGCTGTGGCGCTGGTGGTCCGGGCCACCAGGCTTCTGAAGCGATGTCTGCGTCTACCGACGCCTCGAACCCATGACACTTCTATGTCTGCCGATCTCTACGACTGTTCGGCAGCATCGGCTATGAGGGTCACGGGCCGCGATGGAGCATCCGGGCAGGGCAATGCCTGCGTGCTCGGCCCCTCCCCCCATGAGACGCGGCTGCCGCTTACGCCGCGACGATGCCACGTCAGGTTCCGCGCGTGAAGATCAAAAAAGCTCCGCGAACGCTGGCATTAGACCTCACTGACGGACAAAGCGAGCGAATCCTTGATCATCTCTTTGCCGCCACAGGGGCTGAGGTGGGCGACGTCCGTATGGTGGTGTCTCGGGCCACCGGTCCGGCGGGCGCCCGCTCTCGCGCGGGCGGCCGGCACCACCGCGGCCTGACTCTGGAACGCAGCCGGCAGAGCGGCGGTCACTCGACCACCGGGCTACGGGCGTTCCACGAACAGGACGTCGCGCCGGACGCCGTGGTGGCGGGCCACGCGTTCCCGTCGGCCCGGTACACGCAACCCCACGGATTCGAGCAGGGCGAGCCGAGACGCGGGACACCGCCGTCCAGCCGACGACCCGGCGTTGCCCGTCGAGGGCCACGAGCCGGTGCGCCGGCAGTTTGGCGGTGTCGAAGGCGTTCCCTGGCGGGGCGGTGGTCTCGAACGTGGCGTTTCCCTCGTCGATGCCCTGCTGGTGGAGCGGCAGCTGCGTGTACTACCGTGCGGCGCCCGGAATTCCAGCCTCGCTGGGCGCCTTCTCGCCCACAGCGGGAAGGCCGGCGGGGAAGAGAGGCGCCGCTGACTGCCCAGGTCTCCTGACTTCCCGTGCCGGCCTGATGGATCGCGACGACCGCGGGGAAGGTCACGGCATCCCGAGGGCAGCGAACCGTGCGTCCCGATCTCAGCGTGTCGGCGTACTGGACCGTGCTCCCGTACGACCCGGCCGTCTTCGGGCCGGGTTCAGGCCGAGGCGGCCTTGGTGAGAAGTGCCCCCATGGCCGCGAGGACCGCGGGCTCGACGCGGTAGTAGACCCAGGTGCCGCGCCGCTCCGAGGAGAGCAGCCCGGCCTCCTTCAGCTTCTTCAAGTGGTGACTGACCGTGGGCTGGGAAACCCCCACGTCGGAGATGTCGCAGACGCATGCCTCGCCGCCCTCGTGCGAGGCGACGGAGGAGAAGAGCCGCAGTCGGACCGGATCGCCCAGCGCCTTGAACATGACGGCGGTCCGCTCGGCTTCCTCGGCGGTCAGTGGCCGCTCGTTCAGCGGCGGACAGCAGGGTGCCATCTCGGGCTCCAGCACCGGGAGCACCTTCGCGTTCGACATGTATCTATGTTGACACATGTCGAACCAAGGGTCGGCGAGCCGCCCTTTGTGATGCCCGTCTGCCGAGCGCGTGGACGCCCCCCGTGGCCTCTGAATTCGATAAGCATCTATGTTGACGCTTATCGAATCAGGTGCGATGGTGGAGGTGTGAGAGATCGACGAACGTCGAATCTAAAGGGGAGGATCCGTGAACGTCACCGCCACCGACCAGCTGCCCGTCGTGGTCGTCGGAGCAGGGCCCGTCGGACTGGCCGCCGCCGCGCACCTCGTCGGCCGGGGCCTGGAGCCCTTGGTCCTGGAGGCCGGTACCCAGGCGGGAGCAGCTGTACGGGAGTGGTCCCACGTGCGGCTCTTCTCCGCCTGGAGCGAGCTCGTCGACCCGGCCGCCGAGAAGCTGCTGGCCCCTGCCGGGTGGGTGAAGCCCGGCGCGGACTCGTACCCGACCGGCGGCGACTGGGCGGCCGACTACCTTCAGCCGCTCGCGGACGCCCTCGCCGACAGGATCCGGCTCGACGCCCGGGTCACCGGCGTCTCCCGTCCCGGGCGCGACCGTGTCGTCGACGCCGACCGCGAGCGGCAGCCCTTCACCGTGCACATCCGCTACGGCGACGGGCGCGAGGAGCGCGTCCTCGCCCGGGCCGTGATCGACGCCTCCGGTACGTGGTCCACCCCGAGCCCGGCCGGCGGCGACGGACTCCCGGCCCTCGGCGAGCGCGCGGCGGCCGACCGGATCTCCTACCGCGTTCCTGACCTCAAGGACCCCGCCGAGCGTGCCCGATATGCCGGCAAGCGCACTGCCGTCATCGGCTCGGGAGCCTCCGCCTTCACGGCGCTCGCCTCGCTCGCCGCCCTTGCCGTTTCCGAAGGCGGAAGCGGCACACGAGCCGCCTGGATCCTGCGCCGGAGCATCTCGGGTGCCACTTTTGGTGGGGGGAGCGCTGACCAACTCCCTGCCCGTGGTGCCCTCGGACTCGCCGCGAAGGCCGCGGTCGAGCAGGGGTACGCGGAGGCCGTCACCGGCTTCCGTACAGACGCGATCGAGCGCGACGGCGAGCGCCTGGTCCTGGTCGCTGAGGACGGCCGCCGGCTCGACCCGGTCGACGAGGTCATCGTCGTGACCGGCTTCCGCCCCGATCTGACCTTCCTCGACGAACTGCGCCTGGGTCTCGACGACCGCCTCCAGGCTCCCGTCGAACTCGCTCCGCTCATCGACCCGAACCAGCACTCCTGCGGCACCGTCCACCCCCACGGTGTGAAGGAGCTGGCCCACCCGGAGGAGGGCGTGTACGTGGTGGGGATGAAGTCCTACGGCCGCGCGCCGTCCTTCCTCGCCCTCACCGGCTACGAGCAGGTCCGCTCGGTCGTCGCCGCCATCGCAGGTGACCATGAGTCCGCCGAACGCGTCGAGCTCGTACTCCCCGAGACCGGGGTCTGCGGAGGCGCCGGCCTCTTCGACCAGGCAGCCGACACCCCGACCGACGGCGGCGGTTGCTGCGCGACCGCGCCCCCGACCGAGCTGCAGATCGGTGCCGGAGCCCCGCCCGCCCCCGGCTGCTGCTGACCCTGCCCCGCCCACCTCCAGCTGGAGGAACCTTCCCGGTCCTCAACCCGCAGTTCACCCCCGACAGCGGCTGATCCACCGGCGCGGCGACGACGGGGCTCCCGCTCGCTCTGGCCGTGGCGGTGCCCCTCGCGGCCGTCACCCTCCCGACCGGGCGGCTCCCGGCGTAACCTGGGCGCCGCGAGGGAGGATTCGTCATGAGGCAGGACGTCGATCCCGGGCTTCTCGGGCCCCGTTCCGTGACCTGGCAGCTGCACAGCGATCCCGTCATGTGGATCGCGGGCGTGCGGGCCCTCTGGCTCCAGGCTCTGCATCCCGTCGCCGTGCGCGGAGTCATGATCAACAGCAGTTTCCGTCAGGATCCCTGGGGTCGGCTCATGCGGACCGCGAACTTCGTCGGGACCCTGAGCTACGGCACCACCGAAGCCGCGGAGGCGGCCGGCGCGCGGGTGCGGGGGATCCACCGGCGGATCGGCGTCGACGATCCCGAACTGCTCCTCTGGGTGCACTGCGCCGAGACCGACTCCTACCTCGCCGTCGCACGGCGCTCCGGCATCCCGCTGAGCGACGCCCTGGCCGACCGGTACGTCGACGAGCACCGGACCTCCGCCCGGCTGGTCGGGCTCGACCCGGCGGGCGTTCCGGGGTCCGTCGCCGAACTCGCCGCCTACTTCGACTCCGTGCGCCCGCGGCTCGCCGCCGGCCCCGACGCCCGTACCGTCGAGGACTTCCTGCGCCGTCCGCCCGTCCGACCCGTGCTCGTACCGGCGCGCGAGGTGATCTGGCGGCGCGTGACGGCACTCGCGTACGACACCCTGCCCCCGTACGCCCACGCGCTCTACGGCCACCCCGCCCCGCCGCCGCACGTCGTCACCCACCGGCTCGTCGCCACCGCCAACCTCCTCCGCTGCGTCCCCGCCCGGCTGCGCTGGCGGCTGCCGCCCCGGCACATCCTCCGCGCCATGGACCGGCTCGGCCCGGACACCCGGCCCGACCCGTACGCGTACCCCGCCCCGTACCCACTGTCCGAGCAGGCGTCCATACTGGAGAGGCCGGGGAAGGCGTAGGAGATCGACGGGGGCGACAGCACACGATGGGGGAGTCCAGACTCATTCAGGGCCGGTACCGCCTGCACGAGGTCATCGGCCGTGGCGGCATGGGCGAGGTGTGGCGCGCCACCGACGAGGCACTCGGGCGGGGCGTCGCCGTGAAGTGCCTCAAACCGCTCGGACCGCAGCAGGACCCCCAGGTCCTCACCGTGGTCCGCGAGCGCTTCCGGCGCGAGGCCCGGGTGGCCGCCGCGCTCCAGCACCGGGGCATCACCGTGGTCCACGACTTCGGCGAGTACGACGGGGTGCTCTTCCTCGTCATGGAACTGCTCGAAGGGCGCAACCTCAGCCAGCTTCTCACGGCCAACGCCCAGCACCCGCTGCCCGTCCACGACCTCGTCGAGATCGCCGACCAGGTCGCGGACGCCCTCGCGTACACCCACCACCAGGGCATCGTGCACCGCGACCTGAAACCCGCGAACATCATGCGGCTCCGGGACGGGACGGTGAAGATCTGCGACTTCGGGATAGCGCGCCTCGGCACCGACATGGGGTTCACGTCCAAGCTCACCGGGACGGGCATCGCCATGGGCACGCCCCACTACATGTCGCCCGAGCAGATCGGCGGCGGCGAGATCGACCACCGCAGCGACCTCTACTCGCTGGGCTGCGTGCTGTACGAGCTGGCCACCGGAGCCCCGCCGTTCGACCTCGGCGACTCCTGGGCGATCCTCATCGGACACCGGGACACGGTGCCGAGTCCGCCGCGTGCCCACCGCGCCGAACTCCCCGACTACTTCGACCGGATCGTCGTCGACCTGCTCGCCAAGGTGCCCGAGGAGCGGCCCGCGGACGCGGGGGATCTGCGCCGCCGGATCGTGTCCGGACGCGCCTCGACGACACCCGTCGCGCCCCTGGTCGTCCCCGGGCCCGGACCCCACGCGCCCGCACCCGCACCCGCGTGGGCCCGGGGGATCACCGGCGGACACCGGCCCACGGACGCCGGGGCCGTGACCCGGCCGGTCTCCCACGACCCGACCGCGGCCGTGCTCACCACGGAATGGACCACGGCGGCCCCGTCGACCCGAGCGGCCGAGCCGAGCGGGGTGACCACCGGGGCCGGGGCGGCCCTTGCCACGGGTATCGCGTCGGCCCCCGCGACCGACCGGACCCCCGCCCCCGGCGCCCCCTCCGCCGAACTGGTCGCGGTGCTCGCCGGCCGCTACCGCGCGGGAATGGGCCTCGGCCGCCTCGGGCGCTGGGACGAGGCCGAGTCCGTGCACCGGTCCGTCGCGGAGCACCGTGCCGCCGCCCTCGGCGAGGACCACCCCGACACCCTGGCCAGCCACTACGAGGTCGGCTTCGCCCTCGCCCGGCTCGACCGCCCCGCCGACGCGCTGCGCGTCTTCGACCGCGTCGCCGGGACCCGCTCCCGCGTCCTCGGCGAGGACCACCCGGACACGCTGGCCGCCCGGCAGGAGCGGGCGTACGCGCTCGGGCGCCTCGGCCGTCACCCCGAGGCGTACGAGGGGTACGTCACGGTGCTCGCCGCCCGCGAGCGGACCGTCGGGCCCGACCACCCCGACACCCTGCGCTGCCGCCACAACCTTGCGTTCACGCTCGGCCGCCTCGGCCGCCTGGAGGAGTCGTACCGTACGGCCCAGGAGGTCGCGGAGGCGCGGACCCGGCTGCTCGGCGCGGACCACCCCGACACCCTCCTGACCCTCCATGAGGTGGCGTACACCCTCGGGCGGCTCGGGCGCGGACAGGAGGCGCTCGCCCAGTACCGCGCCCTGGCCGACGCGCGCGAGGCGACCCTGGGCCCCGACCACCCTGACACCCTCGCCGCCCGCTACGAGACCGGCGTCTGCCTCGGCCGGCTCGGCCAGGCCGCGGACGCCCTCGACGTCTGCCGGGACCTCGTCGCCGCCCGGACCCGTGCCCAGGGCGCCGACAGGCCCGAGACCCTGCGCGCCCGCCACGCCCTCGCCGTCAACCTCGGCCGGCTGGGCCGCTGGGCGGAGGCACGCACCGAGTCCGAGGGCGTCCACGCCGACCGGGCGCGGGTCCTCGGGCCGGACCACCCGGACACCCTCCTGAGCCGCCGGGAGACCGCCGTCGCCCTCGGGCGGCTCGGCCGCGAGGAGGAGGCCCTGGAGGCGTACCGCGCGATCGGCGAGGCCCGCACCCGCGTCCTCGGCCCCGCCCACCCCGACACCCTCGCCGCCCTCGACGACGAGGCCCACTGCCTGGAACGCCTCGGCAGGCCGACCGAGGCCGCCGCCCTCCATCTGAAGGCGGCCATGTCGGTCGATCCCTGAGGCGAGGGGGTTTCCGGTCCGGCGGCCCCTGGGACGAGAGGGTTCCCGGCCGACCCGCGGGGGCTTCCCGGTCCGGCGGCCCCGTGTGAGCATGAGCCATGACCGACCCCGCGCCGCTCCCCGGCGTTCCCGGACCGTCCGCCTCCGCTGCGGCCTCCGCCTCCTACGATGCCGTCGTCGTCGGCGGCGGCCACAACGGGCTCGTCGCCGCCGCCTATCTGGCGCGGGCCGGGTGGAGCGTGCTCGTGCTGGAGCGGCTCGGATCGACCGGCGGCGCGGCCGTGTCCACCCGGCCCTTCGCCGGGGTCGACGCACGGCTCTCCCGGTACTCGTACCTCGTCTCGCTCCTCCCGGAGAAGATCGTGCGCGAGCTGGGACTGCGCTTCGCCGTACGGAAGCGGTCCGTCTCCTCGTACACCCCGCGCGGCGACGGCGGCCTCCTCGTCGGCGGCGGCCCCGACCGTACCCGCGCCTCCTTCGCCGCGCTCACCGGCTCCGACCGCGAGTACGAGGCCTGGCAGGCGTTCTACGCCCGGACCGGCCGGGTCGCCCGTCGTGTCTTCCCCACCCTCACCGAGCCGCTGCCCACCCGTGACGCGCTCCGCGCCCGGGTGGACGACGCCGACACCTGGCGGATGCTCTTCGAGGAACCCCTCGGGGTCGCCGTCGAGCGGGAGTTCGCCGACGACCTCGTGCGCGGGGTCGTCCTCACCGACGCCCTCATCGGCACCTTCGCCGACGCCCACGACCCGACGCTCCTCCAGAACCGCTGCTTCCTCTACCACGTGATCGGCGGCGGCACCGGCGACTGGGACGTGCCGGTCGGCGGCATGGGCGCCCTCACCGACGCCCTCGCCGGGGCGGCCCGCGCCGCCGGCGCCCACCTTCGTACCGGCCACGAGGTCACCCGGATCGAGAGCGACGGCCGCCGCGCCGCGATCACCTACCGCACCGCCGACGGAGAGGGCACCGTCGACGCCGGCCACGTCCTCGTCAACGCCTCCCCGACCGACCTCGCCGCCCTCCTCGGCGAGACGCCCCCGCCCGCCCCGGAGGGCGCCCAGCTCAAGGTCAACATGCTGCTGACCCGGCTGCCGAAGCTGCGCGACCTGAGCGTCGACCCGCACGAGGCCTTCGCCGGCACCTTCCACATCGCCGAGGGGTACGGGCAGCTCGCCACCGCCCACGCCGAGGCCGCGGCGGGGCGGCTGCCCTCGGTGCCGCCCTCCGAGATCTACTGCCACTCCCTGACGGATCCCACGATCCTCGGCCCCGAACTGGCCGCCACGGGACACCACACACTCACCCTGTTCGGTCTGCACACCCCCGCGCGGCTGTTCGCCGCCGACAACGACGGCACCCGGGCCGCGCTCCTCGCCGCGACCCTCGAACAGCTCGACGCGCAGCTGGACGAGCCGATCGCCGACTGCCTCGCCCTCGACGCGGACGGCCGCCCCTGCATCGAGGCGAAGACCCCGCTCGACCTCGCCCGCGAACTCCGCCTCCCCGGCGGCCACATCTTCCACAGGGACCTCTCCTTCCCGTACGCCGAGGAGGGCGCGGGCCGGTGGGGCGTCGAGACCGGCCATGCCAACGTGCTGCTGTGCGGCGCGGGCGCCGTCCGGGGCGGTGGAGTGAGCGGCATCCCCGGCCACAACGCGGCGATGGCGGCCCTCGGCCGGTAGGGCGCCCCGACGACGCCCCCGCCGGCGACGCCCCCTCGGCGATGCGCGGCCGACCGCCCACACCCACGGCCACCGGGGCGGCTCCCCGTGCGGACGCGTTGACGTCGCCGCGCCCCCGCCTGCGGTGTGAAGCTGATCTACGAGCGCGCTTAAGAAATCCTCGATGGACCGCGAGCTCTCCGTACGGAAGATTCTCTTCCAGGGATCTTGGGCGCTCAGTCGTGCCCGCACCCCCACATCACAGGACACGCACGTCGGGAGCCGTTGCATTGAAGGCGTTGGTCAAGCTGAAGGCGGAGCCGGGACTCTGGCTCACGGACGTGCCCGAGCCGGAGACCGGCCCCGGGGACGTACTGATCAAGGTCAAGCGGACCGGTATCTGCGGGACCGATCTGCACATCCGCTCCTGGGACGGCTGGGCGCAGCGGACGATCGCGACGCCGCTGACCATCGGCCACGAGTTCGTCGGCGAGGTCGTCTCCGTCGGCCGTGACGTCAGCGACATCGGCATCGGCGACCTGGTCAGCGGCGAGGGCCACCTCGTCTGCGGCAAGTGCCGCAACTGCCTGGCCGGCCGCCGCCACCTCTGCCGCGCCACGATCGGCCTCGGCGTCGGCCGCGACGGCGCGTTCGCCGAGTACGTGGCCCTGCCCGCGTCCAACGTGTGGGTGCACCGCGTCCCCGTCGACCTCGACGTCGCCGCGATCTTCGACCCGTTCGGCAACGCCGTGCACACGGCGCTCTCCTTCCCGCTGGTCGGCGAGGACGTCCTCGTCACCGGCGCGGGCCCGATCGGCATCATGGCCGCCGCCGTCGCCAAGCACGCCGGCGCCCGCAGCGTCATGATCACCGACGTCAGCGAGGAGCGCCTCGCCCTGGCGCGCAAGTCGGGCGTGACGCTCGCCCTCAACGTCGCCGAGCAGACCATCGCCGACGGACAGCGCACCCTCGGGCTCAAGGAGGGCTTCGATGTCGGTCTGGAGATGTCCGGCAACCCGCACGCGATGCGCGACATGGTCGCCAACATGACCAACGGCGGCAAGATCGCCATGCTGGGCCTGCCCAGCGAGGACTTCGCCGTCGACTGGGCGAAGATCGTCACCTCCATGATCACGGTCAAGGGCATCTACGGCCGTGAGATGTTCGAGACCTGGTACGCGATGTCGGTGCTCCTGGAGGGCGGCCTCGACCTCGCCCCCGTGATCACCGGGCGCTACGCCCACACCGACTTCGAGGCCGCGTTCGACGACGCCGCCTCCGGCAAGAGCGGCAAGATCATCCTCGACTGGACCACGGGAGCCTGACCCATGTTCGATTCCGTACGCGACGACGTCCGTGCCACCCTCGAAGAGATCCGCCAGGCCGGGCTGCACAAGCCCGAGCGTGTGATCGGCACCCCCCAGTCCGCCACGGTCGAGGTCACCTCGGGCGGCCGGCCCGGCGAGGTGCTGAACTTCTGCGCCAACAACTACCTGGGCCTGGCCGACCACCCCGAGGTGGTCGCCGCCGCCCACGAGGCGCTCGACCGCTGGGGCTACGGCATGGCGTCCGTCCGCTTCATCTGCGGGACGCAGGAGGTGCACAAGGAGCTGGAGGCGCGCCTGTCCTCCTTCCTCGGCCAGGAGGACACGATCCTCTACTCCTCCTGCTTCGACGCCAACGGCGGTGTCTTCGAGACGATCCTCGGCCCCGAGGACGCCGTCATCTCCGACGCCCTCAACCACGCCTCGATCATCGACGGCATCCGTCTCTGCAAGGCCCGCCGCTTCCGTTACGCCAACCGCGACATGGCCGACCTGGAGCAGCAGCTGAAGGAGGCGACGGAAGGCGGTGCCCGGCGCAAGCTCATCGTCACCGACGGCGTCTTCTCGATGGACGGCTATGTCGCCCCGCTCGACGAGATCTGCGACCTGGCCGAGCGCTACGACGCCATGGTCATGGTCGACGACTCGCACGCGGTCGGCTTCGTCGGCCCCGGCGGGCGCGGCACCCCCGAGCTGTACGGCGTGATGGACCGCGTCGACATCATCACCGGCACCCTCGGCAAGGCCCTCGGCGGCGCCTCCGGCGGCTACGTCGCCGCCCGCGCCGAGATCGTCGCCCTGCTGCGCCAGCGCTCCCGCCCGTACCTCTTCTCCAACACCCTCGCCCCGGTGATCGCCGCCGCCTCCCTCAAGGTCCTCGACCTTCTGGAGTCCGCCGGCGACCTGCGCGACCGGCTGCGCGCCAACACCGAGCTGTTCCGGACCCGGATGACGGCGGAGGGCTTCGACATCCTCCCCGGCGACCACGCCATCGCCCCCGTGATGATCGGCGACGCGTCCGAGGCCGGCCGCATGGCCGAGCTGCTCCTCGAGCGCGGTGTGTACGTGATCGGCTTCTCGTACCCGGTCGTGCCGCAGGGCCAGGCCCGCATC
This sequence comes from Streptomyces sp. NPDC001728, assembly GCF_040297565.1. Lineage (NCBI taxonomy): Bacteria > Bacillati > Actinomycetota > Actinomycetes > Kitasatosporales > Streptomycetaceae > Streptomyces > Streptomyces sp. NPDC001728. The sequence continues at coordinate 14,754 of NZ_JBEOZK010000004.1, forward strand.
CGCGTCCAGCTCTCCGCCGCCCACTCCACGGAGGACGTGAATCGGGCCGTGGACGCCTTCGTCGCGGCCCGCGCGGCGCTGAGCGCCTGAGTGACCGAGCACCCGGGGGGCTGAGCGCCTGAGCCTCCGGGGGGGGCTGAGCGCCTGAGCGTCCGACCGACGCGACAGCGCGCACGCGCGCGCGTGGGGCCTGCCTCGGCCGAGGCAGGCCCCACGGCCTGCGAAAATGGGTGGATGATCGAAGCACGGCGGTTGCACATCCTCCGCGCGGTGGCCGACCACCGCACGGTCACGGCGGCGGCCGCCGCGCTCTACCTCACCCCTTCCGCCGTCTCCCAGCAGCTCGCCGCCCTGGAGCAGGAGACCGGCCACCGGCTCGTCGACCGCAGCGCGCGCGGCGTACGCCTCACCCCGGCCGGCGAGATCCTGCTCAGCCACGCCAACGCGGTCCTGGCCCAGCTGGAGCGCGCCGAGTCCGAACTCGCCGCCTACAGCGCCGGCGACGCCGGTACGGTCACGGTCGCGGCCTTCGCCACCGGCATCGGCCTCGTGGTGGCCCCCGCCCTGCGGGCCCTGGCCCGCACCGCGCCCGGCATCCGGGTCCGGGTGCGGGACGCCGAGGGCGACGAGAGCCTGCTCATGGTCCTGGACCGACAGGTGGACGTGGCCGTCGCCGTCGAGTACCGGGGCGCCCCCGGCGAGGACGACGCCCGGCTCACCCGTCTCCCGCTCTACGCCGAACCGTTCGACGTGGTCCTGCCCCCCGGCCACCCGCTCGCCGGGGACGAGCGGGTCGCGCTCGCCGACCTCGCCAGGGACACCTGGATCGGTCAGTCCACCGGCAACCCCTGCCATGACGTCACCGTCCTGGCCTGCGAGTACGCGGGCTTCGCCCCTCGCTTCGCGCATGTCTCCGACGACTTCCGCGCCGTCGTCGCCCTCGCCTCGGCAGCCGCCGGAGTGGCCCTGGTCCCGCGCTCGGCCCTGCGCGGGACCGACCTCAGCGAGGTGGAGATCCGCCCGGTGGACGGGGTGGCACCCACCCGGCGGGTGTTCGCGGCGGTACGGCGAGGGGCCGAGGAACACCCCCTGATCAGCCCCTTCCTCGCGGAACTGCGCACGGCCGCCGCCCCTCAGACGGTCGTCCCGCCGGTGTCCCCGTAGGCCACTGTCCTTCCTCCCACGAACGGCAGCAGCGCGTCGGCCTCCTGCTCCAGGGCCGCCCGATCGGCCGCGCCGAGCGGGCGGAACGGGGTCAGCCGGAGCGTTCCCGCGGCCAGGGACCATGTGCCGTGCACCCGGCCGTCCACCAGGAAGGTGGGCAGCACCCGTGCCTGGCCGGGCATGACCCTCCTCCGGTCCTCGTCACCGATGATCCGGGTCCGGTCGGCGTGGCCGAGCAGGACGTTGTCGAAGGCGGGCAGCAGCCGTACGGGAGCGGGCGTCTCGGGGTCCGGCAGCTCGGCGTCGGCCAGATCGATCAGCTCCCTGCCGTCGGGACCGGCGTACCGGCGCAGTTCGGCGCCCATCCCCGCGACGACCTCACCGAGCCGGGTCAGTCCGCACCAGGCCTGGACGTCCTTCACCCCGGCCGGGGTGAACGCGGCCAGATAGCGGCGGATCAGCGCCGCCGCCGCGCCCCCGGCGGCGGACGGCGGGACCATCGGCCGTCCCGGCCAGACCTCGGCGGGCGTGACCGACACCGCCGACCGGTTCCCCCACGAGCCCCAGTCGCCGGTGGCCACGTCATGGACGAGAGGCGTGCGCAGCTCCACCTCCCCGGCCAGGATCCGGCCGTCGCGGCCCGGATGGCGCCCCGCGAGCCGCCGGGCCAGCTCCTCGCGCGACAAAGTCCCTCCCGCGAACAGTTCGAGCCCCTCGGCCACCAGGACCGCCGGGTCCAGGGCCGCCCTGTTCCGGGTGAAGTGCGGCGCGCCGGCCGTACGGTCGAGCACGGGCTGAAGCAGGGGCCGCAGCCGGCGGAAGTCCTCGGACGCCGTGAGGTGCTGGGTACTGCGGAGCAGACCGGAGCGGACCACCCGCCGGTCCTCGATCAGCACGGTGAGCCCGGACGGCGTGAAGCCGTCGATCCTGCTCCACAGCCCGACGTACGGCCAGTTGGGCTCCTGAGCCTGCACGGCGACCAGCCGCCCGATCACCTCCAGGGGAGTGCGATCGGTGCGCCCCAACAGGAACTGGCGTTTCAGCAGTGCCCGGTTCAGGGCCCGGTGCGAGAGCGCGGTCACGACAGCCGCACCGATACGTTGCCCCGGTAGGAACCGCCCAGCAGGGAGAGGAACGCCTGTGGCACGTCCTCGATGCCACCGTCGACCACGGTCTCCGGATAGACGAGACGGCCCTCGCCCAGCCAGCGGCCGAAGTGCTCGCTCCACCCCGTCATCGACTGGACAAGGTCCCCGGCCTCCAGGTCGGGGCTGTCGGACCGCACCACGGTCCCGATCGCCGCGACCCCCACCCGCTGCCCCGGCTGCCAGGCCGGGACCGGAATGGTGCAGTCGGCCCGCATCGGCTCCAGGTAGGTCGCGGCGAGCCCGACGCGGTCGGTGCGCACCAGGACCTCGCCGTCCACCTCGGTCGTCGCGACGGTGAAGTTCTCGAGCGCGGGGGCGCCGGTGATCCGGTCGGTCAGCTGGATCTCACGGGTGATCATGTGTCGGTCCTTGCGTCGGTGGCGTCCGTCCGTCGAGATCGACCCTAGGGAGACTTCCGGTCAGTTTCCGGCCGGAAGTCGGGGGAGGATGTCGGCATGGCGAACACCAGCTCACGGACGCTCAGACTGCTCTCGCTGCTGCAGACCCATCGGCACTGGTCGGGCCTGGAACTGGCCGACCGGCTCGGGGTCTCCGAGCGGACGCTGCGCCGCGACGTCGAGCGGCTTCGCGAGCTCGGCTACCCCGTCGGTGCCGCACGGGGCACAGACGGCGGCTACCAGCTCGCGCCCGGCGCAGTCCTGCCGCCCCTGCTGCTGGACGACGAGGAGGCGGTCGCCCTCGCGGTGGGTGTCGGCGACGCGGCGCAGAGCGGGATCGCGGGGATGGAGGAGGCGTCGCTGCGCGCGCTCACCAAACTGGTGCGGGTCCTGCCGCCCCGGCTGAGGACCAGGGTGGACGCCCTGCGGGCCGTGACCGTCTCCGCCGGCACGTCCGGGCCGGTCGTCGGCGCGGGGGTGCTCACCGCGGTCGCCCAGGCCTGCCGCGACGAGGAGCGGCTGCGGTTCGGCTATGCGGCCCGGGGCGCCGTATCCACCGAGCGCGAGGTCGAACCGCACCGCGTCGTCGCCCTCGGCGGACGCTGGTACCTGGTCGCCTACGACCTGGGCCGGCACGGCTGGCGCAGCTTCCGTCTCGACCGGCTGACCGGTCCGAGGGCGACCGGAGCGCGGTTCCGGCCACGCGCGCTCCCGGCCGAGGACGCCGTGGCCTTCGTCCGGACGGCGAGCGGCGCCCCGGCCCCGTACACGGTCGACGTCCTCGTCCACGCGCCCTCCTCGCGGGTACGGCAGGTCGTCGGCCACTGGGGCACGGTCGAAGAGCTCGGTCAGGACAGCTGTCGGCTCACCATGACGTCGACGAGCCTCGACTGGCCGACGCAGGCGCTGGGGAACCTGGGTGCGGAGTTCGAGGTGCTGGGGTCGCCGGAGTTCGCCGCGCATGTACGGGAGTGGGGCGCCCGGTTCGTGCGGGGCGCGGGCGCGGCTGCCTGATCTCGCCCGGCCCTGACCGGCGGAGGGCGTCCGGCACCCCTCCTGGCGCGCTCCCTCGTCCGGCGATGCGGGTCAGTCCGCCGAGCGGATCCAGCCCACCGCCTCGACCCGGGCGCCGTCCGCCGGGGTGGCCTCGTCGAACAGCGGGCGTCCCTCCGCGTCCAGGAATCGCATCCCGGCCACGTACACCCCACGGCCGACGTACCGCCCGGACGTCGTGAACCGCCAGCGGAGCCGTACGGGGGTGGCGAGCGGCGTCGGCACCTCGGCCGTCAGCCGGTGCCAGACCCGCCCCGACCAGCCGCCGACCGCCCCCGACGGGTGCGGTTCCGGCTCCCCTCCCGGGCGTTCGGTCACGAAGGGCAACGGCTCCCATGTCCCTCCGCCGTCGCGAGAGGCTTCCAGGAAGACGGCGTCCGCGCCCGGCACCGTGTCCCACCAGAGCGCGCACTCCCCGCGCGCCGCGCCCGGCACCGGGGGCAGGGTGAGCGTGCCGGTGGCGCCGGGCGTCATGCCGGAGAACCAGGCGCTACGGCCCCGGGGCGGCCGTACGGGGACGGCCCTGGCCAGGTGGTTCGCGGCGGCGACCCGGGGCGCGGAACCGGAACGCCAGGAGCGCACCGGGTGCGCGGAGTTGCCCAGGACGATCAGGAACGTGTCGGTCGTCGCGTCGAGGACGAGGCCGGTACCGGTGAAGCCGGTGTGCCCGGCCGTCCTGGGCGTGGCCATCGCGCCCATGTACCAGTACTGCTGGAGCTCGAAGCCGAGCCCGTGCGCGTCGCCGGGGAAGGCGGTGTTGAAGTCGGTGAACATCAGCTCCACCGAGGCGGGGGAGAGGATGCGGGTGGGACCGTACGCGCCGCCGTTGAGCAGGGTGCGGGCGAGGACCGCGAGGTCCCGGGCGCGGGAGAAGACGCCGGCGTGGCCGGCGACCCCGCCCAGGGCGTAGGCGTTCTCGTCGTGGACCTCGCCCCACACCATGCCCCGGTCGAGCCCGGACCACGGCGGTCGGGCGTCCTCGGTGGCGGCGATCTCGGGGCGCCAGGAGAGCGGTGGAGCGAACCGAGTGCGGTGCATCCCGAGCGGAGCGGTGATCTCGTCGTGGAGCAGGGTGTCCAGACCGTGACCGGTGATCTCCTCCAGGATCAGCTGGAGCGAGATCATGTTCAGGTCCGAGTAGAGGTACGCGGAACCCGGCGTGCGCACCGGCGCCTCTTGCCACAGCAGCCGCAGCTTCCCCTCCCGTGTCGGTTCCCGGTACAGCGGGATCTCGGGCCGGAACCCGGAGGTGTGGGTGAGCAACTGCCGGACCGTCACCTCGCCCTTCCCGCCGCCGCCGAACTCCGGCAGATACGCGGTGACCCTCGCCTCCAGGTCGAGAGCGCCGTGTTCGATCTGCTGCACCGCGAGGATCGAGGTGAAGAGCTTGGAGACCGAGGCCAGGTCGAAGACGGTGTCCTCGGTCACCGGGATCCGCCGCTCCGGCGGCAGCTCGATGCCGGTGTCGGTCCTCTCGTCGTACGCCGCGTACCGCACGGCCGTGCCGATCGCCCGGTGCAGGGCGACGGTTCCGCCGCGCCCGGCGAGCAGCACGGCGCCCGCGTACCAGGGGTGGTCGGGGGAGGGGCGGAGGAAGGCCTCGGCCTCCGCGACCAGCCGGCGGAGGGGAACGGTCAGCAGCCCGGCCTCACGGGCGGACCCCCACCGGAGCGTGGTCCGCCGCGACTCGGCCTCGGCCCTGGCCTCGCCCCCGGCTCCGGCCGCGCTCCGGGCGTCGCCCCCGAACCCGGCTCCGGCCGAGCTGCGGGCCCTGCCCTCGCCCTCGCCCCCGGTCTCGCTCCGAGCCTCGCCCCCGGCCTCCGGCCCCGGCTCCAGCTCCGACCCGGCCCCCATCGCCACCGCACCCACCTCCCACGCCGTGTACTTCCTCCACCCTCCCCCACCCCCGGCGCCCCCGGAACCGCGACAGGCGGGCGAGGGCGGTCCGGCAAAGAATCTGACGATGCATCAGAAAACCTCTTCCCTCCGGCGCGTCACTGCGGCATCCTGCCGCCCATGAAGACGGAGCTGAGTCGCACACTGGGGATCGAGCACGCCATCTTCGGCTTCACGCCCTTCCCCGCGGTCGCCGCCGCACTCACCAGAGCCGGCGGGTTCGGAGTCCTGGGCGCGGTCCGCTACACCGCCCCCGACGACCTCGCCCGCGACCTCGACTGGATGCAGGAGCACACCGACGGCCTGCCCTACGGCCTCGACGTCGTGATGCCCGCCAAGAAGGCCGTCGAAGGGGTCGGCGAGGCCGAGATCGAGGCGATGATCCCCGAGGAGCACCGGGCGTTCGTCCGGGCCACCCTCGCCAAGCACGGGGTGCCCGAACTCGCCGAGGGCGAGGCCTCCGGCTGGCGGATCACCGGCTGGATGGAGCAGGTCGCCCGCAACCAGCTCGACGTGGCCTTCGACTACCCGATCAAACTCCTCGCCAACGCCCTCGGCTCACCGCCGCCGGACGTCGTCGCCCGCGCCCATGACCACGGCGTCCTCGTCGCCGCCCTGGCCGGCAGCGCCCGCCACGCCCGCCACCACGCCGAGGCCGGCATCGACGTCGTCGTCGCCCAGGGGTACGAGGCCGGCGGCCACACCGGCGAGATCGCCTCCATGGTCCTCACCCCCGAGGTCGTCGACGCCGTGTCCCCGCTGCCCGTGCTCGCCGCCGGCGGCATCGGCAGCGGTGAGCAGATCGCCGCCGGACTCGCCCTCGGCGCGCAGGGTGTGTGGCTGGGTTCGATCTGGCTCACCACCACCGAGGCCGAGCTGCACTCCCGGGCCCTCACCGCCAAGCTGCTCGCCGCCGGTTCCGGCGACACGGTCCGCTCCCGCGCCCTCACGGGCAAGCCCGCCCGCCAGCTCCGTACCGAGTGGACGGACGCCTGGGACGACCCGGCCGGCCCCGGCGCGCTGCCCATGCCGCTCCAGGGGCTCCTGGTCGCCGAGGCCGTCTCCCGTATCCAGCGGCACGAGGTGGAACCGCTCCTGGGCACCCCGGTCGGCCAGATCGTCGGCCGGATGAACTCCGAGCGCAGCGTCCAGCAGGTCGTGGACGAGCTGACCCGGGGCTTCGAGAAGGCCGTCGACCGCATCAACCGGATCGCCGGACGGAGCGAGTCATGAGCGCGGGAACCACGGCCGGGCGCCAGGCGCCCGGCGGATTCTGGGCGCAGGCCGCGGAGGACCCCGGCCGTACGGTCCTGGTCGCACCCGACGGCGAGGAGTGGACCGCTGGACGGCTGCACGCCGAGGCGAACCGGCTGGTCCACGGCCTGCGCGCCGCCGGTCTCGAGCGTGGCGACGCCTTCGCCGTCGTCCTCCCCAACGGCCCCGAGTTCTTCACCGCCCACCTCGCCGCCACCCAGGCCGGGTTCTACCTCGTGCCCGTCAACCACCACTTCGTCGGCCCCGAGATCGCCTGGATCGTCGCCGACTCCGGCGCCAAGGTCCTGCTCGCCCACGAGCGGTTCGCCGAGGCGGTGACCCTCGCCGCCGACGAGGCCGGTCTCGCCGCCGGCCGGCGGTACGCCGTCGGTACGATCGCCGGCTTCCGCCCGTACGCGGAACTGCTCGAAGGCCAGGACGCGGGACCGCCCGCCGACCGCACCCTCGGCTGGGTCATGAACTACACCTCCGGCACCACCGGCCGGCCGCGGGGCATCCGCCGCCCGCTCCCGGGGAAGCTTCCGGAGGAGACTCATCTCGGCGGATTCCTCGGCATCTTCGGCATCCGGCCGGGAGACGGCAACGTCCATCTGGTCTGCTCGCCGCTTTACCACACGGCCGTGCTCCAGTTCGCCGCCGCCGCCCTGCACATCGGGCACCCGCTCGTCCTGATGGACCGGTGGACGCCCGAGGAGATGCTGCGGCTGATCGACCGGTACGACTGCACCCACACCCACATGGTCCCCACCCAGTTCCACCGGCTGCTCTCCCTCCCCGAGGACGTACGGGAGCGGTACGACGTGTCGTCGATGCGCCACGCCATCCACGGCGCCGCGCCCTGCCCCGAGCACGTCAAGCGGGCGATGATCGACTGGTGGGGGCGGTGCGTCGAGGAGTACTACGCGGCCAGTGAGGGTGGCGGCGCGTTCGCCACCGCCGAGGAGTGGCTGAAGAAGCCGGGCACGGTCGGCCGGGCCTGGCCGATCAGTGAACTCGCGGTCTTCGACGACGACGGCGTGCGGCTGCCGCCGGGTGAACTCGGCACCGTCTACCTGAAGATGAACACCGGTGGCTTCCAGTACCACAAGGACGAGGCCAAGACGGCGAAGAACCGCATCGGGGACTTCTTCACCGTGGGGGACCTCGGCGTCCTCGACGAGGACGGCTATCTCTTCCTGCGTGACCGCAAGATCGACATGATCATCTCCGGTGGGGTCAACATCTACCCGGCGGAGATCGAGGCCACGCTGCTCGCCCACCCGTCGGTCGCGGACGCCGCCGCCTTCGGCATCCCGCACGCCGACTGGGGCGAGGAGGTCAAGGCGGTCGTCGAGGCGGCCGAGGGGTACGAGCCCGGCCCCGCGCTCGCCGCCGAGATCCTGGCCCACTGCGAGGACCGCCTCGCCGGCTTCAAACGCCCCAAGTCGGTCGACTTCGTCCCGCTGATGCCCCGCGACCCGAACGGCAAGCTGTACAAGCGACGCCTGCGCGACCCGTACTGGGAGGGCCACGAGCGCCCGCTGTAGTCCCTCCTTCTCCCGGCCGTGCCACCGACGCTAGCGCGGCTCCGGTGCCAGGGCCGGGAGCAGCTGGGACTCCTCGTAGACGAAGTGCTCCTCCAGGGCCGTCGCCAGGCGGTCGACCTCGGCGCGCAGGGTCTCCGGGGCGGTGCCGGAGGTCAGCAGGGCCTCCAGTTCCTCGACCGTGCGGGCGACCACCCGGTGCTCCCGGCGCATCCGGTCCAGTGAGTCGGCGAGGTCCGGGAACTGCCGCTCCAGGAGGTCGAAGACGCCGTCCTCGTTGTGGTGATGGGCGTGGAGCGCGCCGCAGAAGGTGAGGCAGTGGCGGGCGAGCTGCCGCCCGAGCGTGGGCGCCTCGGTTCCCAGGCCCTCGCGGAGCGTGGCGAGTTCGGCGCGGAGCTCGTCGTGGACCTTGACCAGGTGGGCAGCGACGGCCCGGTGCCGCGCCGGGTCCGTGAGCTCCACCCGGTGGAGGGCGACGACGGGGATGAGCCGGCCCGTGCCGGCCTGGTGGGCGGCGAACGCCGGATCCCGGTCGCACTGCTCCGCGTACAGCCGGTCCCGTTCCTCGCCCTCCGTGACCTCGGCCCTCGCCGCGAAGCGTTCGACGGTCCCTTCGGGGGTGCCGAGTTCGACGGTGACGTGCGCGTCGGCGCGGAGGTTGTGGAACCAGGCCGGGTGTCTCGGCCCGCCGGCGTTCGACGCGAAGACCAGGAGCCGGGCCCCTTCCCGTGCGAAGACGGCGGGGTTGGTGTGGGGCCGTCCGCTGCGGGCGCCGGTCGTGGTGAGGAGAAGGAGGGAGGCCCCTTCGAACATCCCGCCGACGCGGCCGCCGTTGGTACGGAACTCCTCGATGACCCGCTGATTGAAATCGGACATGACGGTGCCCTTCGATAGCATCGATCACGACAGATCTATTTGCTTTGAAAGCAAAGCTAAATTGAGGGGTGCAGGGTGTCAACCGCACACGAGGGGGACCGGCGCGCCGACGGGCCGGACGCGGGCGGGCCGTACGCCGACGGGCCGGACGCGGGCGGGCCGTACGCCGACGGGCCGGTCGGCGAAGGAGCGGTCGGCGAAGGGGCGGACGCCGACGGGCCCGGCGTCGACGACGCCGTCCGTACGCTGCTGCTGCTCATGCCCCGGATGGTCGGACGGGTCAAGCGCATCCGGATCCCCGACGAGTTGCAGTCCCTCACCCTCGCGCCGCGCCATCTCTCCCTCCTCGCCTACCTGCTCTTCGACGGACCGCTCGGCGTCAACGAGCTGGCGGCCCGGCTGGAGGTCGCCCCGACCACCGTGAGCCTGATGGTCGGCGACCTCGCCAAGAAGGGGGTCCTGGAGCGGGCCGAGGACCCCGCCGACCGGCGGCGGAAGATCGTCTCCATCGCCGAGGGGCACCGCCCCGCGATCGACGGCTGGCTGGGCCGCAGCGCCGGCGCCTGGCGCGCCGCACTGGCCCCCCTCGGCCCCGCCGAACGCAGGATGTTCGTCGAGACCCTCGCCGCGTACGAGCACGGTCTCGCCGACCAGGACGACTGAGCGAAACGGGTCAAAGGCCCCTTTGTGGCAGGATGCGGATCATGAGTTCGAGCGCGGCGTCAATCACACGGCAGTGGACCACCTGGGGGCCGGTGGTGGCGGCGCTTGCGCTCGTGGCGGCCTGGGGGCGCGACCTCCCCGGCTTCGCCGTCGGGCTCATCGCGCTCTGCCTCATGGCCGCCGTCCTCGCGGCGGTCCACCACGCCGAGGTCATCGCCCACCGCGTCGGCGAACCCTTCGGCTCGCTCGTCCTCGCCGTGGCCGTCACCGTCATCGAGGTCGGACTCATCGTCGCACTGATGGCCGGAGGCGGCGAGAAGACCTCCACCTACGCCCGCGACACCGTCTTCGCCGCCGTGATGATCACCTGCAACGGCATCGTCGGCCTGTCCCTGCTCGTCGGCGCGCTCCGCAACCGCGTCGCGGTCTTCAACGCCGAGGGCTCGGGCGGCGCGCTCGCCACCGTCTGCACCCTGGCCACCATGACGCTGGTGCTGCCGACCTTCACCACCAGCCACCAGGGCCCCGAGTTCTCCCCCGCCCAGCTGGCCTTCGCCGCCGTCGCCTCCCTCTGCCTGTACGGCGTGTTCGTCGGCGTCCAGACGGTTCGGCACCGCGACTACTTCCTCCCGGTCCCGCGTCCCGGCCACGAGGCCGCCGACGACCACGCGGACCCGCCGACCCTGCGCGACACCTGGACCAGCCTCGGCCTGCTCGTCGTCGCCCTCTTGGCCGTCGTCGGCAACGCCAAGCTGATCTCGCCGACCATCGAGGACGGCGTCGAGTCGGCGGGCCTCCCCAAGGCGGTCGTCGGTGTCGTCATCGCCCTGATGGTGCTGCTGCCCGAGACCCTCGCCGCCGTCCGCGCGGCCCGCAGGGACCGCGTACAGACCAGCCTCAACCTCGCCTACGGCTCCGCGATCGCCAGCATCGGACTGACGATTCCGGCGATCGCGCTCGCCTCGATCTGGCTCTCCGGGCCCCTGGTGCTGGGCCTCGGCCCGCTCCATATGGTCCTGCTCGTCCTCACCGGTGTGGTGAGCGCCCTGACCGTGGTGCCCGGACGGGCCACCCTCCTCCAGGGCGGCGTCCATCTCGCGATCTTCGCCGCCTTCATCTTCCTGTCGTTCAGCCCGTGACGGACCCGGTCAGCCCCTGACGACCACCACCCGCAGGGCCGGCGAGCGCAGGATGTCCTTCTCGCAGAACCGGGAGGTCACCCAGCGCTCGGCCCCGTACAGCCGGGTCTGGTCGCTGTAGTGCGGCGACCCCGGGTCCGACGACTGGGAGTACGACAGCACGGTGCGGGCCACCGGGCAGCGCCCGCCGTCCCAGCCCACCGCCTGCACATGGCTGGTGCCGTGCGCGACCTCCACATAGCCGCCGCCCGCCGCGTTCCACACGGGCTCGGCCTTGTTCCAGATGCCCAGCGACTCGGTGCCGCCGCTGACCGGGATCCGCTCCCCGTTCCGTACGACGAACTGGTGGGCGCCGAGGGGCGCGTCCAGCGGGATGCCCGCGGCCCGCAGCTCCGCCACCGCGTCGGCGAGCGACTTCGCGAAGCCAGGGGCCGCGGTGTTCACGGTGTGCGGGGTACGGACCGGGTCGGCCGGCGAGAACGGCACCAGCCACTGCTGCGCCGACGGCACCGCCGCCGTGAACTTCCGCCAGAACCGGTCGAAGAGCAGCGCCCCCCGGCTGTCCGTGTTGACCGTACGGTCCCAGGCTTCGATCACCCGGCAGGCCTCGGTGTCGTCCGGCAGCGCCGCCGGGCAGGCCCGTGCCACGTCCGCCGCCGCCAGGTCACCGGCCGGTGCCCGGTTGGCGAACTGCTGGCGCTGGAGGTCGGCCACCGTCAGACCACCGCGCGCCGCCATCGCCGACACGTCCTCGACACCGCCCCGGGTACGCAGCGAACGCGGGGTCGCGACCGTCCCGAAGATCCGCTCGTAGCCGGTCAGCGGCCGGTCGGCATTGGCCAGCCAGGCACTGTCGTTGGAGTTCTCCACATACGGGGTGTCCCGCAGCACCGGCATCTTCGCCGGGCCGAAGACGCCCGGCTGCACCGCGTCCGGATCGGAGCCCAGCGCGCAGTCCGACCGGGAGCCGTCGAGCACCGCGACGCCCGAGGCCGGATAGGTGGCCCGGCCGAGCGGGGTGGAGCAGCGTGCGGCGAGTTCGTCGGTGATCCGGGGGAGCACCTGCGCCTGCGAGAAGAGCGAGTGGCCCGCCGAGTCCGCCGCGATCGTGTTGACCCAGGGGAGTCCCTGGGTGCGCTTCAGGGTGTCGGCGATGTCCTGCGTGGACCGGGACCTGGAGAAACCGAGCGCGGTGTCGGAGCCGCGCAGATTGGCCGCGTTGGGGTCGTTGAGCGCGTACGCCGTGGTCGTCGTCCACGGCAGCGGGAGCTGGGCGCCGAGGCCGCCGACGACGGGACCGTACCGGGTCCACCACTGGGTAAGGGAGACGGGCGCGCCGCCCTTGACCGCCACTGTCACCTGGCGCGGCGTCATCCGCTCCGGCCGGCCGTCCACCAGATAGGAGGTCGGGTCGCCCGGGGCGAGCGTCAGCTGGTGCAGGTTGAGCGGGACACCGGTGGCGACGGTGTGGCTCCAGGCCACCTTGTCGTTGAAGCCGATGCTGACGACGGCCGTGCCGAGGAGCGAGGCACCCGAGACGTTCAGCTCGCCCGGGATGGTCTGCTGCGACTGCCAGAAGCGGCGGCCGCCCTGCCAGGGGTAGTGCGGGTTGCCCAGGAGGAGGCCGCGGCCGTTCGCCGTCGCGGCGCCGGAGAACGCGACGGCGTTGGAACCCATGGTGGCGTTCTCGGGCGCGAACAGCGCGCGGGCGGCCTCGGCGGCCCGTTCCGGGTCGGGGAATTCCGGCGTCGCCGCGCCCGCGCGCGCGGCGGCCGGGGAGGCCGCCGGCGGCCGGGCGGCGGTGATGCCGTCGACGGCCCGGCCCTGACCGCCGAGCACCGACACGGCGAAGCCGCGCCGGGCCACGTCGAGCGCGGTCACCGGACGGACCCAGTCGGCCCCCGCGCAGGCCGGGTCTGTGATCCGGTTCTTCCGCAGCCAGGCGTTGTAGCCGGCCGCCCAGCCCCGCATGAGTTCCTTGAGGTCGCGGCTCGGCCCGGCGGGAGCCGGGGTCCGCAGCAGCTCCTCGACCGTTCCGGCGTCCCTGACGCCGCGGAAGTACAGGTCACTGGAGAGGTTCGTGGTGGCGGAGGAGAGCGAACCGTCGGGAGCGGCGTCCGGGCCGAAGGCGCCGGAGCGCTCACCGTTCACGGTGAGGAAGCCGTCCGCGAGCGTGCACACCTGGTCGGCGGCCTGGGCCCAGCCCGTACCGAAGCCGAGGTTCGCGTAGTCCTTGGCCACGATGTGCGGGATGCCGTACTCGGTGTACCGGATGACGGCCGAAAGGCCCCGGTCGGACGGGTGGTGGTCCCGGCCCCCGGAGTCGGCGACGGCGGCGCCGGGCAGCGTGGCGGTGACCACGGCGAGGGCGGCCCCGGCGAGCGCGAGGTGTTTCAGGCGGGTGCGGAGGTGCAACGTGCCTCCCAACGGAAGGGTGATTCCTGCGAGTCGGACCATGCACGCAGCAGGGCACCCCGCTTGTCAACATGCCGTTCGGTATCCGAGGTCCGGGCATGTGCGGCGCGCCGCAAGCTACTTGACCTCCCGCCCGGTCCGCGCAGAGGATCACCGCATGGATCGACTCCTCAGCCGCGCCGTCGACGGTGTCCTGCGCATGAGCGCCCAGCGCGTCCCCGACCGGATCGCCGTCCGGTACGGCGACCGGACCTGGACGTACGCGGAGCTGGACGCCGCCGTCTCCACCGCCGCCGCCGTCCTGCGGGAGCCGCACCACGGCCTCGACCTGGCGGACGGGGCCCGGGTCGCGACCTACGGGCACAACTCGGACGCCTACCTCATCGCGTTCCTCGGCTGCGCGCGGGCGGGTCTGATCCATGTGCCGGTCAACCACCATCTGAGCGGCGACGACCTCACGTACCTCCTGGAGCAGTCGGACACCTCGCTCGTCCTCGCCGACCCCGCCCTCGCGGACCGGGTCCCCGAGGGTTTCCCGGTCAAGGCGCTGCGCGACGCGCCCGGTTCGCTGCTCGACGCGCTCGCCGCACCGGAGACGTACGACACCGACCGCGACGCCCGCGAGTACGTCCAGCTGCTCTACACCTCGGGAACCACCGCCCTGCCCAAGGGCGCGATGATGACCCACCGGGCGCTCGTCCACGAGTACGCGAGCGCGATCGAGGCCCTCGACCTGAGCGAGGACGACCGGCCCGTGCACGCGCTGCCGCTCTACCACTCGGCGCAGATGCATGTCTTCCTGCTGCCCTACCTCGCCGTCGGCGCCGAGAACACCATCGTCGACGGACCCGACCCCGCCGTCCTCTTCGACCTGATCGAGGCCGGACGAGCCGACAGCGTCTTCGCCCCGCCGACCGTCTGGATCGGCCTCGCCAACCACCCCGGCTTCGCGGACCGCGACCTGTCCGCGCTCCGCAAGGCCTACTACGGGGCCTCGATCATGCCCGTGCCCGTTCTGGAACGACTGCGCGCCCGGCTGCCCGAACTCGCCTTCTACAACTGCTTCGGCCAGTCGGAGATCGGCCCGCTCGCCGCCGTCCTCGGCCCCGACGAGCACGAGGGCCGGATGGACTCCTGCGGCCGGCCGGTCCGGCACGTCGAGGCCCGGGTCGTCGACGAGGACGGCGAGGACGTGCCCGACGGCACGGCCGGCGAGATCGTGTACCGCTCACCGCAGCTGTGCGACGGCTACTGGCGCAAGCCCGAGGAGACGAAGGCGGCCTTCAGGGACGGCTGGTTCCACTCGGGCGACCTCGCCGTCCGCGACGCCGAGGGCTACCTCACGATCGTCGACCGGGTGAAGGACGTCATCAACTCCGGGGGAGTCCTGGTCGCCTCACGTCAGGTCGAGGACGCGCTCTACACCCACCCCGGTGTCGCCGAGGTGGCCGTGATCGGCCTCCCCGACGAGCGCTGGATCGAGGCGGTCACGGCGGTGGTCGTCCCGCGCGGAGACGTCACCGAGGCGGAACTCCTCGCCCACGCGCGCGAGAACCTGCCGCACTTCAAGGCCCCGAAGCGCGTCCACTTCACCACGGAACTCCCGCGCAACGCGAGCGGCAAGATCCTCAAGCGTGAACTCCGCGATCGCCTGGCAGGCGCCTGACACCACATCGGTCCCCCCACGTCACGGCGTGCCCCCGGGCCTCCGCGCCGCGGCCAGGAGTCCTTCCGCTCTGCCCAGCAGCGTGTCCAGTACGACCGGATAGGCGCTGTCGTTCATCCGGTCCGCCAGCAGCGGTGCGGTGGCGGCGATGTGGGGATGGGTCTCGGCGGGCAGCCGGGCGTACGTGGAGGTCCACATCTCCTCGTCCGCCTCCCTGAGCTCGTCCTTGATGGCCAGCGCGCCCGCGTCCAGGGCCGCGAAGGCCAGCGCCAGGTCGATGAACGCGTGGTAGACGCCCACCGCGTCCGCGTCGCCGAAGCCCGCCCCGCGCAGGATGCCGAGGATCGTCTCGTCCACCTCGATCTCCCGGGGCCGGCCGGTGACGCGGCTGGCGGTGAGCAGGGCGGCCTGGGGGTGGGCGAGGTAGGAGGCGTGGATGGCGAGACCCAGGGCGCGCAGGTCCGCACGCCACGCCCCGGTGGCCGTCCACCTGTCCAGGGCCCGGCCCATCAGCTCCTCGCCGATGGCCCTGGTCAGCCCGTCCAGGCCGGCGAAGTACCGGTAGACGGTGCTCGGGTCGGCGCCGAGAGCGGCGCCGAGCCGGCGCGCGGTCAGCCCGGCGCTCCCGTGCTCGCGCAGCATCCGCAGCGCCGTCCGCACGATCAGCCGCTCCGACAGGACGGTGCCCTGCCGGGTCGGCCTGCGCCTGCGCCGCTCCGTCTCCGGCACCACCTTCTTCGGCATCCCGTCACCCTCTCCGGTCCTTATGCCAACGCCGTAGACCTTAACCGCCGGAGTCGTGTTCCATCGAGGCGTTCCCGGGCATTCCGCCGGGACGGACTCGACGAAATGGTGTGTGACATGCGTGTACTTCTCGTGGGTGCGGGCGGCGTCGGAACCGCCGTCACCCGTATTGCGGCCCGTCGCGACTTCCTGACCCACATGGTCGTCGCCGACTACGACCTCGCCCGCGCCGAGTCCGCCGTGGCCGCGCTCGGCGAGGAGGAGAGCCGGTTCAGCGCCCACCGCGTGGACGCCTCCGACGAGGCGGCGGTCCGTCGCCTCCTCACCGAGCAGAACTGCGACGTGCTGCTGAACGCGACGGACCCCCGCTTCGTGATGGCGCTGTTCAACGCCGCGCTGGCCGCGGGCGCGCACTATGTCGACATGGCGATGTCACTGTCCGTGCCGCACCCGACCGCGCCCTACGAGCAGTGCGGGGTCAAGCTCGGCGACGAGCAGTTCGCCCGGGCCGAGGCCTGGGAGAAGTCCGAGCGCCTGGCCCTGGTCGGCATGGGCGTCGAGCCGGGCATGTCGGACGTGTTCGCCCGCTACGCCGCCGACGAGCTCTTCGACGAGATCGAGGAGCTCGGCGTCCGCGACGGCGCCAACCTCACCGTCGAGGGCTACGACTTCGCGCCCTCCTTCAGCATCTGGACGACCATCGAGGAGTGCCTCAACCCGCCGGTCGTCTACGAGAAGGACCGCGGCTGGTTCACCACGGCACCGTTCAGCGAGCCGGAGGTCTTCGACTTCCCCGAGGGCATCGGCCCGGTGGAGTGCGTGAACGTCGAGCACGAGGAGGTCCTCCTGATGCCCCGCTGGGTGGACGCGGGCCGGGTGACGTTCAAGTACGGGCTCGGTGACGACTTCATCGCCAAGCTGAAGACCCTCCGTGAGCTGGGCCTCGACTCGACGGCGAAGGTCAGCGTCGCCGGCGCGGACGGGCCGGTCCAGGTCTCCCCGCGCGACGTGGTCGCCGCCTGTCTGCCCGACCCGGCCACGCTGGGGGACCGCATGAAGGGCAAGACCTGCGCGGGCACCTGGGTCAAGGGCACCAAGGACGGCGCCGCGCGCGAGGTCTACCTTTACCACGTGGTCGACAACGAGTGGACCATGCGCGAGTACGGTTCCCAGGCCGTGGTCTGGCAGACCGCCCTCAACCCGGTGATCGCCCTGGAGCTGATCGCCGACGGCACGTGGAAGGCGAGCGGCGTCCTCGGCCCCGAGGCGCTGCCGCCCCGCCCGTTCCTCGACCTGCTCGGCGCGTACGGCTCCCCGTGGGGGCTCCGCGAGGAGAGCTGAGCCCCCGACCGCCCCTCGGGCGGGCGACCGAGGGTGCGCGTCCTACTCGGACGCCCCCTCGGGGGTGCGGTCCCTCAGGTCCACGATGCGCTTGATCTTGCCCACCGAGCGTTCCAGGGTCTCGGGGTCGACCACCTCGACGCCGACCGAAACCCCGACGCCGTCCTTGACGGCCGCCGCGATCGTCCGGGCCGCCTGCTCTCGGTCCTCGTCCGTCGCCCCCGGGCGGGCCTCGGCGCGGACCGTCAGGGCGTCGAGGCGGCCCTCGCGGGTCAGTCGCAGCTGGAAGTGCGGGGCCACCGCCGGCGTGCGGAGCACGATCTCCTCGATCTGGGTCGGGAAGAGGTTCACCCCGCGCAGGATGATCATGTCGTCGCTCCGCCCGGTGACCTTCTCCATCCGCCGGAACACCCGCGCCGTCCCCGGCAGCAGCCGGGTGAGGTCCCTGGTCCGGTAGCGGACGATCGGCATGGCCTCCTTGGTGAGGGAGGTGAAGACGAGCTCGCCCTCCTCGCCGTCGGGCAGGACCTCGCCGGTGAACGGGTCCACCACCTCCGGGTAGAAGTGGTCCTCCCAGATGTGCAGACCGTCCTTGGTCTCCACGCACTCCTGCGCCACGCCGGGGCCGATCACCTCCGACAGGCCGTAGATGTCGACCGCGTCGATCGCGAAGGCCTCCTCGATCTCCTTCCGCATCGCCTCCGTCCACGGCTCGGCGCCGAAGACGCCCACCTTCAGGGAGGTCGACCGGGGGTCCACCCCCTGCCGCTCGAACTCGTCGAGGAGGGTGAGCATGTACGAGGGCGTCACCATGATCACCTCGGGCCGGAAGTCCTGGATCAGCTGCACCTGCCGGGCCGTCATGCCGCCCGAGGCGGGGATCACCGTGCAGCCAAGGCGCTCCGCGCCGTAGTGCGCGCCGAGTCCGCCGGTGAACAGGCCGTACCCGTACGCCACGTGGACCTTGTGTCCGGGGTGGGCGCCCGCGGCGCGCAGGGACCGGGCCACCATGTCGGCCCACATGTCGAGGTCGCCCTCGGTGTAGCCGACGACGGTCGGCCGTCCGGTGGTGCCGCTGGAGGCGTGGATGCGCCGGACCTCGGACTGGTCGACGGCGAACATCCCGAACGGGTACTGGTCGCGGAGGTCCGCCTTCGCGGTGAAGGGGAAGCGGGCCAGGTCGGCGAGCGTACGGCAGTCGTCCGGGGTCACCCCGGCCGCGTCGAAGGACCGCCGGTAGAAGTCCACGTTCTCGTACGCGTGCCGCAGGGTGGCGCGCAGCCGCTCCAGCTGGAGGACCGCCAGCTCCTCGCGTCCGAGCCGTTCGCCGCTGTCCAGCAGTTCCGTCATCGCGCCACTCCTCCACGGTCGTAAAACGGACGACCGATCATTCGGTTGTCCGTTCGGGATCAGTAAAACCGGAGGTACCGGGGGGTTGGCAAGGGGTCGTGCACCGGATATCGGTCCGGAGCCCGGTCCACGCGCGCGGACCACGGCATTCACTCCGACATCACACCTTTGTATGCCTTCCGGCGGGTACGGCCGTCCGCACCGGTCACGGAGGGAAGGACCGGAGCGCCCCCGACGTCAGTGGGACAGTGTCCCCTCTCATGCTCGACACCCGGGTCCGGCTCCCGGCGCGGGCCGGGCGGGGCGGACACCCGCCGATGCGGAGGCGGATACGGAGGTTCCGGCGGCCCGGTAATACCGTTGCCCGGCCACCGCCCCCGGTGCTGGAGTGACCCGCATGGAACCCCAGCACCTCCGTGACCTGTACGACCGTCAGCTGCGCCGCGAGGCCCGCCCCGACGGCCCCGGCTGCCGGATCGACCGCGTCGGCGACGTCGTCCGCCAGACCGGACCCGCGCACGCCTGGAACGGCGTGCTCTGGTCCGGCCTCGGCGACGGCGACGCGGACCGCGCCGTCGCCGAGCAGATCGAGCACTACCGGGCGGCCGGGCTGTCCTTCGAGTGGAAGCTGTACGCCCACGACACCCCCGCCGACCTCGGCGACCGGCTCCTCGCCGCCGGATTCACCGCGGAGGACCCCGAGACCCTGATGGTCGCCGAGGCCGCCGCGCTGCCCGGTGACGTCCCGCTGCCCGAGGGCGTCGAACTGCGCGCCGTCACCGACGAGTCCGGCGTACGCCAGGTGGTCGAGGTCCACGAGCGCGCCTTCGGCACCGACAGCGCCCACATCGGACGCCAGCTCCTGGATCGGCTCGCGGCCGACCCTGACACCGTCACCGCCGTCGTCGCCCTCGCCGCCGGGGAACCCGTCAGCGCGGCCCGCCTCGAACTCTGCCCCGGCACCGACTTCGCCGGGCTGTGGGGCGGCGGCACCGTCGAGGGCTGGCGGGGCCGCGGCCTCTACCGCGCCCTCGTCTCCCACCGCGCCCGCATCGCGGCCGAACGCGGCCACCGCTACGTCCAGGTCGACGCGGCCGACACGAGCCGGCCCATCCTCCACCGCCTCGGCTTCCTGACGCTCACGACCACCACCCCCTATACGTACGGCGGATAGCACGGCCGGTCGCGGGGCCCTCGCCGGTGGGGCCGGCCCGCCGCGCGGGAACGGTAGGGTGCCGTCCGGTAATCGAGGTCTGCGTGGGGAGACACGGGTTCATGAGCGGTCAGCAGTCGGATCGGGGCGGCGCGGGCGAGGTCTTCCAGGCGCTCGCGGCGGACGATCCCACCACGGTCGCCGGGTACCGGCTGGCCGCCAGGCTCGGGGCCGGCGGCATGGGGAAGGTGTACCTGTCGTACACGCCCGGCGGACGGCCCGTCGCGATCAAGCTGATCCGGCCCGAGTTCGGTGAGGACGCGGAGTTCCGCCGCCGGTTCGCCCAGGAGGTGCGCTCCGCGCAGCGCGTGCAGGGGCTGTTCACGGCCCCCGTGATCGACGCCGACCCCGAGGGCGCGCAGCCCTGGCTGGCCACCGCCTACGTCCCGGGCCCCTCGCTCGCCGACGCGGTCGTCACTCACGGGGCGCTGCCCGTGGAGACGGTGCTGCTGCTCGTCGCGGGCATGGCCGAGGCCCTGCACGTGATCCACGGCGCCGGGATCGTCCACCGTGACCTCAAGCCGTCCAACGTGCTCCTGGCCGCCGACGGACCCCGCGTCATCGACTTCGGCATCGCCCACGCCGCCGACGCCACCTCGCTCACCGGCAGCGGCGTCACCATCGGCACCCCGTCCTTCATGGCCCCCGAGCAGGCCGCAGGACGCAAGGTGACCCCGGCGACGGACATCTTCGCCCTCGGCCAGGTCGCGGCGTACGCGTCGACCGGCGTCCCCGCGTTCGGCGAGGGAACCTCGCACGGCGTGCTGTACCGGATCGTCCACGAGGAGCCGGACCTCAACGCCGTGCCCGAGCGGCTGACCGAGCTGGTCACCCGGTGCCTCTCCAAGGACCCCGAGGCGCGTCCCTCGATCCCCGAGGTCATCGCGCTCTGCCAGGCGGCGAACGCGGCGACGGTGCTCCGCAGGCCCGAGGACTGGCTGCCCGGCGCCGTCTCCGCCGACATCACGGCGCGCGCGGCGGCCCCCGCGCCCCTCCAGACGCCGCCGCCCCCGCAGACCGCGCCCGGCTACCCGCCCACCGCTCCGGCCGGGCCGGTCGCCCCCGGCGTGGCCTACGCCCCGACCGCCCCTTCGGGCCCGACCCCGCCGGTCGCCGCGCCGATCGCCCCGCCCGGCGCGTACGGACCGCCCGCCGCCGGACACCGGCCGGGACCCTACGGCCCGCCGACGCCGCCCGCGGGACAGCCGCACACCGGCGGGCCGCAGTCGGGACAGGGACACCCGGGACAGGGACACCCGGGACAGCCGTACCCCGGACAGCCCCACCCCGCGCAGGCCCATGCCTACGCGCCCACGCAGGGCCCGGTCCCCGCGGCGCACTTCCAGCACCCCGGTGCCCCCGGCCGGCCGATGCCCACGCCTCCCGGCGCCCCGCGCGGCTCCGCCAAGCGCGGCCTGCTCGTCGCCCTGGCCGCCGTACTCGCCTTCGGCGTCGTCGGCGGCGTGACCGCCTACGCCCTGCTGAAGGACAAGGGGGAACCGACCGCGTCGGAGAACGACAAGCCGAGCGGCACGGGCGGAGCCACCACCTCCGGCACCACCGGCGGAACCGGAACCACCGGCGGCGCCCCGAGCGAGAAGCCCTCGGCCCGGCCCGAACCGACGCCCGCCGACTTCCGGAACATCAACCTCACCGCCGGCTACCACCTGACCCTCGGCGACGAGGTCGTACGGCCCCAGGACGGCGAGGACGGCGAGTACGAACTGTCCTACGACACCGGCGGGTACCTCGACGCCGAGAGCGTCGGCGGCAACCTGGTGCTCCTCGACCCGGGGCAGCGGGGCTCCCTCGCCGTCTGCCGCGCGGAGACCCGCTTCACGCAGAACGTCTACGTCAACAAGCTCTCCCAGGGCCGCCAGCTCTGCGTCACCACCGGCACCGGCCACATGGGCCTCGTCACCGTCAAGGGCATCTCCCCGGAGGAGTCGCCCAGCACCTATCTGACGCTCGACGTGACCGTCTGGCGCAACGCCGCGCCCTCCTCGTAGCCGTACGGGGATGCCGCCGCGGCGGTCAGGACGTCCAGTGCGCGGGGCGCTCGAAACCCTCCGGGAGGCGGGTCTCGGCGTTCCCGCGCGCCGCGTTCAGCTGCGGCTGGGTCAGGAAGAGCGCGCCGCTGAGGTCCGCTCCCGACAGGTCGGCGTCCCGCAGGTCGGCGCCGATCAGGTCCGTGAGCGACAGATCGGCCCCGGACAGATCGGCGGCGATCAGCAGCGCCCCGCGCAGGTCGGTGCCCCGCAGCTTCGCCCCGCGCAGCCGCTTCCCGACCAGATCCGCCCCGCGCCGGCTCTTCGGCCTCCCGCCGGCCGTCGCGCGGACCAGCTCGCTCGTCCGCAGCAGCAGCCGGTTCACATCGGCGCGGACCTCGGGCACGCTCAGCTGCTCCAGCGCGTCCGCCGAGCCCGCCGTCAGCTCCTCGACACGGGCGAGCGCCGTCCCCAGCTCGGCGTGGACCGGACGGGCCGCCGGGCGGGCCACCGCCTCGGTCAGATAGCGCAGCAGCTCGTGCAGCTGCCGCATCACATGGAACACGTCGTACATGCGGCCCGCGGTCTCCGGGGCCTCGCGCCAGGACACCCCGCCGAAGGTCACCTGGGAGACCTGCTGACCGGCGCCGAAGCAGTCGTACACCGTGCAGCCCTGGAAACCGCTCGTCCGCAGCCGGGTGTGGATGCCGCAGCGGAAGTCGTCCCGCAGGTTCCGGCAGGGTTCGCCGGGCGCCTTGTTCACGGCGAAGTCGGCGGACTTCGCGAAGGGCAGCGCCACACAGCACAGGCCGAAGCAGTTCGCGCAATCGCCGCGCAGCGCGGCTTCCCGGGTATCGGGCACGGTGGAACGGTTCCTTCGCTGATCGGGAACGGTCCGCTCACCGTACCGCGTCCCGCCGAAACCGATTGCGGAGATCGTCCCGGGCCGGTGAGGATCGCTGCCATGCCGCATTTCACGACCTACGACGGGACCGAACTCGCCTACCGGGTCAGCGGGGAGGGCGAGCCGCTGGTGTGTCTGGCGGGTGGCCCGCCGCGCGACGCCGACCACCTCGGCGGTCTCTCCGCGCACCGCACCCTGGTCCTGCTCGACGCCCTTGGCACCGGGGCGAGCGCCGCGCCGGCCGACCCGGGGACGTACCGCGACGACCGGCAGGCCTACGACGTCGAGGCGCTCCGCGTCCACCTCGGCCTGGAGCGGATAGACCTCCTCGGCCACTCGGCGGGTGGTGACCTCGCCACCCTGTACGCCGCCGCGCACCCCGGACGGATCCGCTCGCTCGTCCTGGTGGCCTCCCCGGGCCGCGCGCTCGGCGTCGACGCCACCGACGAGGAGCGCGAGAGCCACCGGGCGGCCGACGCCCACCACGGCGAGGGCGCGTACGACCCGCGGCGGACCCGTCGCGCGCTCGCCTCGCTCACCGCTCCCGTACTGGTCCTGGCGGGGGAGTACGACGCCGGTCCCACCCCCGCGAAGGCGGCCCAGGCCGCCGCCCGCTTCCCGTACGCCGAACTGGTCGTCCAGCCGGGCGCCGGGCACTTCCCGTGGGTGGACGACGCGGACGCCTTCGTCCGCACCGTCGCCGCCTTCCTCGACCCCGAGGTGCGTACGGTCACGGTGGACGGCGTGCGCCTCGCCTACCGGGTACGGGGCTCCGAGGGCGCCCCGCCCGTCGTCCTGGTCCACGGGCGCGGCGAGAACAGCACCACCTGGGCGGAGGTCGCGGCGGAACTCGCCGCCGACCACCGGGTGTACGCCGTCGACCTGCGCGGCCACGGACTCAGCGACCGGCCCGGCCGCTACGGCTTCGACGCCTTCCGCGACGAACTCGGCGGCTTCATCGAGGCCCTCGGGCTCACCCGCGCCACCGTCGTCGCCCACTCGATGGGCGCCGCCGCCGCGTACCTCCTCGCCCAGCGCGCACCGGAACTGGTCGGCCGGCTCGTCCTGGAGGAGCCCCCGGTGTTCTTCCCGCTCGACCCGCCGCGCCCGCCGGCCGAGCGGCCCGAGGGGCGGCTCGGCTTCGACTGGGAGATCGTCCCGGCCACCGACGCCCAGCTGAACGCCCCGGACCCCGCCTGGCGGGCGGAGGTCCCGGCGATCGGGGCCCCCACCCTGGTCCTCGCGGGCGGTCCGGCCAGCCACGTCCCCCAGGAGCACCTGACATGGCTGGCCGAGCACGTTCCCGACGGCCGCCTGGTCACGATCGAGGACGCCGGACACCTCGTCCACACCACACGGCGGGACGCGTTCCTCGGAGCGGTACGGAAGTTCGGCCTGTCGGGCTTCTAGGCCTCTCCGCCCGCGTCCAGCGCGTCCGCCTCCACCGCCACCGTGCGGGCCCAGCGGTAGTCCGCCTTGCCGCTGGGGGAGCGCTGGATGCGGTCGGTGAGGACCAGCTGGCGGGGGACCTTGTAGCCCGCCAGGCGCGGGCGGCAGTGGGTCTGGAGGGCTTCCAGGTCCAGCGCCGGGGCGTCCGCGCGGAGCTGGACGACCGCCGCGACGTGGTTGCCCCAGCGGGCGTCGGGGACTCCCGCGACAAGGGCGTCGTAGACGTCGGGGTGGGACTTCAGGGCCTGTTCCACCTCCTCCGGGTAGACCTTCTCGCCACCGGTGTTGATGCACTGGGAGCCGCGCCCGAGGACGGTGACCACCCCGGACTCGTCCACGGTCGCCATGTCCCCGAGGAGCACCCACCGCACCCCGTCCCGCTCGAAGAAGGTCTCGGCGGTCTTGGCGGGGTCGTTGTAGTAGCCGAGCGGTACGTGCCCGCGCTGGGCGAGGCGGCCGATCTCGCCCGGGGTGACGGGGGAGAGGGCCGCCGGGTCGACGACCTGGGTGCGTTCGTTGACATGCAGCCGGAAGCCCTTGGCCGGGCCGGAGTCGTCGGTGGCACGGCCGTTGGAACCGGACTCGGTGGAGCCGAAGTTGTTGAGCAGGAGCACGTTGGGCATCAGCTCCTGGAGCTGGGCCCGTACGGTCTCGGACATGATCGCCCCGGACGAGGACAGGCTGAACAGGGCCGAGAGGTCCGTGTCCTTCTGCGGCCCGCGCAGCGCGTCCACCAGCGGGCGCAGCATCGCGTCCCCGACGAGGGAGATGCTGGAGACCTTCTCCTTCTCCAGGGTGCGCAGCACCTCCTCCGGCACGTACTTGCGGTGCAGGACGACCCGCTGGCCGTAGTCGAAGGCGATGAACGCGGTCAGCGTGGACGTGCCGTGCATCAGGGGAGGCGCGGGGAAGAAGGTGATCCCGGCGCCGCCGGCCGCGACCCGCTCGGCCAGTTCCTCGGGGCGCTTCACCGGCTCGCCCGACGGGTCGCCCCCGAAGAGCCCCGCGAAGAACAGGTCCTCCTGGCGCCACAGGACGCCCTTGGGCATCCCGGTCGTGCCGCCGGTGTAGATGATGAAGAGGTCGTCGGCGGAGCGCGGTCCGAAGCCGCGCTCCGGCGATCCGGCGGCCTCCGCCTCGGTGAAGGGCACGCAGTCCAGGGGGACCGCGTCCTCGGGCGGGGTCCCCACCCGCACGAGGTGCCGTAGCTTCTCCGTCTGCGGCAGTGCCGCCGCGACCCGGTCGGTGAACTCGGCGTCGAAGACGAGCGCGGCCAGGTCGGCGTCCCGGTAGAGGTAGACCAACTCCTCCTCGACGTAACGGTAGTTGACGTTCACCGGTACGAGCCGCGCCTTGAGGCAGGCGAGGACGGTCTGCAGGTACTCGACCCCGTTGTACAGGTGGAGCCCGAGGTGTTCGCCGGGCCGGAGCCCGGAGTCGACGAGGTGGTGGGCGAGGCGGTTGGCCGCCTCGTCGAGTGCGGCGTAGGTGAGCCGGCGTTCCTCGCCCGTGCCCGGATGATCGACGTACACCAGCGCCTCGCGGTCGGGGACCACGTCGACGACCGATTCGAACAGGTCGGCAAGGTTGTACTCCACCGTTCCTCCAGATCCCGGCTGGTACCGACTCGTACGGGTGCGCACTGGCTCGGCGGTCATTAGAGCGCCGTCCGCCGACAGGGGGAAGAGGGTGAGCAGAAGAATCTGACTGAGTGTCAGAAAACTATTGAACTGGACCCCCCACTCCTGCAACCTGTTCCAGAACTGGAGACGGGAGACCCCCATGGGCGGCACCGAACACCTCAGCGTGCGGCGCGAAGGCGCCACGCTCGTCCTCACCTTGAACCGGCCCGAGGCCAAGAACGCCCTCTCGCTGCCGATGCTCG
The DNA here is from genome assembly GCF_040297565.1 of Streptomyces sp. NPDC001728. NCBI lineage: Bacteria > Bacillati > Actinomycetota > Actinomycetes > Kitasatosporales > Streptomycetaceae > Streptomyces > Streptomyces sp. NPDC001728. The sequence goes on from NZ_JBEOZK010000004.1 coordinate 40,844, forward strand.
TCGGCCTCTACGACGGCTGGCTGGAGGCCGACGCGGACGACAGCGTCCGCTCCGTCGTCCTCACCGGCGCGGGAGGATCCTTCTGCGCCGGCATGGACCTCAAGGCCCTGGCCGGCAAGGGCATGGAGGGCGAGCGGTACCGGGACCGGCTCAAGGCCGACCCCGACCTGCACTGGAAGGCCATGCTGCGCCACCACCGCCCGCGCAAACCCGTCATCGCCGCCGTCGAGGGGTACTGCGTCGCCGGCGGTACGGAGATCCTCCAGGGCACCGACATCAGGGTCGCGGGCGCCTCCGCCACCTTCGGCCTCTTCGAGGTCCGGCGCGGGCTCTTCCCCATCGGCGGCTCCACCGTCCGGCTGCCCCGCCAGATCGCCCGCACCCACGCCCTCGAAATGCTCCTCACCGGCCGCCCGTACACCGCCGAGGAAGCCGCCCGCATCGGACTCGTCGGCCGGGTCGTGCCCGACGGCACCGCCCTCGACGCGGCCCTCGACCTCGCCGAACGCGTCAACGCCTGCGGCCCGCTCGCCGTCGAGGCCGTCAAGGCCTCCGTCTACGAGACGGCCGAACTGACCGAGACGGAGGGGCTGGCCGCCGAACTGAAGCGGGGCTGGCCGATCTTCGACACGGCGGACGCGAAGGAGGGGGCACGAGCGTTCGCCGAGAAGAGGCCGGCGGAGTACCGCCGGGAGTGACCTTTCCCCACCCCGCCCCTTCCCGGGGCGGGGTGGAGGACAGCCCCGCGCAGCGGCCCCCGCCCGCCCTCCGCTCACCCACCACGAAGGAGCCGTCCCATGACCGCCGCCGCACCCCCGCCGGAGGCCCTCCGCGCCCCCCTGGTCGTAGAATTCCCCTTCACCCGCTCCCTCGGCCCCATCCAGTCCGCCTTCCTCACCGGACTCCGCGAGCGCACCCTGCTCGGCGTCCGTACCGGGACCGGCGACGTGCTCGTCCCGCCCGTCGAGTACGACCCCGTCACCGCCGCCGAGCTGAGCGAGCTCGTCGAGGTCGCCGCCACCGGCACCGTCACCACCTGGGCCTGGAACCCCGAGCCCCGCGCCGGCCAGCCCCTCGACACCCCCTTCGCCTGGGTGCTCGTCCGTCTGGACGGCGCCGACACCGCCCTCCTGCACGCCCTGGACGCCCCCGGCCCCGAAGCCGTCCACACCGGACTGCGGGTCCGCGTCCGCTGGGCCGCGGAACGCTCCGGCGCCATCACGGACATCGCCTGCTTCGAACCGTACGAGAGCGCGGCGGAGCACGAACCCGTCCCGCACGACGGCCGCTTCGACGAGCCCGTGACCGGCATCGTCGCCCCCGCCCGCCTCGACTACACCTACAGTCCGGGCGGCGCCCAGACCCGCTACCTCCAGGCGCTCGCCGAGCGCAGGACCGTCGGCGAGCGCTGCCCCTCCTGCACCAAGGTGTACGTGCCGCCCCGCGGCGCCTGCCCCACCTGCGGCGTCGCCACCACCGACCGGGTCGAGGTCGGCCCCAAGGGCACCGTCACCACCTTCTGCATCGTCAACATCAAGGCACGGAACGCCGAGATCGAGGTCCCGTACGTCTACGCCCACATCGCCCTGGACGGCGCCGGACTCGCCCTGCACGGCCGCATCGCGGGCATCCCGTACGACGAGGTCCGGATGGGCCTGCGGGTCGAACCGGTGTGGACCGAGGGCGGGCGGTACCCCGACCACTACCGGCCCACGGGCGAACCCGACGCCGACTACGACACCTTCAAGGAGCTGCTGTGAGGCCCGACCGAGAGGTGGCGATCGTCGCCTTCGCCCAGAGCGACCACCGACGGAACACCGACGACCTCTCCGAGGTCGAGATGGTCATGCCCGTCCTCCACGACGTCCTGCGGCAGACCGGACTCAAGACCGCCGACATCGGCTTCACCTGCTCCGGCTCGTCCGACTACCTGGCCGGGCGCGCCTTCTCCTTCACGATGGCCCTCGACGGCGTCGGCGCCTGGCCGCCGATCTCCGAGTCCCACGTCGAGGCCGACGGCGCCTGGGCGCTGTACGAGGCCTGGGTGAAGATCCTCACCGGCGAGGCCGACACCGCCCTCGTCTACTCCTACGGCAAGTCCTCGCCCGGCTCCGTACGCGACGTCCTCACCCGCCAGCTCGACCCCTACTACCTCGCCCCGCTCTGGCCCGACTCCGTGTCGCTCGCCGCCCTCCAGGCGCAGGCCCTCGTCGACGCCGGGGCCACCGACGAACCCGCCCTCGCCGCGATCGCCGCCCGCAGCCGCGAGGACGCCGCCGCGAACCCGCACGCCCAGCTGCCCGGCGCCCGCCCCCAGGGCGAGTACGTCGTCCGGCCGCTGCGCACCGGCGACTGCCCGCCCGTCGGCGACGGCGCCGCCGCCGTGATCCTCGCCGCCGGCGACCGGGCCCGCGAACTCTGTGCCCGCCCCGCCTGGATCCGCGGGATGGACCACCGCATCGAGGCCCACTCCCTCGGCGTCCGCGACCTCACCGACTCGCCCTCCACCCGCCTCGCCGCCGAACGGGCCGGAGCCTTCGAGCGGCCCGTCGACACCGCCGAACTCCACGCGCCCTTCAGCTCCCAGGAAGTCGTCCTGCGCAAGGCCCTCGACCTCGACGGGAGCGTGAGGGTCAACCCGTCCGGCGGAGCGCTCGCCGCCAACCCCGTCATGGCCGCCGGCCTCATCCGGCTCGGCGAGGCCGCCGCCCGCATCCACCGCGGGGACTCCGACCGGGCCCTCGCCCACGCCACCTCGGGCCCCTGCCTCCAACAGAACCTCGTCGCCGTCCTGGAAGGGGAGCCCCGTGGCTAAGGCCGTGACATCCAAGGAGTGCGTCGCCGTCGTCGGGATCGGCCAGACCAAGCACGTCGCCGCCCGCAGGGACGTCTCGATCGCCGGGCTCGTCCGCGAGGCCGCCCTCCGCGCCCTGGCGGACGCCGAGCTGACCTGGGCGGACATCGACGCCGTCGTCATCGGCAAGGCCCCCGACTTCTTCGAGGGCGTGATGATGCCGGAGCTGTACCTCGCCGACGCGCTCGGCGCGGTCGGCAAACCCATGATCCGGGTGCACACGGCCGGCTCCGTCGGCGGTTCCACCGCCCTCGTCGCCGCCAACCTGGTCGCCGCGCGCGTCCACGGGACCGTCCTCACCCTCGCGTTCGAGAAGCAGTCCGAGTCCAACGCCATGTGGGGGCTCTCGCTGCCCGTGCCGTTCACGCAGCCGCTGCTCGCCGGCGCCGGGGGCTTCTTCGCCCCGCACGTCCGGGCCTATATGCACCGCACCGGCGCCCCCGACACCATCGGCTCCCTCGTCGCGTACAAGGACCGGCGCAACGCGCTGAAGAACCCGTACGCCCATCTCCACGAGCACGACCTCACCCTGGAGAAGGTGCAGGCCTCCCCGATGCTCTGGGACCCGATCCGCTACTCGGAGACCTGCCCGTCCTCGGACGGAGCCTGCGCCATGGTCCTCACCGACCGCGCGGGCGCGGCCCGTTCGCCCCGCCCGCCCGCCTGGGTGCACGGCGGGGCGATGCGCAGCGAACCCACCCTCTTCGCCGGCAAGGACTTCGTCTCGCCCCGCGCGGGCCGGGACTGCGCCGCCGACGTCTACCGGCAGGCCGGCATCACCGACCCCCGGCGGGAGATCGACGCGGTGGAGATGTACGTGCCGTTCTCCTGGTACGAACCCATGTGGCTGGAGAACCTGGGCTTCGCCGAGGAGGGCGAGGGCTGGAAGCTCACCGAGGCCGGGGTGACCGAACTCGACGGGGATCTGCCCGTGAACCCCTCCGGCGGGGTGCTCTCCACCAACCCCATCGGCGCCTCCGGAATGATCCGCTTCGCCGAAGCGGCCCTCCAGGTACGGGGGGAGGCGGGGGAGCACCAGGTGGACGGCGCCCGCCGGGCGCTCGGCCACGCGTACGGGGGTGGAGCGCAGTTCTTCTCCATGTGGCTCGTGGGGGACACGCCGCCGTCGGGTTGAGCCGGACGCCGCCGGGGTACGGAGACGCGTGAAGGTAGCTGGACGTTTGGCCGCCACAGCTCACTCCATCGGGCGTACGCTGGGGTTTTCGCGGGGCCTCCCGCCGGACGCCCTGATCGTGCGCCCGGCGTGCGCCCCCGGTGTGGGGGTGGAGTGTGGCACAGCACGACGGCCGGACGGCACGTCAGGGTTTCGGCCTCTTCGAGCGAGAGGCCGCCATCGGCGCGGCCGAGGAGGCCCTCGACCTCCTGACGGGCCTCGCCGACGATTCCCTGTGGCCCGACCGCTTCTCCGCACCCCGCGAGCGCCCCGGCCCCCGCCTCGTCGCGCTGCCCGGCCGCGGAGGGCCGGACGTCCCGCAGCCCGCCGACGGCCGGCATCCCGTACGCCTCGCCAACGGGGGACACCTCGGCGTCGCCCGCGCCGACGGCAGCGTGTCCGGCGGCTTCGCCGCCGAGGACGGCGACCGTCCCCCGTCCGTCCCGCGCGGCGGCATCCTCGCCTACGCCGCTCCCGCCGGGCTCGGCAAGACCACACTGCTCGCCGAGATCCGTCGCCGCGCCGTCGGCCGGGGCTGCACCGTGCTCTCCGCACGCGGTGGCGACCAGGAACAGCGGGTCGCCTTCCACGTCGCCCGTCAGCTCCTCCAGCCCCAACTGGCCCACGCCACCGACGCCGAACTCCGCGACCGGCTCGGCTCCTGGTACGACATCGTCGGCCCCGCCCTCGGCCTGCGCGCCTCCGCCGAGGGCTCGCCGCCCGACCCCCAGGGCCTGCGTGACGGACTCGACTGGGTCCTGACCCATCTCGCCGTACGCCGCGCACCGCTGGTCGTCGTCCTCGACGACGCCCACTGGGCCGACCCCGAATCGCTCGGCTGGCTCGCCGCGTTCGCCCCGCGCGCCGAGGAACTGCCCATGCTCCTCGTCGTCGCCTACCGGCCCGACGAACTCCCGGACGAAGGAGCCGAGTTCACCGGCCACCGGTCCGGACACCGCCCCCACGGGCTCGCGCCGCTCACCTCCGAAGCCGTCGCCCGGCTCGTCCGCGACCGCGTCGGCACCCAGGCCGACGACACCTTCTGCCACGACTTCTGGACCGTCACCTCCGGCAACCCCTTCGAAGCGGTCGAACTCGCCGCCAAGGTCCGAGACCGGGGACTCGAACCCACCGCCGACGGCGCCCACGAACTCCGCGACCTCGCCGCCGCCCTCAAGGGCACCGGCCTCGTCGCCCGGCTCGAACGCCTGGGCTCACCCACCGTCCGGCTCGCCTGGGCCTGCGCCGTCCTCGGCACCGAGATCTCGCCCCAGCTCGCGGGCGCCGTCGCCGGTCTCGGCAGCGAGGCGGTCGCCGAGTGCGCCGCCCGACTCCGCGAGGCCCGCGTCCTCGCCGAGGCCGAAGAGCCGGACGAACCGCTCCAGTTCGTCCACCCCCTCATCGCCACCACCGTCTACCGCTCCATCCCGGCCGGCACCCGCGTCGCCCTGCACGGCCAGGCCGCCTGGTGCGTCGTCGACGCGGGCCTCGGACCCACCGCCGCGGCCCGCCACCTCCTGGAGACCCACCCCGAGAGCGACCCCTGGGTCGTGCACCAGCTGCGCGCCGCCGCCGGCGAGAACCTCCGCGCCGGAGCCCCCGACGCCGCCCGCCGCTTCCTCGCCCGCGCCTTGCGCGAACCGCCCGCCGACGACGACCGGGCCGCCGTCCTCTTCGAACTCGGCTGCTCCTCGCTCCTGACCGAACCCGCCACCACCGTCAACCATCTGCGCGCCGCCCTGGAAGAGCCCGTCAGCGACCCCGCCCTGCGCCACGGCATCGTCTACCGCCTCTCCCAGGTCCTCGCCCACAGCGACCGTCTCGTGGAGGCCTCCGAACTCCTCGGCCGCGAGGCCCGGCAGGCCCCCGACGCCCGCAGCAGGCTGCGGATGCAGGCCGAGAAGTTCATGTGGGACGCCCTGCGCGCAGACGAACCCGAATCGCCCGCCCGATCCCGGCGCCTCGCGGCCCTCGCCGACCGGCTCACCGGCCGGGACGTGACCGAGCGGTACATCATCGGACTCCGCGCCTGGGACGCCACCCTGCGCGCCGAACCCGCCTCCGTCGCCCTCAAGCATGCCGAGCGCGCCCTCGAAGGCGGCCTGACCTGGGCCGATGAGAGCCGGGGCTTCGAGGTGCCGGTCCTCGTGGCCCTGCTCCACCTCTACGCCGACCGACCCGGCCGCGCCGAGGAGCTCTTCGCCGCCGGAACCGCCGAGTTCGAGAAGCAGGGCTGGCGCGGGGCCCACCTCGCCTTCGCGTACACCCTCATCGGCTACATACGCTTCCGCCGCGGCCGTCTGATGGAGGCCGAGGACTTCGCCCGCTCCGGACTCCGCCTCGCCGAGCGCGTCGGCGCCCGCACCCCTGCCCTCTGGTACGCGACCGGCGTCATGATCGAGGTCCTCATCGCCCGCGGCCGTACCGAAGAGGCCGTGCAGGTCGCCCGCGACCACGAGTTCGGCGAACCGTTCCCGGCCGCCGTCACCATCCCCGACTGCGAGACCGTCCACGCCGAACTGCTGCTCGCCACGGGCCGGACCAAGGAGGCCGCCGAGGAACTCGCCGCCGTCGGCAGGCGCCTCGACCCGCGCGGCAAGCGCAACCCCTCCTGCTGCCCCTGGCAGCTCCACCTCGCGCTCGCCGAGGCGGAGACCTCCCCGGCGAAGGCGGTGGCCATCGCCCACGAGGCCGTCGCCCGCGCCCGCCAGTACGGCGCGCCCTCCGCGATCGGCCAGGCGCTCCGGGTGACCGCCGAGGTGTCCGACCCCTCCGAGCGGGTGAAGCTCCTGGAGGAGTCCGTCGGCTGGCTCGACCAGTCACCCGCCGCGTACGAGCTGGCCCGCTCCCTCGTCGCCCTCGGTGTGGCACTGCGCCGCACCGAGCGCGCGGCGGAGGCCGCCGAGCACCTCTACCGGGGCCTCGAGGCCGCCCAGGACTGTGGCGCGGACGCCCTCGCCGAGGTCGCGCGGGCCGAGCTCGCGGCGGCCGGGCTGCGGCCCCGCGCCCTCCACCCGGCGGGCACGGACACGCTCACCGCCCGTGAGCGTGCCGCCGCGGATCTCACCGTCCGCGACCAGAACGCGGCAGCCGTCCTCGGCGTCGACGCGACCGCGGTCGGCCGGCTCCTCTCCGCCGTCTACCGCAAGCTGGGCACCGACCGCACGGGCCTCGCCCAGGCCCTGCGGAACACGGGACGGGACCCCGACGACCGCGCCGGACAGGACTGACCGGCCGGATCCGCCCGGCGCGTCGCGGGGCGCGCCGGGCCACGTACCATGGCCGTATGTCCTTCCTCCGCCGCCGCAGCGCCGCCACACCCGCGGGCCCGGACTTCGACGTCCTGGCCATGGATCCGGGGGACTGGCCCGGCAACCTCGGCGCCGGTCTGCTGCCCGCGCCCGACGGCTCCTGCCAGGGCGTCTTCCTCCGCTACGACCTCTTCGGCGGACGCGGACCCGCGATGATCATCGGCAATCTCCCGGAGGGCTCCCCGGCGCGCGAGCTCGCGGACGGCCAGATCCCCTTCGAGGTGGCCCAGCTCCTCGCCGCCCTCGAGAACGACGAGCCGGTCGAGGTCCTCGACGCCGAGGACGTCCCCGTGATGCAGGGCGACAACCTCCTCATCGTCCGTCGCCTCAAGCTCTCCGAGAGCCGCATCTCCTGCGTCCAGTTCGACCGCAGCGACAACGTCCTCGTGACGATCGCCAGTTGGGACCGGCCGATCACCGACGACCTGTACGCGCTGCTCAAGCCGCTGCCCGCCGAGCTGTTCCAGCAGGGCTGAGGGAGGGGCGGGGCCGATGAGCGCGCGCGTCGACAGCTGGATCTGGGCGGTCCGTCTCACCAAGACCCGCTCCCAGTCCGCCGCGGCCTGCCGCGCCGGGCACGTCAAGGTCAACGGCGAGCGGGCCAAACCCGCCCAGCCGGTGAAGCCCGGCGACGAGGTCAGGCTCTTCCACGGCGGCCGGGAGCGGATCGTCGAGGTCAAGGAACTCCACACCAAGCGGGTCGGCCCGCCCGTGGCCGCCGAGGCCTATGTGGACAACAGTCCGCCCCCGCCGCCGCGTGAGCACGTCGCCGTCGCCGCCGTGCGCGACCGGGGAGCCGGCCGCCCCACCAAGCGCGACCGGCGCGAACTCGACGACCTGCGAGGCCGCCGCGCCTGACCCGTACGATCCGTCCCTGCGGGTACGAGGGCCGCTGCCGGGAGTTCCCGGCGGCGGCCCTCCGCCGTGTCAGCGCGCCCCGGCGCCGAGCAGCCCGGACAGCCGCGCGGCCGAGGTGCCCAACCCCGTCGGACCGTGCCGCAGCAGTGCGGTCCCACTGCCCGCGTGGACATCCTCGGCGCCGTAACGCCGTACGCTCCGGTGCCAGTTGAGGATTCCCGCGAGCCAGTCCTCCAGCTCCCGCAGATACGCCTCGAAGGCCGCCCGGCCCGCCCGGTCCAGCCCGAAGTCGGCGTAGAGCAGCGGCACTTCGTTCTTCTTCAGGTGCTCGTACTGGCGCAGCCGGCCCCGGATCAGGTCGTCGACCATCGCCACCGCCGTCGGGTAGTCGCAGTCGAAGAACTTCTGCAGGACGAGCACGCCGTTGTGCACCTCGCCCTCGACCTCGATCTCCTTCTGGTACGAGAACAGGTCGTTGAGGAGCGTCGCGTAGTCCATGACCGAGTGCTCAAGGGCCTGGACGGTGCCGGTGCGGTAGATCTCGGGCGGCAGCGCCCCGCTGTGCCGCAGCCGGCACAGCAGCATCGTCAGCTCCGAACCGAAGGTGGTCCGGCGCATCTCGATGTAGTCGACGGGGTCGGGCACCCGGTGCTGCGCCTGGTTGTGCAGTTCCCACAGCCAGCTGTCCAGCATGGCGTCGAGGGCCGTGCGCAGCCGGGCGCGGGCCTCGGGAGGCATGGGGCCGGCGGTGCGGTGCCAGAGGTCGGCGAGCGACCGCTCCATCGGGTTCACGGCGAGCGCCGACCCTGCGGCCGTGTCCTCCAGCGGCATACAGGTCTTGAAGCGCTCGGTCTGCTCCTTGGCCCCCCGGAGGTCGCGCGAGCGTCCGAAGACGAAGGGGTAGTAGTCGTCCCCGTACGTCCCCCAGGTCAGCCACTCGGCGTTGAGCTCCAGCTCCTCCGGCGTGGCGTCCGGGTCGAGCCCCGCCGAGCAGAGCGCGAGGTCGAAGCCCTCGGCCATCGGCCGGTCCCAGATGTCGTCCAGGAGGCCCCAGTGCTCGGCCCAGTCCAGGGAGCGCCGCCGCGCCTCCTGGTGGTGGGGGCTGAGCGCCAGCGGGTACGGCAGGTCGAACTCCGGCAGCAGGGAGGGCCCGACGTACCGGGGCGTGTGGGTGAGCGTCCGCAGCCGGGACGCGGCGGGGCGGCCGAAGAGGGTGCGGATGTCGAGCGCGGAGGTGCCGATCACACCGTCGAGCCGCGAGGGCCCGGCGACCATGCCCTCGTTCATGTACCGGCTGGAGCGCATGTGCCACTCGTGGCCGCCGGACTGCCAGTCCTGGAGCCCCTTGGCGTACGCCGCGACGGCCGCGACCTCGTCCGGACCGAGGCCCTTCTCGACGGCGAGCGGCGGCACCTCGGTCAGGGCGGTGTTCTCGAACTGCTGGATCCGCGAGGTCAGCAGATCGTTGACGGCGTCGGCCGCCTCCTGCGTCGTACAACCGAGGAAGCGCTCCAGGACCAGCACGCCGTTGCTGTTCTCGCCCTCGTCCTCCACCTCCCGCTGGTAGGAGAAGAGGTCGTTGCGCAGGTGCACGGCGTCGGAGAAGGCGTCCCTGAGGACCCGCAACGGGCGCGAGTGCGCCACCTGTCCGGGGACCTCCGCGCCCGCCGCGTACTCGACGAGCCCGGCCGACCAGGGTGCTCCGCCCACCTTGCGCCGCATCTCGATGTACTCGACGGGGTTCGCGACGCGCCCCTCGTTGATGTTGTCCAGCTCCCAGAGCGACTCGTTGAGCAGGTGCTCGGTCGCCTCCGCGAACCGCACCCGCCAGCCCTCCGACATCGAGGGAACGGTCCGCCTCCAGAGGTCGGCGAGACCCGCCTCGACCGGGTTGGTGGGCTCGGGCATGCCCTCCGCCGGGTCCGCCGGCATGAACGTCGGCAGCCGGTCCAGATACGCCTTGCCGCCGGCCCGGTCCTGGGTGCGCTTGAAGACCTCCAGGAAGTGGTCGTCGAAGAAGAACACCCACGTGTACCAGTCCGTGACGAGGTCCAGGGCCTCCGCGTCGCAGTCCGGGTGGGTGTACGCGCACAGCAGGGCGTAGTCATGGGAATCGAGGTCCTCCTGCTCCCAGACCCCCGAGCCCTCCAGCATCCCCATCACCCGCGCCCAGTCCCGGGTATGGGTGCGGGCGGTCTCCACATGGGGATTGAGCCGTGCCGGATACGGAACATAGAAATCCGGCATAACGAAGGGCTGAGGCATGCGCTGAAGGGCCTTCCGGTGAGCAGAACGCAGGTTGTCCGGCCCACCTTTACCCGTCGCCCGTACGGCGCACGCGATCTCCTGAATAGTCCTATGAACGCCGAAGGGGTGGTGCCGGACCCGATGTCCGGCACCACCCCGCGCCTTTCGGTCAGCTCCCCGTCAGGCCCGGGAAACCCGCACGTCAGCGGCCTTCACAAAGGCCACGCGATGGCCGAACTGGATCTCGTAGTACTCCTCCTGGCCGCGCACCACTCGGTGCGCACTGACATCGAACACCGGCGCGAAGAAGTACTCGCCCGGGGTCCGGTCGCCCACCACGTACCGCTGCCCGGCGAGCAGCTTGTACGGCAGCGGCGACACCGACTGCACCGGCACGCCCGCCGGGTACGCCGAGGCCTCCGGGTACGCCCGCCCGTACACCGGCACCTCCGCCAGACCCTCGCGGGGCGTCAGGACCAGCCCCCGCGCGTTCACCGCGGCCGGCTCCTTCGCGGGGTTGTGGAACCAGGCCTTCTGCCCGAGGTACCAGATCGCCGTCCAGTCACCCCGGCGCTCCGCCACCGCGTAGCTCTGCCCGGTCGAGGCACGCGCCCCGGTGTCGTTGACCCCGGTGGTCGAGTCCTGCCCGCCGGGCCGCAGGCCGATGTCCTTCACCAGGGGCGCGTCAGCGCTCGGCGCGGTGTGCAGCCGCACCGCCCCGCTGCCGTGCGGCACGCACGCGGTGCCGGCCGTCGTGCAGCCCGTGTAGACCGGCTGGTGGCCGCTGTACTCCGGCCGGATCGTCACCACCCCGGCGTCCGGGCCCGCGCTGGGCGTGATCGGCCGGCCGAGCAGCCGGAAGTAGTGCGCCCAGTCCCAGTACGGACCCGGGTCCGTGTGCATGCCCTTGATCGAGGACGAGACCGTGCCCGGGACGTTGTCGTGACCCAGGATGTGCTGCCGGTCCAGCGGGATGCGGTACCGGGCGGCGAGGTACCGCACCAGCCGCGCCGACGACCGGTACATGGCCTCCGTGTACCAGGAGTCCGGCGAGGTCAGGAAGCCCTCGTGCTCCAGCCCCACCGACTTGGCGTTCACGAACCAGTTGCCCGCGTGCCAGCCGACGTCCTTGAGCGACAGGTGCTGGGCGACGTGCCCGTCGGAGGAGCGCAGCGAGTACTGCCACGAGACGTACGTCGGGTCCTGCACCAGCCTCAGGGTGGTGCCCCAGTCGGCCTCGGTGTCATGGATGACGATGTAGTCGATCGACTGCGAGGCCGGGCGGTTCGCCTTGTCGTGGTTGCCGTAGTCGCCGTCGCCGAACTCCTCGTACGGCGCCGGGACCCACTCGCACGCGATCGTGGGCGGGCACTCCACCGGGCCGCCGGCCGGCCGGCGCAGCCCCAGGGCCGTCATCTGCTCCGTGGCCGGCGCGACCGACGGCGCGGCCGGCAGCGTCACCAGCTGACCGCTGTCCGTGGTCCGGGACTCCCCGGTCCTGATCACGTCGAAGACGTCGTTCGCGTACGTGGCCGCCGTCGCCGAGTCGTCAGCGCCGGAGTACCGGGCCACGGCCCCGTACCAGTCGGCCGGATCCGGGCTCGCCGGAAGCCCGGACTCCCGCTGAGCCGCCGCGAGCAGCGCCGCACCACCCTCGATGTTCGCCTCCGTGCCGGTGCGCAGCTCCTCGGCCGGAATGCCGGACAGCTCCGACGCACGCTCCAGGGTCCGCAGCCGCGGGGGCAGCGACGCCGGGGCCGGCGAGGAGGCCGAGGCGGCCGGAGCGGCCCGGTCGCCGGAGGCCGCAGGGCGCAGGGCACGGGAGTCGTCGCCGCGCGCGTCCTCCTCGCCCTCCGAGTGGTGCGGGGCGACCGAGGCCAGCGCCGTCACCGCGTCCGTCAGGTGCATCGGCCCGTAGCCGCCGGTCACGCTCGGCGCACCACCGTGGGTGTCCCAGCGGGACTGGAGGTAGGAGACGGCGAGCAGCACGCTCTCGGGTACGCCGTGGTGGGCGGCAGCCCGGGCGAACTGCCCCTGGAGCACACCCGCCTCGGGTGCCTCGGCACCGGCCGGCGGGGCGGCGGAGAGCAGCGGGAGCAGTAGGGCGGCGGACGCGAACGCGCCCACCGCCCTCGGGACACGGGGAGACGGCGTACGTCTCGTGGTCGAGGGACGGAGCAAGGCAGCCTCCAGAGGCAGGGGGTGACACGGGGGCGTGCGGGACCGAACCCGTACAGGGGTATCGGCTCCCGAACGATCCGTCAATCACGCCTGCATTCATGGAAGTTCCCACGTCAGAGCGGGAATGGAGGCCATCCGGCGGAGTTTCGCGGAGACGGGTCCCGGGCCTGGGACGCGTCAGTGGAGTGGACCATTGGCTCCGTCACGGCGGCGGTTCGACGGCGGACGCGACGATGCGCCGTGCGCCCGGTGTGTCGGCACCGGGCGCACGGCGCACCCACCCCCGTGTCGTCGGTCGGTTCCCGCGCCTCAGCGCGTCCCGACCGCCGCGCGCACGGCCCGCCGTGCCATGGCGCAGTCGTCGTGCAGCCGCCTCAGGAGCAGCCGCTGTTCCTCACCGGGCGCGAGCGCACCCGTCGGCACCGGCACGGAACCCGCCGGCGGAGCCTCCTTCATGGTGCGCTGCACCGCCGTCTCGTAGGTACGGATCTCCCGCGTCAGGACGATCATCAGGTTCACCAGGAAGGCGTCCCGGGAGGCGGGACCCGCCTGCTGGGCGAGCTGGCTGATCTGGCGGCGGGCCAGCGGAGCGTCACCGAGCACCGCCCACAGCGTCGCCAGGTCGTAGCCGGGCAGGTACCAGCCCGCGTGCTCCCAGTCGACGAGGACCGGTCCGGCGGGGGAGAGGAGGATGTTGGAGAGCAGGGCGTCACCGTGACAGAACTGGCCCATGCCCTGACGGCCGCCCGCCTGCGCCAGACCGTGCAGCAGCTTCTGTAGATCGTCCCGGTCGCGGTCCGTGAACAGCCCGAGCTCGTGGAAGCGCGCGATCCGCGTCCCGTAGTCGAGCGGCGCGTCGAAGGTCCCGGCCGGCGGGCGCCAGGCGTTGAGCCGGGCGATGGCCCCGAGCGCGGCGCGCACATCGGCCCGGGGCGGCGCCTCGACGGGGTGGCGCGAGAGCGCCGCCGCCCGTCCGGGCATCCGCTCGATCACCAGCGTGCAGTTCTCCGGGTCCGCCGCGATCAGCCGCGGCGCCCGCACGGGCGGACGGTGGCGGACGAAGGAGCGGTAGGACGCTATCTCGTGCCGGAACCGCTCGACCCAGGCCGGGGAGTGGTCCAGTAAACACTTCGCGACCGCCGTGGTCCGCCCGGTCGTCCCGACGATGAGTACGGAACGCCCGCTGCGCCGCAGCACCTGCACCGGATTGAACTCCGGGCAGATCCGGTGGACCGAGGCGATCGCCATCTTCAGCTGCGCGCCCTGAGGGCCGGACAGGTCGAGTCTCCCGCTGATCGGCTGGGTGCCCGTGCCGCCGGCCCAGCGCCGCGGCCGGACGGCCTGCGGGGCGGGGGCGAGGTACGGACCGGCGCCGGCCGGGAGGATGCGGTGCTGCGGCCGGGGCGGGGCGGACACGGAGGACGATGCTGTGTACATGGAGGTGACAGATCCCTTCGTGTGCCGACGAGTTGCGTGCGTCGCCCCGCCCGCCCCCGGGTCCGCACCCTGGGGAATGAGGGCCGGTCGGCGGGGCGGGGTGGCGCGTTCCTACCTGACACCCGCGCGCGGGTGGCGGAACATCCGGCGCACCCTGGCGAACCCTGGCGAATTGTCGCCAGGCCTATGACAGCGGGTTACTGTCAACTCAGCCGAGAACCTGGGGGCTTAGACGTGACCGGACAAACCAACACCCGCCTTGCAGACCTGTTCGGCCTCGCCGGATGGTCCAAGGGCGAGCTCGCGAGGCTCGTCAACCGGCAGGCGGCGGCCATGGGCCACCCCCAGCTGGCGACGGACACCTCGCGGGTGCGGCGGTGGATCGACCGGGGCGAGACCCCGCGCGATCCCGTGCCCCGGGTGCTGGCTGCACTGTTCACCGAGCGACTCGGCCGTGTCGTGACCATCGAGGACCTCGGGTTCGTACGACACGGGCGCAGCGGAAAGCAGCAGGACGTCAGGAAGACGGACAACCCTGACGGGCTGCCCTGGGCACCCGATCGTACGGCGGCGGTCCTCACCGAATTCACGGGAATGGACCTCATGCTCAACCGACGCGGCCTGGTGGGCGCGGGTGCCGCGCTTGCCGCCGGCTCCGTACTCAGCAACGCCATGCACGACTGGCTGCAGAACGACCCCGCACGCCAGTCCTCCCCTCAGCGGGCCACCGATCCCCTGCACGCCGACCCCGCCGGGTTCGACCGCTACGAGGCGGCCCCCATCGGGTCGCAGGAGATCGAGGCCCTGGAGCACTCGGTGGAGGTGTTCCGCGCCTGGGACGCCTCCCGGGGCGGCGGTCTCCAGCGCAAGGCCGTGGTGGGCCAGCTCAACGAGGTGGGCGGCATGCTCGCCTATCGCCACGCCGACCACCTCCAGCGGCGCCTGTGGGGCGTCGCCGCCAACCTGGCGGTCCTCGCGGGCTGGATGTCCCACGACGTGGGCCTCGAACCCACGGCCCAGAAGTACTTCGTGATCGCCGCCCACGCGGCCCGCGAGGGCGGCGACCGGCCCCGGGCCGGCGAGGCGCTCTCCAGGGCGGCCCGGCAGATGGTGCACCTGGGCCGTCCCGACGACGCCCTCGACCTCATGAAGCTCGCCAAGGACGGTTCGGGTGAGCGGGTGCTGCCCCGCACCCAGGCCATGTTCCACACGATCGAGGCCTGGGCGCAGGCCTCGATGGGCCGCGGGCAGGCGATGCGCCGCACCCTCGGCGAGGCCGAGGAGCTGTTCGTCTCCGACCGGCACGACGAGAAGACGCCGAGCTGGATGCAGAACTTCGACGAGGCGGACATGCACGGGATGCAGGCCCTCGCCTACCGCACCCTCGCGGATCACGACGCGACCGCCGCGGTGCCGGCCCAGCAGCATGCCAAGCTGGCGCTGGAACTGCGGCGCGGCGGCCACGACCGCTCGAAGCTCTTCGACCACATCTCGATGGCTTCGGCCTGCTTCATCGCCGACGACCCGGAGCAGGCCGACCGCTACGCCAGGCTGGCCCTGATCTCGATGGGGAAGACCTCGTCGCACCGGACCTGGGACCGGCTCCGGGAGATGTACCGGCTCACCGGGCAGTACGCCGGGTACACGACGATCGACGGTCTGCGCGAGGAGATGGAGGAGGTCCTGCCGATGTCCCCGGTCAACCGGCCGAGGACGGGCGAGGCCTGAGGGGCCGGGCCTGTCGAGTACGGGCGTGCCCGCCCTCAACCGATCCGTGCCGTCCTCAACCGACCCGTACCACCATCACGCAGGCGTCGTCCTCGCGCTCTTCCTCGCCGAACTCCTCGACCACGGCGCGGACCCCGTCCTGGGCGTCCCGTGCGTCGGCGAGCCGGTGCCCGAGAGCGAGCAGCCGCCGCGCGCCGGTGTCGTCGTCCGTTGCCCTGCCGCGGGTCAGGCCGTCGGTGTGCAGGACGAGGACGTCCCCGGGGAGCAGCCGGGTCTCTGCCTCGCCGTACACAGCGCCGGTCGTCGCCCCGAGCAGGACGCCTTCGGGGCGCCGGAGGACGTGCCCCGTCCCGTCGCGGAACAGCAGCGGGGCGGGGTGACCGGACTGCGACCAGGCGAGGGTCTGGGCCACCGGGTCGTACCGGCAGCACATCGCGCTCCCGAGCGCGGGCTGCGCGGCGGTCTCCAGGAGCTGGTTCAGATGCCCCATGAGCGCGGCGGGGCGGATCCCGGCGACGGCCATGCCACGCAGCGCGCCGAGGAGCATCGCCATCGACGAGGTCGCGGCGACCCCGTGGCCCGTCAGGTCACCGACGGTGAGCAGTGCGTCCCCGTCGGGCAGGGCCAGGGCGTCGTACCAGTCGCCACCGATCAGACTGGTGGTGGCGGCCGGGAGGTAGTGGGCGGCGACGTCCAGCGGGGCGGGGCCGTCGTGCGCGAACCGCAGCGAGCCGCGCCACGGCGGCAGAACGGCCTCCTGGAGCTCGACGGCGACCCGCCGCTCGGTCTGCTCGATGTGGCGGCTGAGCTCCAGGGTGTCCCGGCTCTCCCGGACCGCGCGCTGGCTGCGCCGGAGTTCGCTGACGTCGCGGAGGACGGCCCACATGGAGGCGGTGCAGCCGTCGGCGTCGAGGACGGGCTCGCCCGTCATGTGGACGGTGCGGACCGTGCCGTCCGTCCGGATGATCCGGAACTCGCCGTCGATCGGCTTCCCGTCGATCAGGCAGTCCGTCACCATGCCCTGCAGCAACGGCTGGTCGTCGACGAACACCATCGTCGGCATCTCGTCCAGCGACATCGCGCCGCTCTCGCGCGCGCGACCGAAGATCTGGAACAGCTCCTCGGACCAGCTGACCTCGTCCGTGAGCAGGTTCCACTCGGCGCTGCCGACGCGGGAGAGCAGCGATCCGGTGCGGGCCGGGGCGGGTTCGCCGTACGCGGCACCGGGGTCGGCCACGTGCGGGGTGGCCGGATCGGTGTCGGTGACGGGCTCGGCGTCGGCCTCGGTGGCCAGTTCCTCCGGCACGCCGGCCCGGAGCTGGCCCAAGTGGGCGCCGAGGTCGTCGAGCTGGTGAACCGCGAGGTCGCAGAGAGCACGCTGCCAGCGCCGGCGGGGATCGTCCTCGTTCGTCACGGCGTCCTGGCGGACGGCGACCAGCTCCCCGCGGAGGCGGCGGGTCTGCGAGATGAGCGCGTCGACCGCGCCCGGCTCCGGCTGGTGGGCGGGGCGGTCCGCGAACAGAGGGGACGGCATGTCGTACTCCGATACAGGCGCGGCACGGCCAGGCCAAGGGGGAAAGGGAGGCCCGCATACGACTGTTGCACAGGGCGAGACAGCCTGTAAGCGCTTTGGCAACACTCGATCCGGTGGTGCTTCTGACATATGCCAAAGGCCCGGCGATTATCGGCCAGGCCGCGACGGGTTACGGTGCGGGTGTGGTGAACGACGACGGAATCGGCACATTGGGCACCCGTACGGGGGTCCCGGGAGCGACGGGAGCGAGCGGGACAACGGACCTGGTGGACGCGGTGGTTACAGCGGTTTCGGCAGCGATGGGGGTGACGGCGGTGACAGGCGTGATGGGTGTGACGGATGAGGAACGTGGAGCGTCGCCGGTGCCCGCCGCCCCGGTCGGCACCGCCCTGCTGCTCGCCGCCGCGCCCGCCGGGCGGGGGCGCTTCATGGACGCCGCGTCCGTGCTCCCGGCCCTCGCCGCCGTGCCGCCCGGTGCCCTCACCGGCACCGCCACCGCGACGGTCGTCGAACTCGCCGACCCCCTCGACCCGCAGACCGTGCTCACCCGTCTCCGCGCCGCCGCCGCGAGCCCCGGCCCCCTGCTCGTCTGCCTCGCCGGACAGCTCCATCTCGACCGCCGGCAGCGGCTGCCCCACCTCGCGCTCGCCCGCACCACCACCGCGACCCTCCGCTACTCCGCGCTGCCCTGGCACTGGCTCGCCGGCGAGCTGAGCGTACGGCCCCCCGGCACCACGACCGTCGTCGCGGACCTCGCGGCGGACCCCGATGCGTGGGAACGTCTCGCCGCCGCACCGGACCTCCTGCACCTCGGACCCGGTCCGACCCTCTACGGGAGGGTGACGGCGCCCCCGCGCCGCGGTGGGACGACCACGCCCGACTACCTGCGCTCCTGGGCGGAACTGTGGCGCTCAGGGGCCCGGCTCCCGTACGCCACGCTCCACGCGGAGTCCGCCGCCCGGACCGCCTCCCTCACACCGGACCAGATGCTCCTGGGCCCGGCCGCCGCTCCCGCTTCCGCGCCGGTCGTGGAACAGGACCCGCACCCCGCGATCCTGGCCGCCGCCATGGCCGGCCGCCACGGCGAGGCCGCGTCGGTGGCCGCCGCCTGGGAACGCGAGGCCCTGCGCCACCACGGGCCCCGCTCCGTGGAGGCCGTCCACTGGACGGAGGTGCGCGCCGACCTCGCCCGCCTCGCGGGGGAACCCGCCCGCAGCTGCGAACTGTGGCTCGTCGCCGCGGAGGCCCGGCTCGGCCTGGGCCAGCGGACGGACGACCCCGACGTCGAAGGGGCCGTGGACCGGGCGCACCACCAGTGGGAGCAGGTCGAGGAACCGGAGCGCGCCCGAGCCCTCGGCCCCGTGCTCGTCGCCCTGCGCCGACGGGTCCCGGGCCGCCAGCCGGGAGCCCTGGCGGCGCTCACCCGCCGCATGACCTGAGAGGCGCGGTGTCGTCGCCGTACGGGACACCGGGGGGAGCGGCGCACACAGTGACGTACCGGCGGGCGGTCCGGGCGACGCCGACCGCACCTCTCTATGATGATCGCCTCAATACGGGGCTGTGACGGGGGAGTTGTCGATGATCGTCGGACGCGTACGGACACCGGGGGTGCTGGGGGCGCTCGCCCTTCTGGGCGCGGTGCTGGTCGGGTGCACCTCGGGAGGCGGCGCGGACGGCACGGCGAGCGGCACCCCGGGCAGCGCTCCGGGAAGCATCTCGGGCAGCGCTTCGAGCGGTGCGGAACCGGTGCTGACGGAAGCGCTGGCACGACAGGTCTTCGAGAAGTACGTCCGGGAGAACGCAGCGGCCGACGTCAAGGGGGATCTCGAAGCGACGGCCCGCATCGAGGGCGGCCGGCTCCTTGAGGAGAGCCGCGCCGAGGCCCGGCTGCGCGCGGCGAAAGGGGACAAGGACACGCCGGTCCGCTATGTGAGGCCGGTGTTCCTGGTTCCGGCGGCGGGGTCGGGGGCAGGGGCCGGGGATTCCGCTCCGCAGGGCTTCGCCGTGCTGAGCAAGAGACAGGGGCAGGAGTCGGACCGGTCCTCCGTCCTGCACTACTTCGTGCGTGGAGGGGACGGCGAGGGGTGGCGGGCCGTGGTGGCCACCTGGGTGGTGACCGAGCTCCCGGCGGGCGCGCCGGGCACATCGGCACCGGCGCCGGAGCCGTCGCCGGAGAAGGGCGTCCTCGCGCTCCGGCCGAAGGTGCTGCCGTCCCCGGCCCGTGGGGCGTCGGGGCGGGCCGAACTGTCGCCGACCGGGGCGGCGGACGCCGCCGTGTGCGGGAAGTACGCGGAGTTCCTGAGCTTCACCGTCCCCGGGGGGAAGTCCGACAGCCCGTACTTCGTACGGGGCGAGTTCACCAGCAAGGTGGTCGGCTTCTTCAACGGCTGGCACGAGAAGCAGCTCGTACGGGACTTCACCTACCGGCCGGTGGGGCAGGCGCTGCCGGTGTTCCGGCTGGACAACGGCGGTTCGCTGGTCACCTGCACACTCGAAGGGACCTTCCACGACCGGGGCCGCACCCCGGCGGACTGGATCTCGACGAACGAGGGCAGCGACACCGAAGTCCTGCTGGGCCGGGCCGGCCGGAAGTGGAGCACCATCGAGGAGGTGTGGAGCGTGACGGCGGTGGTGGAGGTGCCGAAGGGCGGAGGGCCCTCCACGGTCCTCTCCTCGAACGCCTACAAGGCGACGAAGATGTCCGTGAAGGGCGTCGAACTGAAGTGACGGTGCGGACCCGGTGCGCCTCAACGCGGCCGGATCGCCCGGATCGCCCGGGGCGGCCCCCGGGCGATCCGGTTGAAGCGCTGGTCAGGACCGGTGTGTTACGGGTGTCAGCGCGGTGCGGACAGCCGCTTCGACCTGGGTGGCGGCGTTGGCGTGGCCGGCGGCGTTCGGGTGCACGAGCGTCGCCCGGTTTCCGTCGGCGCACTCCAGCGTGATCGGACCGAGGGCCACCTCGGTCGGCCAGTACGAGCCCGCCGTCCCGCAGACGCCCTCGACCCACTTCACGTCCGGAGCCTGGCAGGCGTCGTGACCGGCGCTGGTGGCGGCGAGGTCGACGTACTCGTCGCCGGACAGTTCCGTGAGGGCACGGATGATCGCGTTGAGGTGGGTGGTCACCTCGTGCATCCAGGCGGCGTCCCCGTGCGTGACCGAGACCGTCCCGATGCCCTTGATCGCGGCGGCCAGCTCGGTGGTGTCCTTGCGGTCACAGCTGGTGGGGTCCTCGGGGAAGATCGTGGGGTAGCCGACCGTGATGATCCTGGCGTCGGGCGCCTTCGTGTGCACGGCACGCAGCATGCCGGCGTACTGGCGGGTGACCCGGTCGTACTTGTCGTAGATGGACTCGGGGTCCAGGACAGGGCCCCCGGCCTCGTAGGCGTCCCGGCACGGGGTGGCCTCGTCGGGCTGACCGATGCCGGCGAACAGGCAGGAGGAGAGCATCGTCCCGAAGGACATGCTGTTGCCGCCGACGCCGATCGTCACCACATCGGTGTCCTTGTTCAGCCCGGCCCGTTCGACCTGGGTCGCCACGCTGGGCCAGCCGTCCTCCGGCGGCTCCACCGGGCTGATCGGCGTCTGCCGGTCCGAGGCGATCTCGCCGATGACGGCCCCGCCGCAGCTGACGTCGGTCAGCTTCACGGCGCGGCCGGCCGGCGGTTCGGCGGCGAGCATGCCCGCGACCAGGTTCGGATACGAGCCGGTCGTGCGGTCGCAGCCGTCGCGGTCCGCGCTGCCGAGCGCGGGACTGGGCTCACCCACGAACACGCCCGCGGTGTACGAGTCGCCCAGCGCCACCCACTGCACCGGGTCCGCCGCCGACGCGGTGGCCGACCCACCCGCCGCGAGCGTCAGCAGGGCCACCGCGCCCAGCGCGACCCGGCGAACGACGGATCCGGCACCGGCCGCCCGCAGGGCCGGTGAAGGCGTCCTCATCTGGAACATGCAGCTCTCCCATGTCGAGCAAATGATCGTTACTCTCCATGCCCAAGCAGTCACCATCGGTGATGTGCCAGGTTCCGGATGATCATTCACTCCACCGTGTCCCATGGCCACGGAGGCGGAGCGGACGCGGTCCTCGACTGCGGCCGGGTCGGCTCCTTCAGAGCACGGTGAGGCGGTCCACCAGCAGTTCCACCCTCTGCTCCATGTACTCCGGCGGCAGCCGTCCCGCCCGGGTCAGGGTCGCGATCCCGTGCAGGGACGCCCAGAACACCTCGGTGAACACTCCTGGGTGGACGCCGTCCCCGGCGACCTCGCCGAGGCACTCCAGCAGGGCGGCGAAGGCGTCCTTGAGGGGTGCCGGGGTGTCCTCCCGCGCGTACGCCAGGCCGCCGTCGAGCTGGAACAGGGCGTCGTACACCGCCGGGTTGCACTCGGCGAAGTCGAGGTAGCCGCGGGCGAGGGCGGCGACCCGGGCGCGCGGACCGTCGGCGCCGGCGGTCGCTGCCCGCAGGGTCGCGGCCATCTCGGTGGCGCCCTGGAGGGCGACGGCGCCGATGATCTCGCGCTTGCCGCGGAAGTGGCTGTAGAGGACGGGCTGGCTGTATTCGATGCGCTCGGCGAGCCGGCGGGTGGTGACCGCGTCCCAGCCCTGCTGCTCGGCGAGTTCGCGGGCCGTCGCCACGATGAGGCGCTCGCGGTCCGCCCTTTCGCGCTGCTTGCGTGCTTGTACCGACATGATGCGATCCTAGCACCGCTAGACAATCGAGCGGCAGTAGTACTAGCGTTGTCACATCACCTAGCGCTGCTAGATCTCAGGAGGGGTCATCATGCTCAACGCACTCGAGGTCGTCACCACCGTGATCTTCGGAGTGATGGTGGGGGTGGAGTTCGCCGTCGCCTTCGTCATGAACCCGATCCTCAACGCCCTGCCCGAGGACAGCCGCCAGCTCGGCCACGCCCACGGGGGCCGGATGCTCGGCGCCGTGATGCCGGTCTGGTACATCGGCTCCCTCGCCCTCGTCGCGGTCTGGGCCGTCGCCGGACGGCACCACGACGGCATCGGCCTGGTCGTCATCGCCGGCGCGCTGCTGATCCTCGCCGTGGTCATGTCGATCCTGCTGCTCGTTCCGATCAACAACCGGAACAGGACGTGGACCCCCGAGAACCGGCCCGAGGACTGGAAGGAGCAGGTGAACCGCTGGCTCCGCTTCCACTACGTCCGTGTCGCCGTCCTCGTCGCCGCCTTCGCCCTGCTGGTCGCCGCCCTCGTCTGAGCCCAGGGCCGATACGGGCCGGGCGGCGCGCGCCCCGGGCCCCTAAACCCCCGGCACCCCGCCGGGCTGAGATGATCGGACCCATGCCCGCCTCCTCGACCCCGGCCCCCGGCACGGCCTCGCCGCCCGTCCCCTCCTCGCCGCTTCCCCTGGCAACCGAGCGGCTGCTGCTGCGGCCCGTGCGTGCGGGCGACGTTCCCGCCGTGACCCGGCTGTGGACGGACCCCCAGGTCAGGCGGCATCTGGGCGGGCCGGTCACCGAGCACGTCGTGCGGATCCGGCAGCGGCGCGTGGTGGGCGCGCCGGGCGTGCACGCGGTCGTGCGGGCGACCGACGGTGTGCTGCTCGGGCTGGTGACGGTGGAGCCCGCGGCACGGGACGGGGAGACGGAGATCTCGTACCAGTTCCTGCCCGAGCACTGGGGCAGGGGCTACGCACGGGAGGCCGTCGCGGCCGTCCTCGACATCACGCTCCGCGAGACCCCCAGTGTGGTCGCGCTGACCCAGCAGGCGAACCACCGCTCCCGGCGCCTCCTGGAGGACGTCGGGATGACGCATGTCTCGTCCTTCGTCGAGTTCGAGGCCCACCAGGTCCTCTACCGGCGCCGAAGCTGACCCGGCCGACCCGCGTCGCCCCGAACGCCCTCGGGGCCGGGCCGGCTGCCGGGACACCTATGCCAAGGAGCTCTGACCCATGTCCTTCCTGGTGATCGGCGAGTGCGTCGCCGACATCGTGCCGGCGCCGCCGGGCTCCGGCGCCGCCGACCGGGTCCACCCGGGCGGCAGCCCCGCCAACGTCGCCTACGGCCTCGCCCGCCTCGGCCGGGACGTGACCCTGCTCACGCAGCTCGCCGACGACTCCCACGGACGGCTGATCGCGGACCACCTCACGGGCGCGGGCGTACGGGTGGAGGTCGGCGGCACACCCGCCCGCACCCCGTCGGCGGTCGTCGGGCTCGACGCGTACGGTCGGGCCGCGTACACCTTCGACATCGCCTGGACCCTGTCGGCCGGAGCGGCGGCGTCGCCCGCTCCCGCCCATGTGCACATCGGCTCGATCGCCGCCGTCGTCGCCCCCGGCGCGGACACCGTCCTCGCGGAGGCCGACCGGCTGCGGGACCGGGCCACAGTCAGCTACGACCCCAACGTACGGCCCCGGCTGATGGGCGAGCGGACGGCGGCCGTCGCCCGCGTCGAGCGCTGCGTCGCCCTCGCCGATCTCGTCAAGGCGAGCGACGAGGACCTGGCCTGGCTGTACCCGGGCGAGGACCCGCAGGAGGTCGCCGCCCGCTGGCTGGCCCTCGGTCCGGCCCTCGTCCTGGTCACCCGGGGCGCGGCCGGCTCCCTCGCCCTCACCCGGCACCACACGGTCGCCGCCGGGGCGCCCCCGGTCACCGTCGTCGACACCGTCGGGGCCGGCGACTCGTTCATGTCCGCCGTCCTGGACACCCTCGCCGGACGGGGGCGGGAGGCCCTCGGCGCCCTCGGCGCCGAGCACCTCGCGGAACTGCTGCGGAGAGCGGGAGCGGCGGCGGCCGTCACCGTCTCGCGGGCGGGCGCCCTCCCGCCCGACCGGTCCGAACTGGACGCGTCCGGGCCGGAGTTCCCGGTCAGGTCCGGGCGTGAGTGGTGATGTCGGAGGCGAACTGCTCGACCATCTCCGGCGTCACCGTCGGCCGGCACTCGGCGATGGCCTCCAGGTAGTCCACCGTGCTCGCCCCGGGGATCGGGCCGTCACCGGCGCGCCCGCCGACGGAGAGCAGGTCCCGCTCGAAGGACGATCAGATCCACGACGGCCGCGAGATCGCTCTCGCGGTAGTCGTGGATGTGCCGGTTCACCGGTGGTACCGCCCCTCGTCGGTGCCGTTGCGGCGAGGCTGGGCGCGGTCCCGGAGGCCGGCCGTGCGCCATCCCGCACAAGGCGGCGCGGGCGAACGCGCCGTACCGGCTCTATGCGGTCCGATGCGGTCCGACGTGGTCGTGCGAGGCCCGGTGCGGTCCCCGCATGCGAAAAGGCCTCCGGAAGGAGTTCCTTCCGGAGGCCTGCGTGCCGATGGGACCGGCGGGAAAGCAGCCGGTGCGACGACGGGAACGTCAGTAGGCCGGGGCCAGCTTCGGGTTCGGGCCGTGGGCGTTCTCGTGCTGGTCGCCCTCGGTGGCGAGGAAGACGATCAGGATGATGGCGCCGACCAGCGGGATCAGGTCGATGAGGATCCACCAGCCCGAGCGGCCGGTGTCGTGCAGGCGGCGGACCGTCACGCCCAGGCCCGGCAGGAGGATGGCCAGGAAGTAGACCACGTACAGCAGCGGGTAGGTGCCGATCGCCATGTCGACGACCATGATGATGATTGCCGCGATCACGTTGAACAGGAAGAACATCCAGAATTCCTGGCGACGGGCGCGTCCGTTGAACACGGCGTACTTCTTGAGAACGTCGAGGTACCAGTTCACTTTGTCCCCCCAAGGACTGGGTATGAGAGCGGGAGCCTGTCCCTGTGGAGCAAGCTTTACGCAGAACTTAGGTGGCTGAAACCACATGGGTCAATTCGTTACCGGGTAGTGGCCGTTCCGGCGCTGGGGAACGTGAACGGCGGCGCCTCCGGTGAGGGAGGTGCCGCCGTTCGGGGAGAGGATCAGAACGTCACGTCCTTCTCTTGGTCATCAGCAGTCCGCCGGCCGTGAGGGAGAACAGGCAGACGCACGCGCCGGTGATCACATTGCTGAGGATCGTGCCCGTGTCGGGGTTCCGCGAGACCACCCACGGGGCGACGATCAGCCACGCGCCCAGCAGCAGTACGACGAAGTTCAGGTCCTGCGACCGCTCCGGCGCCATCGACATGCACAGGCCGAGGCCCGCGAGGGCGATGCCGACGACCAGGTTGGTGATGGCGAGTTCGGGGCGGGCGGCGGAGAAGTGCACCGTCCACGCGGAGATCGCGGCGTAGATGCCGGCGAGGATCACGAGTTCCTCGACCGCCGTGACACCTCGGGTCTGGAGCATACGGGCATATCGGTCCCGCATTTCCGGCGCATCGGGGTGTCCCGCGATATCACCAGGACGGTGAGAGACGTCGGCCATACGACTCGCCTCCTTCTGGCGTCATGCACGTCTGACCGCACTTGCGGCGAATGGGGCCGCTGCTTCATTGTGCTCTTATCTGGCCTTTATGTGTAGGTCTGCCCCATAAGGGAACCGCACAGAATTTGAGTCGCGCATATGCAGGGAACCACCAAAGGAAGATCCCGTTCAACAAAAATTCAATTCAAACGCGAACCACTCGTCGCGTCGGTGTGCCAGGCGCCCGTATGCCGGGTGCCCGGCGCGTCTCCGGCGTAGCCTGGAGGTGGACTCGGGGTCCGACTCTTCACCGCCGGGAGCGGATGATGGCCGGCATCGTACGAAGAAGCTTCGACGCAGCGGACGAGACCCGCCCCTTCGAGGACGGCAAGGGCAGGGTCGACCTGCTCACCAGCGGACGCGGCCCGGTCGGCCGCGCCGTGTTCGAACCCGGCTGGAAGTGGTCCCAGCACGTCAAGCCCATCGCGGGCACCGGCAGCTGCCAGGCCTCCCACGTCGGATACGTCGTCAGCGGCCGGATGAAGGTCGTCATGGACGACGGCGAGTCGGCCGAGTTCGGCGCCGGCGACTACATGGAGGTCACCCCCGGGCACGACGCCTGGGTAGTGGGCGACGAGGCCTGCGTGGCCGTCGACTGGACGGGCTTCGGCGACTACGCCAAACCCCAGGGCTCCTGACGCTTCACACGCCCTACCGGCAGGACCGGGGAACGCCCGTGCCAGGAGCGGGCGTTCACCCGTAGGCGTCGGTGACGCAGTCGGTCGCGCACCGCCAGTGCTCGAACCGGCGCCGCAGCGCCGCCGCCGCGTGCGGTCGCTCCACCTCGGCGTACCCGTATCGCTCCCGCGTCATCCGCACCACGGCCTCGACGGTGACGATCGCCGGTTCGCCCTCCCCGGCGGACCTGCGGGCCACCGAGATGACCTGGTCGGCCGCCCGCTGCAGGTTGCGGGCGTACTCCCGCTGCGCCATGGTGCGCGCCCGGGAGGCGGCGAACGGCCGCGCCGCGCGCCCCTTCCAGACCACCCCGGCCGTCATGAGTCCCACGCCGGACAGCCCGATGAACGCCCCCATCAGGATCCCGCCCCACCCCATCACCGGCCGCCTTCCCCTGGACCCGCCGCTCCGAACGGCCTCCCCGATTCTAGGGCGGACCGCCCGCCCCGACGGGGCTCGCGACGGTTTCGACACGACACCTCCTAGAACCGTCCCTTCGGGGGCCGTGACCAGGCGGGCGCCCAGATCCCGGGGTCCGGGCGCGTGAGGTCCGGTGCCTCGGGGGAGGCGCCGAGGCGGTCGCGCAGGGCGAGCAGCGCGGGATGGGGATTGTCCACGGCCCAGAGCAGCGAGTGCGGGTAGACCGGGGTCGGGCCGTGCACGGCGACACGGCGCAGGCCGTGGCCCTCGGGCCAGACCAGCCGGGTCCACTCGCCGACGAAGGTCGCCAGGCCGGGGGAGGTCGCCACCTTGTCGAACAGCGGTTCGGTGCCGAAGTCCGGCCCCGTCACCTCGATGCTGAGCCCGAACGCGGCGGCGAGGTCGGCGTAGTAGGCGGCCCACTCCGTTCCGCCGACCACTCCCGGAACCCAGATCCGGTGCCCCACCAGCTCCGCCGGGGTCACCTCGCCCGCCTCCGCGAGCGGGTGCTCAGGACCCGTCAGGAGCTGCATCGGCTCGTCCAGGACCGGAAGCGCCCCGATCCCCTCGGGAAGCCGCCGGCCCGGCATGGTGACCGCACGGAACGACGCGTCGACCGTGCCCGCCCGGAGTGCCGCGACGGCCGCGTCGGAGTCGAAGAGGGTCACCACGTCCAGTTCCACCTCCGGGTGCGCCCGGTGGAAATCGCGCAGCAGCGCCGCCGGTGCCAGCCGGCGGCCGATCACGTCCACCCGCAGCGCGCGCCGCCCCGGACGCACGGAGGCGAGCGCCCGCGCCTCGGCGTCGAGCAGGGCGCGCGCGTGCGGCAGGAACGCCCGCCCGTCGACCGTCACCTCCGCGCCCCGGCCGGTACGGGCGAACAGACGTACCCCCAACTCCTTCTCCAGTGCGGCGACCCGCTTCGAGACGGCCTGCTGGGTGACGGACAGGTCGTCGGCGGCCCGCCGGAACCGGCCCGAGTCGACGACGGCGAGAAAGGTGCGTACGGCTTCGAGATCCACGGCGCGCAGCGTAGGCCGACAACCGTCGGTTGTGGTGCGCGCGACACCCGGTTGTTTGATCCGGACTCCCCCCGCTCGCTTGGATGGCGGCGGTCCCGGTGCGGTCGGCGCGGACGGGCGGCGAGAGGTGTACGGGTATGCGGCGAGGGGTGTCCCTGGGGCGGGACTACGGGTGGCTGTGGGCCGCCTACGCGGGAAGCACCATGGGCACCTGGGTCGCCTTCAACGCCTTCCCCCTGCTCGCGATCACCGTCCTCCACGAGGGCACCGCCGCGGTGGCCGCCCTCGCCGCGGTCGGCGCGGCCGTCGGCGCCGCCGTCGCCGTACCGCTCGGCCCCTGGGTGGAGTTCCGCCGCAAGCGGCCCGTCATGATCGCGATGGACCTGGTGCGCTGTGCCGCCCTGCTGAGCGTCGCCGTCGCCTACGCCTTCGGCGGGCTCGGCTTCGCCCAGCTCCTGGTGGTCTCCGTCCTCGTCGCCGCGGCCGACATCACCTTCGGCGCGGCCTCCGGAGCCTTCCTCAAGGCGCTCGTCCGCCCCGAGGACCTGCTCGTCGCCCAGGCCCGCTTCGAGTCGACGACCTGGACCGCGACCGTGATCGGGCCACCGCTCGGCGGCGCGCTCCTCGCGGTGCTCGGCCCGGTGGCGACGGTGGTGGCCGACGCCCTGAGCTATCTGCTCTCGGCGGCCGGCATCCGCGCGATCGGGACGCGGGAGGAACGGCCCGAGGGCGGGACGGGCACCCGGCTGAGCGCGGGCGACCTCCTCGAAGGATGGCGGGGGATCCTCGCCCACCCCGTACTGCGCCCCCTCTTCGTCAACACACTCGTGGTCAACGGCCTGATCATGGCCACGGCCCCGCTCCTCGCCGTCCTCATGCTCGGTCCCCTCGGCTTCAGCCCCTGGCAGTACGGGCTCGCCTTCGCGGTGCCGTGCGCCGCCGGGCTCATCGGCTCCCGGCTCGCCCGGCCGCTCGTCGTGCGCTTCGGGCAGCGCCGGGTCCTGCTGGTCTCGGGAGCGCTGCGGGCCTGCTGGCCCGTGGGTCTCGTCTTCATCCACCCCGGCGTGACGGGGCTGCTGCTCGTGATCGGCATCGAGTTCGCGCTGATCGGCTGCGCGGCCGTGTTCACCCCGGTGCTCGCCGCCCACCGCCTGGAAGTGACGGTCACCGGCCGTGTGGCCCGCACCCTGACCGCCTGGTCGGTGAGCACGAAGACCTCCATCGCGGCGATGACCGCGCTGGGCGGGGCCCTCGCCTCCGTCATCGGCCCCCGGGCGGCCCTCGGCGTGGCCGGCGTCCTGCTGCTCGCGACCCCGCTGCTCCTGCCCTGGGCGGCGGGGCGCACACCATCGGAGATTGACACGTGTAAGTCGTCGGTGACAGGCTGATCGTCCGGCCCTGTGCCCCGCGCAGAAGGAGCAGCACCCCATGAGCACCACCGTCACCACCACCCGCGGGCCCGTCCGCGGCGAGCGCCGCGCCGACGGCAGCCACCGGTTCCTGGGCATTCCCTACGCGCAGCCGCCCGTGGGTGACCTGCGCTTCGCCGCCCCCGTACCGCCCGAGCCGTGGTCGGAGCCGCTCGACGCCACCGCGTACGGGCCGACGGCACAGCGCCGCCCCTTCTCCGAGGTCACCACCATCCCCGAGCCGTCCATCCCGGGCGCCGGAGTCCTCAACCTCAACGTCTTCACCCCCGCCACCGACCCGGCGGCAGCCCTGCCCGTCCTCGTCTGGATCCACGGCGGCGGCTACGTCGCCGGCTCGGCCGCCAGCCCGTGGTACGACGGCGCCGCCTTCAACCGGGACGGCGTCATCCTGGTCTCCCTGGGCTACCGGCTCGGCATCGAGGGCTTCCTGCACCTGGAGGACGCCCCCGACAACCGGGGCGTACGGGACTGGATCGCCGCCCTGGAGTGGGTGCGGGACAACATAGCGGCCTTCGGCGGCGACCCCGCCAAGGTGACCATCGCCGGGCAGTCGGCCGGCGGCGGCGCCGTACAGACGCTGCTCTCCGTCCCCAGCGCCCGGGGCCTGTTCCGCGGCGCCCTCTCCGTCTCGGGCGCCATCCCTCGCCCCGACGGCCCCGAGATCGCCCGCGCTGCCTCCCGGCTCCTCACCTCCCGCACCGGCCTCCCGGCCACCGCCGCCGCCCTCCGCGACCTGAGCGACGACCAGATCCTGGACATCCAGGACCTCATGGCGGAGCCGGGCCCGGACCGCGGCGAACTCCCGCCGATGCTGTGCCTCGCGCCCTTCGCCGACGGCGAGCTGATCCCGGTCCCCGCGCAGGAGGCGCTGACGACGGGCGAGGCGGGTGCGGACGTGCCGCTGATGCTCGGATTCACCGAGCAGGAGTTCGCGATGATCCCCGCGCCCGGACCGGAGGGCCCGCCGCTGCCCGTCCTGCTCGGCGGCCTCGGACTCGACCCCGCCAGGACCGAGGCCCTCACCGAGGCGTACGCGGAGGGCGGCCCGGAGCTGCTCTTCGGCCAGGCGCTCACCGACTCCATGTTCCGCGCCCCGAACCTCGCCGTCGCGGACGCCCGCGCCGCGCGCGAACGGCCCACCTGGCTGTACGAGTTCACCTGGCGCTCGCCGGTCCTCGGCCTCTCCTTCCACTGCCTCGACCTGCCCTTCGCCTTCGACCTCCTCGACGCCGAGGGCGTCGCGGACGTCGCGGGCGAGGCGCCGCCGCGCGAGCTGGCCGACGCCCTGCACCGGGCCTGGGTCGCCTTCGTCACGCACCAGGACCCGGGCGCCGACTGGCCCCGCTACACGGTGAAGGACCGCGCCACGAAGATCTGGGACACCGAGCCCCGCGTCGCCCTGGACTCCCTGAGCCGGGTGCGCGCCCTCTGGCTCGACTGAGCCGGGTACGCGTCCTCCGGCTCGACCGAGCCCGAGGACCGTCCCGATGGCGGCCGCGGGGGAGCGGCCGTCGGGGAGGGGGGACGGGGCAGGGCGGGGTGGGGCGGGGAAGGACGGCCGGTGTCTCGGCGGCACGGGACCGGCGGTCCCGAACCCGCGGCCCGCGCCCCGGCCTCCTCGGACGGGCGGCCCGGGAGCGCCCGTCCGTGCCCCGCTGGGCTGTCCCCGATGGGGACGCGCCCAGTGGGGTACGCCCGTGGCCGGGGGCCTGTGGGGACAGGCGCCCTGTGCTGCGGTGGCGGCGGGGCGGTCGGTGTGACGAGCCCGTGGGACCGCGGCCTGACCGGCCTGACCGGCCTGACCGGCCTGACCGGCCTGACCGGTCTGAGGGTCGGTCGGTGTGGCGAGCCCGCGGGTGCGTCCGCCTGACGCGGCCCGCGGGTTCCGTCGACCGACCGCCCCTCGGGCCGTCGGTCTGGCGACGCGCCCGTCCCGCCTTCCCCTTCCGCCCGATAGCATCGCGCAGCCCCGGTACCGCACCCGTCACGGAACGGAACGCCCGATGCTGAAGGACTTCGCCGAGCTCTCCACGCCCCTCGTCGCGGACGCCTGTGTGCGTCTCGGGGAACCCCTGCGGGCCGCGCCCGTCGGCATCATGCCCGTCGTGGACGGCAAGCGCGTCGCCGGCCGGGCGCTTCCCGTGCGGCACCACGGGAGCGTCGACGTCTTCCTGGAGGCGTTCATCCACGCCGAGCCCGGCGACATCCTCGTCATCGACAACGCCGGCCGCCGCGACGAGGCCTGCATCGGCGACCTCGCGGTCCTGGAGGCCCGGGCGGCGGGCGTCGCCGGAGTCGTCGTCTGGGGCCTGCACCGCGACACCCCGGACCTCGTCGAGATCGGGCTGCCCGTCTTCTCGTACGGCCGCCACGCGCCCGGCCCCGTCCGGCTCGACCCCCGGGCCCCGGACGCGCTGCGCACCGCGCGCTTCGGCGGGCACGAGGTGACCGGCGCCGACATCGTGTTCGCGGACGACGACGGCGTGCTCTTCGTGCCCGCCGCCCGCGCGGCCGACGTCCTGGACGCCGCCCGCGCCCTCTTCCGTACGGAGCGCGAGCAGGCCCGCCGCATCAGGGCGGGGGAGTCCCTGCGCGCCCAGACCCGCTTCGACGCCTATCTGGCCGGCCGCGCCGAGGACCCCTCGTACACCTTCCGCCACCATCTGCGTCGGATCGGCGGCGCGATCGAGGAGTGAGCCCCGTGCGCCGCGCACCGGCACCGGCCGGGTTCAGCCCTCGAAGCCGACCGTGCCGTCCGGCAGGATCGCCTCCACGCGCGCGCCGTGCTCCACGGTCCGGCTCACCGTGCAGAACTTCTCGTGCGTGAGCCGCACCCCGCGGGCGAACACCTCGGCCGCCTTGGGGTTGTTGTCCGGAAGCTCGAACTCGTAGCTGACCCGGATCCGCCCCACCCGGCCGTCGTCCTCGGGACCCGAGACCGACTCGACGACGATCTTCAGGTCGTCGTGGTCCACGGCCCGCGCGGTCCGGTCCACGACGAGCCCGCCGCAGCCGCCCATCGCCGCGAGCAGCAACTCGACGGGGGTGAAGGAGGGCTGTGCGTCCGCGTCGTCGGCGGCGGCCATCCGGACCTCCGCGCCCCGGTCGTTGCGGGCGGTCCAGTTCCGGTACCCGGTGCGGACGGTCTCGATCCGGTAGTCGGCCATGGAGTCGGTCTCCTTCGTTCTGGAATGCGTCCCCGTACGGTACGGTCGCCCGCCCACGCAACCCCACCACCCCCGCCCGGCCAAGCGGACGCGCCGACCACCGCCGACCGGTGGCGGTCGTCAGCGCACCGGCGCGACGGGCCCGTCGGGGCGTGTATCCGGGTGCGGCGCGGTGCCGGATCCGCCCGCGTGCGCCCGTACCACCGCGCCCCACGCCTCCGACACCGCGCCCCAGACCGCGCGCAGTCCGGGCTCCGCCTCCCGTACGGTCCTCACCGCCGCCTCCGGGTCGCCGCCCACCGCGCGGAGGCGCGCGCCGTCCTCCGCGGCCCATTCCGCGACCGCGTCCGCGCAGACCTCCGGATGGAACTGCACCGCCCACCCCGCGTCCCCGACCCGGAACGCCTGGTACGGGCAGTCGTCACCCGTCAGGAGGGGTACGGCGCCCGGCGGCAGCCGGTCGACCTCGTCCCAGTGCCACTGGGCGGCGAGCGCGCCGTCCGGTACGCCCCCGAGGACCGGGTCCCGCCCGGCGGCAGGCAGCCTTCGCAGCGGGACGGCGCCCACCTCGGGGCCCCCGGAGCGGGTCGTGACCGAGCCGCCCAGGGCGTGGGCGACGATCTGCCCGCCCAGGCATATCCCGAGCAGCGGCATCCCCCCGGCCACCGCCTCGCGGACGAGTGTGCGGACCGCAGGAAGCCATGGGGCGGCCTCGTCGTCCTCGCAGTTGACGGAGCCGCCGAGCACGAGCAGCCCCGCGTGGCCCCGCAGGTCGGCCGGCAGTGCCTCGCCCCGCCAGGCGCGCACCACGTCGAGCCGCAGGCCCGCGCCCACGAGTCGCTCACCGACGAGACCGGGCCCGGCCTCCTCCTCGTGCTGCACCACCAGAACGTCGATTCGCCTGTCCGCAGCCGCGCGGCTTCCGGTCGTCACGGTCGTCCCGCCTCCCACTCCTGTCCCGGGGGCACCTCGTCATGCCCGCCGCCCCGAGGATCGCCGAAGGGCGCCCGCCCGGGAACCCTTGGGAGGACGCGGAGTGATCACAGCTGAGTACCCGGGTCCGTAAGGCTGAGTACGTCGACCGATACGGGGCCGGCCCGGTACTGCTGGACTGTCACCATGACCTCCGACACCCGGCGCAACCGCCCGCTCCAGCACGTCACCGACGCGGGCACCGCCCTCGCGGTGGCCGTCGGCCCGCTGGTGCTCGGGGCCCTGCTCGTCCGGTCGGCGGGGGGCGACCCGATGGCCTCCGTCAATGCCCTGATCGCGGGTGGCGGCCAGCGCGCCCGGATCTCCCGCGCCCAACTCCGCACGGGCGCCCGGCTGCGGACGGCCGGCGGGCGCCGGGGCCAGGGCACCCGGCTGAGGTCCGCCGCCACGCTGAGGCCGGTCGCCAGGCTGAAGCCCGTCGCGAGGCCGCGCCGACGGTCCCAGCCGCACCAGGTCGCTCAGCCGCACGCCGGCATCCCGCGCCGCCCGCGGCCCCGTCCCCTCCCCGGTCTCCGCCTCCGGCGACCGGCCGGGGCCAGGGCGGCGTCCGGCACCCCCGTGCGGTCCGGGTCCCCGGCGTACGGCCCGTCCCCCCGGGGGCGTTCCGTGGTCGCCCCGGTGCCGCGCTGGATGGTGACCGTCGCGGAGCCCTTGCGTCGTTCGGCGAAGCCCCGCCCGTAGCGGGGCGCCCGCCATCCGCGAAGCCGCAGCCGGGGACGGGACCCGTACTCAGTCACGCGGCCTGCGTGCCACGAGAAAGGCCTGCGGGGTCTTCTCCTCGGGGTGCGGTGCGCGCACCAGCCGGGCCGATTCGGCGAGGCCCGCGTCGGCGAGGAGTCCCGCCATCCGGTCCGGGGACCAGCGGTACACGTCGAGCGCGACCTCGTGGCCGTAGGCCCGCTCCAGGCGCACCCGCTCGTTCCCCACCTTGAAGGCGACCAGGGCGAGGCCGCCGGGCGCGAGCACTCGCCGGAACTCGGCGAAGGAGGAAGCGAGTTCGGATTCCGGCATGTGCACCGTCGAGTACCAGGAGAGCACTCCGCCGAGCGAGGCGTCCGGCAGGTCGAGCGCGGTCATCGACCCCACCTCGAAGCGCAGCCCCGGATACGTCTGCCGGGCCACCTCGATCATCCCCGGCGAAAGGTCCACGCCGAACACGTCCGCGCCGAGTTCCCGCAGGTGGGAGGTGACCCGGCCGGTGCCGCAGCCGAGATCGCCCACCGTACGGGGGCCTCCGGATGCCTCGACCTCCGCCACGAAGCCGGCCAGCATCGCCCGGTCGAGCGGGGTCTCGTCCAGCTGGTCGCCCAGCAGCCGCTGGTAGGCGACTGCGACGGTGTCGTACGAGCGGCGGGTGGCGGTGATGTGCGCGGCTTCGGTCATGGCGGCACCCTACGGCGATGGCGGTACGCCACGGCGATGGCCGTACGCCAAGGCGGCGGCCGGACCCCACCACCTGGCCGAACCCTGCGGCGTGGGCCTCGCCCCCCCCCGCGGTGTCGGTCGGAGCCGGAATATTTGACCTAGCCCTGACAATCAACCAGGTCGAACGGCCCCGCCGGCTCACCCGCATGAGCGATGATCAGCGCATCCGATGAGGCCCCGGCGCGCAGCCCCGGGCCATGACGAAGGGCACCGAATGGCGAGGCGGCACCCCGTGCGGGACGAGCACCCCACGAGCGGCACGGGGGACGCGGGCGCGTCGCACCGCGCGTCCACGGACGGCACCGGCACCGCCGACGGCGCCGAGAGCGGCGGCGCGCCCGGCATCGGCCGCCGCCGCTTCCTCGGGTACGTCCTCGCCGCCCCCACCCTCACCGTCGCCGCCCAGCTCGGCGCCGGGGCCCTCGCGCCCCGGGAGGCCGCCGCGACGGCCCCGGCGCTCATCCCCTCGCTGCCGGGACCGGCCGAACTCCTCGACCTCAACGAGCTGCTCACCGTCGCCGCTCTGCCCACCAGCAGCCTGATCACCATCCGTCTCGACGCCGACGGCACCGCCCACTTCGCGCTGCCGCGCGCCGAGGTCGGCCAGGGCGTCACCACCTCCAGCGCGATGATCGTCGCGGAGGAGCTCGACCTGCCGCTCGACAAGGTGAAGGTCACCCTCGCCGACGCCCGGCCCGAGCTGCTCTTCAACCAGCTCACCGGCGGCTCCAACACCACGTACTCCACGTACACCCCCATCCGGGTCGCCGCCGCCGTCGCCCGCGGCCGACTCCTCCAGGCCGCCTCCCTCGTCCTCGGGGAGGCCGTCGGGACGCTCACCACCAAGGCGGGCGCGGTCGTCTCGTCGGCCGGGGCCCTGCTCGGCTACGGCGAACTCGCCGCGAAGGCCGCCGCCCTCACCGACACGGCGGTGCACGTGGAGCTGAAGGACCGCGCCGACTTCCGTGTCATCGGCACCGGGCAGCGCCGGGTGGACGCCCTCGAAGCGGTCACCGGCCGCAAGAAGTTCGCCATGGACCTCCAGGTCCCGGACGCCCTGCCCACCATGGTCTGCCGCCCGCCGACCATCAACGGCACCGTCCGCTCCGTCGCCAACCTGGCGGAGGTCCGGGTGCTGCCCGGCATCACCGACGTGGTGACCGTCTCCACCGGGATCGCCGTGCGCGGACGCACCTTCGGCCAGTGCGTCGACGCCGTGCGCGCCCTCCGGGTCGACTGGGGGCCGGGCACCGCCGAGGGCGCCTCCGACGCCACCGTCCTGGAGAAGCTCCGGCGCGCCGAACTCCCCCTGGTGGTCCCGCCGCTGCCCCTCCTCACCAAGGCGGTCGACGCCCGCTTCACCTTCCACTTCGCCAGCAACGCCGCCCTGGAGACCAACTGCGCCGTCGCGGACGTCCGGGCGGACTCCGCGGAGATCTGGGCCTCGCTCAAGGCCCCGATCGTCGCCCAGGAGGAGATCGCCCTGAAGCTCGGCCTGCCGGTCCCCGCCGTGCGCGTCCATGTCACCGAGGGCGGCGGCTCCTTCGGCCGCAAGCTCTTCCACGACGCGGCCCACGAGGCCGCCGAGATCTCCCGGGCCATGGGCAAGCCCGTGAAGCTCATGTGGCACCGCACCGACGACTTCCGCCAGGGCCGTACGCACCCGATGTCCACCTCCCGGGTCCGCGCCACGTACGCGCTCGGCGAGGTCCTGACGTACGAGCAGCGGCACACCTCCGTGGCCACCGACTTCGGGCACGGCATCGGCGAGGTCCTCACGGCGGAGGCGGCCCGGCTGCCCGTCGCCGACCTCACCTTCTCCGAGACGATGTTCCAGCTCACCCAGATCAGCCCCTACCACCTCGGCGTCACCACCCAGCTGCTCGCCGAGACGGACAAGGGCTTCAACACCGGCTCCATGCGCAACATCTACTCGCCCAACGTCCGCTGCGCGCAGGAACTCGTCATCGACGAACTGGCCGGGCGGACGGGGCAGGACCGGTACGCGATGCGGCGCCGGATCCTCAAGGACGCGCGGGCCCGCGCCGTCCTGGACAAGGTCGCCGAGGTGGGGGAGTGGGGCCGGAGCATGCCGGCCGGTACCGGGCAGGGCATCGCGGTCCACACCGAGTACCACTCCGCCGTGGCGATCCTGGCCGAGATCGACTGCCGCCCGGAGACCACCGGGCGGAAGATTCCCGGCGCGTACACCGGCCCGCGTGTGACCAAGGTGGTCTGCGCCGTCGACGTCGGCCTCGCCGTCAACCCGCGCGGTCTGGAGGCCCAGATGATGGGCGGCATCGCCGACGGCATCGCGATCACGCTGACGTCCGGCCTCCACCTGCAGGACGGGCACTTCCTCGAAGGCAGCTGGGACCAGTACTTCTACACCCGGCAGTGGAACACCCCGCCCGAGCTGGAGATCATCGTGATGCCTCCGACCGGCGACAAGCCGGGCGGCGCGGGCGAACTCGCGGTGGCCGGCGCCATGGCCGCCGTCGCCTGCGCGTACGGCCGGGCCACCGGAAAGATGCCGACGGTCTTCCCCGTCAACCACGCCGAGCCGCTCGCCTTCACCCCCCTGCCGACGGTCCCGCCCGTCCCTGCCTCGCCCACCGACGGCCGCGACCGCGCGCTGTAGAGACCTGGAGTCCCCGTGCCGCAGCACACCTTCATCCTGAACGGCAAGGCCGTCACCGCCGATGTCGAGGGCGACGTCCGGCTGCTCTGGGTCCTCCGGGACGTCCTCGGCGTCACCGGACCCAAGTACGGCTGCGGGGTCGGCGTCTGCCGGGCCTGCACCAGCCACCTCAACGGCAAGGCGATCACTCCCTGCGCCGTTCCCGTCGAACAGCTCGCCCCGACCGACGAGATCACCACCATCGAGGGCCTCCCGGACACCGTCGGGCGCGAGCTCCACCCGATGCAGGAGGCCTGGCTCGACCTCGACGTCGCCCAGTGCGGCTACTGCCAGCCGGGCCAGATCATGACCGCGGTGGCCGAGGTCCGCCGGGCCCGGGAGGCCGGCCGCGAGATCGCCGAGGCCGACCTCGACACCATCCGCAACATCTGCCGCTGCGGCACCTACGACCGCATCCGCCGGGCGGTGCTGGAGGGAGCCCGCCGCATGCCCTGACCGGAGGCGTCGGGCCGGGGAACTTCAGGCCGGTGCGGTCAGTTCTTCCCGTACCGTGTCCAGGTACTCCGCCACCGCGTCCCGGTTGCGGGTGAGGCAGCGGATCCGTTCGGTCATCCGGTCCCGCTCGTCCTCCAGGGTGGCCAGCATCTCCGGTGTGGCGTCCGGGAAGTGGATGATCCTGGGCTTGTTCAGACAGGGCAGGATCTGCTTGATGATCCGAGTCGGCAGGCCCGCGTCCAGCAGGCCCCGGATCTGCATCACGCGGTCCACGTTCGAACCGTCGTAGACCCGGTAGCCGTTCGGCTGCCGGTCCGCGACGATGAGACCCTGCTCCTCGTAGTAGCGCAGCAGTCGGCGTGGTGTTCCGGTGCGCTCCGACAGTTCCCCGATCCGCATGGGACGCCCCCTCCCGGGACTCGCTTGACCTTCACATCGATGTGAGGGTTCGAGCATAGGGCCATGGCCAACAACACGACGGCGTCGGCCCGTTCCGACGTCACCTCCACCTCCCCTGCCCCCGCATCCCCGGCCTCCGGCACCCCGCAGTCCTCCGAACGGCTTCCGCTCGCCGCCCTGCTCGCCCTCGCCACCGCCGTCTTCGTCACCAGCCTCACCGAGACCCTGCCCGCCGGCGTCCTGCCCGCCCTGAGCGCCGACCTCGGCGTCGGCGAGGCCGCCGCGGGCCAGGCCGTCACCGTCTACGCCCTCGGCACC
This sequence comes from Streptomyces sp. NPDC001728, assembly GCF_040297565.1. Taxonomy (NCBI): domain Bacteria; kingdom Bacillati; phylum Actinomycetota; class Actinomycetes; order Kitasatosporales; family Streptomycetaceae; genus Streptomyces; species Streptomyces sp. NPDC001728. The sequence goes on from NZ_JBEOZK010000004.1 coordinate 79,495, forward strand.
GCCCTCACCGCCGTCCCGCTGGCCGCCCGCACCGCCGGCTGGCGCCGCAAGCGGCTGCTGCTCGCCTCGGTCGCCGGATTCGCCGCCGCCAACACCGTCACGGCCGTCTCCGGCTCGTACGCCCTCACCATGGGCGCCCGGTTCCTCGCCGGCGTCGCGGCGGGCGTCGCCTGGGCCCTGCTCGCCGGCTACGCCCGCCGCATCGCCCCGCCGCACCTCCAGGGCCGGGCCGTCGCCGTCGCCATGACCGGCATCCCGCTCGCGCTCTCGCTCGGCGTCCCGGCCGGCACCTTCCTCGCCGAGGCCGTGGGCTGGCGCGTCGCCTTCACCGCCATGACCGTGATCGCCGTCGGGCTGCTCGGCTGGATCGCCCTCGCCGTCCCCGACCTGCCCGGGGTGGAACGCGGCGGGCGCGCCCCCGTCGCCCGGACCCTCAAGGTGCCCGGCGTCCTCCCCGTCCTGGCCGTCACCTTCACCCTCGTCCTGGCCCACACCGTGCTCTACACCTACGTCGCCGCCTATCTGGCGCACCTCGGCCTGGCCGGATCCACCGGCCTCGTCCTGCTGGTCTTCGGCGCCGCCTCGCTCGCCGGGATCTGGTTCACCGGCCGGCACATCGACACCCGGCTCCGGGCCCTGACCCTCGCCGGGACGATCCTCGTCGCCGTGGCGGCAGCCGCGCTCGCCGTACCCGCCGCAAGTACCGCACTCGTCCTGATCGCCGCCGCCCTCTGGGGCTTCGGCTGGGGCGGTGCGCCCACCCTGCTCCAGACGGCCGTCGCCGACGCGGGCGGCGCCCACGCCGACACCGCGCAGACCATGCTGGTCAGCCTCTGGAACGCGGCGATGGCAGCCGGTGGCATCGCCGGCGGCCTCCTGCTCGGCGGCCTCGGCGCAGGCGCCCTGCCCTGGAGCGTGCTCGTGCTCCTCGTGCCGGTCGTCGCGCTCGTGGCCGGGGCCCGCGCCCACGGCTTCCCCGCCCGCCGGTGAGCCCCGGGCCGTGTCCGGAACGCACGAAGGCCCCCACCGCGCCGAGGCGGTGGGGGCCGTCCGCCGTCCGTGGGCCGGGGCCGGGACGGGGGTCACACGGTGCCGGTCAGGCCGTCGGCGGCACCCGGGGCGGGCGCCCCGCGCCCCGTGTCAGCACGTACCCGCCGATGCCCGCGAGCGCCGCGAGCACACCGCCCGCGGCGGTCCACAGCCAGCGGTCCGACCACCAGCCGGAGGACCAGCCGTCCTCCGGGGCCGCCGCCTCGACGGCCGTCTTCCGGCCGGCGTCGGTCTCGGCCTCCGCCAGTTCGGCGGTGGTCGCCCCGGGCACCAGCGGGGCGGCGAGGGACCCGTCCGTGGCGTAGGCGCCGCCCTTGTCGAGGGTGTTCACCCCGATCCTCGCGGTGAACGGCTGCCCGAGGTCGTCGTCCGGCAGTGTGCTCACGGTCAGCCGCACGTAGTAGCTGCCGGGCAGCGGGTCGTTCGCCCAGGCGTCGGCCGAGGCACGCACCGGCCGCAGCACACAGGCGAGCTCCACGGTCGTGGCGTCCTTGGCGGCCGTACGCGACTGGGTCCCGTACATGCACGGCTGGCGCCGCCGGAGCCCGTCGTACACGTCGACCCGCCAGGTCGCGGAACCGTGCCGCAGGGCCGCGTCAGGCAGTGTCACGGTCGCGTTGACCGTCGGCCGCTGCCCGGTGTCCGCGGGGAACACCCAGTACAGGTAGTCACCCGTGGCCGCCTGCGCCGTGGCCTGCTGGCCCGGGAGGAAGCGCGCGGCGGTACGGAAGGTGGTGCCGGCCTCGGTCGGCCCGGCCGTCGAACCGGTGTCCGCGCTCGGGTCCGCCGTGGCGGAGGGGGAGTCGGCCAGGGCCGCCGGAGCGGCGAGGCCGAGCAGTGCCGCGCCCGTGAGCGCGGCCGTGGCGAGGGTGCGTACGGTACGCATCAGTGGGTCCTCCAGACCGCGAGGCGCCAGCGGGACAGCCAGCCCCAGATCAGACCGGCGAGGAAGCCGGCGACGATCAGCCCGCCGAGCAGCCACCAGCCGCGGCCGAGACCGAAGGACGCGACGTCCGACGCGGCCGAGGGCCCGTCGACGACGTCCACCGTCAGCTCGATCGGCATGCCCGGCGTCGTCTTGACCGACGCGGGCGCCGAGAACGAGTTGCTGACCTGGAGACAGACCGTCTCCGCCGCCGGCTTGGCGTCCCCGGGCCCGTCGTCGAGGTCCGGCTTCGGATAGCGCAGCCCCGTCGATATCACGTCGGTGCGCCCGTCACCGGCCTCGGAGCCGCGGACGATCTCCCGCCCGTGCAGGGTGACCGCGCGCAGCAGCACCCCGTAGTCGTTGTTGACGGCACGGTCGGCCGAGACGCTGACGGAGGCGCGCAGTTCCTGACCGGGCAGCAGGTCCACCCGGTACCAGCGGTGCTGGCCGAAGGACTCACGGTCGGTGTACAGACCGGGCTTGAGCTGCGGCGCGTCGACGCACCGCGCCGCACCGTCGGTGGCCACCGGGGTGACGACCGGGTCGGCGGCACGGTCGACGAGCTGACGCACCCGGCGGGACAGGTCCTCGGTGCGGTGGACCGAGGTGTACGTGCCTCCGGTCGCCTCCGCGATGCAGGTCAGCTGCGCCCGGGTCTTGGCGTCCGGTACCAGGCCCAGGGTGTCGATGACGAGGTGGATGCCCTTCGCCGCGATCTCCCGTGCCACCTGGCAGGGGTCGAGCGGGGCGCAGGTGTCCTCGCCGTCCGTGATGAGCACGATCCGGCGGGTGGCGTCACCGCCCTCCAGGTCCTGCGCCGCGCCCAGCAGCGCCGGACCGATCGGGGTCCAGCCCGTCGGGGCGAGGGTCGCGACGGCGGTCTTGGCCTCGGTGCGGTTCAGCGGCCCCACCGGGTACAGCTGACGGGTGTCCTTGCAGCCCCGCTTCCGGTCCTGCCCCGGGTAGTCGGCGCCCAGCGTACGGATGCCGAGCTGCACCTCCTCGGGCACCGCGTCGAGGACCTCGTTGAAGGCCTGCTTGGCCGCGGCCATCCGGGATTTGCCGTCGATGTCCTTGGCCCGCATGGAGCCGCTCACGTCGAGGACCAGCTCGACCTTGGGGGATTCCTTCGCCACCGGCTCGTCGGCGGTCGCGCTCGTCGGCAGGAGCGCGACGCTCAGGGCGGCGAGCAGCGCGCAGGCCCCGGTCGCCAGCCGTTTTCTCGTGATCATCGCCGGATCGTATTGATGATCGTCCGACAAACCAAAACCGGGGTGGGGTGAGAGGTCACACCGTCCTCGTCGCCGGTGATCAGACACCCGCAGGACCGGCCGTAGTACGCGTACTGCCCCGCGTCGTTCAGCTGTCCGGCCTGGATGTGCGGTTCGCGGGTCGGGACCGCACTTTCCGTCCGTCCCACTCGTTCGGCGGACTCGCCGCGCGGCGGGCAGGTGGCGCTCGTAGCGTCGGTCGGGACGAGACTCGCCCACAGAACCGCGGAGGGTTCCCTGTCGATCACTGTCGAGCCGGACGAGGGTGCCGATCGCAGCCGGGGCCGCCCGCGTCAGGTGACCAGTTGGTAGATGCTCGCGCCCGTCACCCACAGGCCGGCGAGCAGGGAGAGCGTGACGATCAGCTGCTCCTGGTGTTGTTCCAGCCAGCTTCGCAGCGCGTTCAGCCGGGCTTCCGCGGCCGCGGGTGCCCAGACCACGTACATCTCCATGACGATGAGGCTGAGGGTGGCCAGCAGGCAGTAGCCGGTCAGCGCGAACCAGTCGCCCGAGGTGGAGAGGTTCGCCTCGAGCGCCGTCGCGGCGCCGGCGCCGACCAGTCCCCAGGGCTGCAGCAACCACGCCAGGCCGGCTGCCGTGACCCAGGAGGCGTTGTCGATCCGGGCGGTCCAGCGCGGTGGGCCGTGCGGGCGGGGCGGCCTGCGCTGCCGGTGCGCGCCATACAGCACCAGCGCCAGGCCGATGGCGAGTTTCGCGGCGATCGCGGCGGTCGAGGGCGCGCTGTGGCGGGCCGGGGGCTGTCCGCCGGTCAGCAGCACCACGACGGCGATCACGGCGATCAGGTTGGCCAGCCACGACAACAGGAACGCCAGGCCCTGACGGACGCCGCGTCGCGATGAGAGCAGCAGGATGAAGGCGCTGTTGTGCAGAGGCCCCAGGGTGATGGCCGTACCGATCACCACCAGGTCGAGCACCATCGGACCAGTCGCTCCTGAGCGTCAGGGCTGTCCGCCACCCATGGACTGGGCACCGGTCGGCGAGGGGATGCGGCGCTGCTACGGCGCCGCATCCAGACTGTGCATGCGGCGACCTGACGGGTCAAGCAGGCCACGCCCATGAAGCCCTGCCGGTCCGTTTGGAAACGCATGCGGAGTCGGGTGGGCGTGTCTTGGCGGGCGAAGCCGCGACCGCCCTGCAAGGTGGCCGATAAGTCGGAGTTCTCGGGGCTCTTCCGCCACAGGAGGCGCAGGCTCATGCTGGGTCCGTCGCTGACCGCTTCTTGCCCGGTGTGGGCGTACTGGCTGCTGCCGATGGATCGGCGCGTGGACAGTGGTACGGCTCCGGGCCCGGCTGTCGGTCTGTTGCCGGTGAGTGGCCTGATCGTCCGGCAGACCTACGCGATCACCCGCGGCCCGTACTCCCGACTGAAGGCCGAGGCGCTCGCCCTGGTCGGCCCGTTGCTCGTCCTGGTCGAGGAGACCCGGCGCCAAGGAGGCGAGACGCTTGTCGGTCGATAGTTCACCCAGCACGGCCGGGAGCCCTCCTCGGGACCCGTTCGCTCTGGTCAGGAGCAAGGATTACGTGAGGCTGTTGGTCTTCGCGGCAGTTCTCGGGGTGCCGATCTCCGCGGCGGCCTACGGCTTTCTCGCCCTGATCTCCGAACTCCAGTCGCTGACCTACACCCATCTGCCGAAGGGGCTGGGGTTCGAAAGGACCCCGCCGTGGTGGCCGCTGCCACTGCTCGGCGTTGCCGGCCTGCTGGTGGGGGCGACCATCCGCTACCTCCCCGGTGCAGGCGGCCATCGGCCGGCCGAAGGTCTGGCCGCCACCGGCGCCCCTACGGCGAGCGAGCTTCCCGGTATCTTCCTCGCGGCTCTGGCAACGCTCGCCCTCGGGGCTGTCCTCGGCCCGGAGGCACCGCTCATCGCGCTGGGCAGTGGGCTGGCCATCTGGGTCGTGCGGTTGGTCAAGAGGGACATTCCGAAGCAGGCGGCGCAGGTGACCGGCGCAGCCGGCAGTTTCGCGGCCATCAGTACGCTGCTCGGTTCGCCCCTGCTCGGTGCGTTCCTCCTGATGGAGGCCACAGGGCTCGGCGGGCCGATGCTCGGGCTGGTGCTCCTGCCGGGGCTGCTCGCCTCCGGCGTCGGTGCGCTCATCTTCATCGGCCTCGACAGCTGGACCGGCCTCGGCACATACTCCCTGGCACTGCCGGACGTGCCCCACGCCGACGCCCCGGACGTCTCCGAATTCGCCTGGGCACTTGTCATCGGGCTCGCGGCCGCGCTCCTCGGCACCGCCCTCCGACGGGGCGCCCTGTGGCTGCAGCGGCATGTCGAGGAACGCAGGATCCGGGCCACCGTGGTGCTGGGCCTGCTGGTCGCTGCGCTTGCCATCGCCTACGCCGAAGGCACCGGCAAGTCAGCGACCGACGTGCTGTACTCCGGGCAGGATGCCCTGGGACCGCTGCTCACCGACAGCGCCGACTACTCCGTGGGCGCCCTGACCTTGCTCGTCGCGTGCAAGGCGCTGGCCTACTGCGCCTCACTGAGCGCCTTCCGGGGCGGCCCGATCTTCCCCGCGATGTTCCTCGGCGCAGCAGGCGGGATCGCGCTCTCCCACCTTCCCGGGCTGGACATCACGCCCGGACTGGCGATGGGCATCGGGGCCATGTCGGCGGCGATGCTCAGGCTTCCGTTGACTTCGGTGCTGCTGGCCACGCTGCTGCTGGGGTCGCACGGACTTACCGTCATGCCCGTGGTGATCGTCTCGGTCGTGGTCGCGTACGTCGCCACGCTCAGGCTGACGCCGCCTCCGGCCGGCCCGCCGACCCTCGGCACGCCGATGGATCCGGCCTCGACGGGCCGGACACACACCTGAAGGAGCGCGCCTCGGCCGGCCATCGCGGCCACCGGCTGAGGCTCGGCACCGGTCGGCTCGCGTGTTCCTGGTTCCAGAGGGCTTGGGCAGCTCGGTGAGAGCGAGTGAAGCGGCGGCGGGAGTCGGCTCAGGCCGTCGCCCCGAGTCTGCCGTCAGTGGTGGAAGCCGACGCGGTCCGAGTCGTGCGGGGGCTTGTCGCCGAGGTGTTTGATCGCCCTGCGCATGTCTTCGGCGAGGAGCTCGATCGCGTCCCGGTCGATGCCGTGCCGCACGAGTACGCGCTGGATCACGGTCTCCTGCCGATCCGGCGGGAGTGGGTAGGACGGGACCTGCCAACCGCGCATGCGGAGCTGGTCGGACAAGTCGTACAGGCTCCAGCCGACCGAGCTCGGGTCGGTCAGTGTCCAGGAGACGGCGGGAAGTGCTCCGAGGCCGTCGTAGAGCAGGGTGAAGGGGCCCATCTCCTCGACGTGCCGGGCCAGATGCTGAGCGGTGTCGGCGCATGCCTGGTAGACGCGCCGGTATCCCTCACGGCCCAGGCGCAGGAACATGAAGTACTGGGCGACGACCTGGCCGCCGGGGCGGGAGAAGTTCAGGGCGAGGGTGGGCATGTCGCCGCCGAGGTAGTCGACGTGGAAGACCAGGTCGTCCGGCAGGGCTGCCTTGTCGCGCCACAGGGCCCAGCCCACGCCGAGCGGGGCCATACCGTACTTGTGGCCGGAGGCGTTGATCGAAGCGACCCGGGGCAGGCGGAAGTCCCACTGAAGGTCGGGGTGAAGGAAGGGGGCGATGAACCCGCCGGACGCCGCGTCGACGTGCAGGGGGACATCGAGACCGGTCTCCGCCTGGATGCGGTCGAGTTCGGCCGCGATCTCCGCCACCGGCTCGTAGGTGCAGGTGTAGGTCACCCCGAGGATCGCCACGACGCCGATGGTGTTCTCGTCCACGTGGTCGCGCAGCTGATGGGCTTGCAGTCCGGTCGCGCCCTGCTCCACCGGCACTTGGCGCAGTTCGACATCGAAGTAGCGGGCGAACTTCTCCCAGCACACCTGCACCGGCCCGCACACCAGGTTCGGCCGGTCGGTCGGCTGCCCGGCGGCGCGCCTACGATCGCGCCACCGCCACTTCAGGGCGAGGCCGCACAGCATGGCGGCCTCACTGGATCCGGTGGTGGAGCACCCCACGGCCGGTGCGGACCCGTCGGAGGTGGCGGGCGCGTGCCACAGGCCGGCGAGGATGTTGACACACCGGGACTCGATCTCGGCGGTCTGCGGGTATTCGTCCTTGTCGACGATGTTCTTGTCGAGACACAGGTCCATCAGGCGGCGGACCTCGTCGTCGGTCCATGTGGTGCAGAACGTGGCGAGGTTCTGTGCCGCGTTGCCGTCGAGCAGCAGCTCGTTGCGCAGCAACTGGTAGACGACCTTGGGGGGCGCCGGCAGATCCGGCATGGCTCGCTTGGACAAGGGCTTCTCGCTGAGCGGCGACGTGAAGATGTCGGCAGCCGATTCGGCGGCCGTCTCCCTGGCGTTGTGCAGAGCCACTGTTGGCACCTCTCGCATCGTCCTACCGTGTCCCTCGGAGGCTATGGGCGGGCACCGGGGTCCGACAGCGGGCGTCGTCCACCCGGGGGTATTCACGGGGAGACGGCAGGGTGAATGTCGGCCCGGGGTGCCGCGCGGCGCGTTCGCGTACAACGCGAACGGGGCACACTCCGGCTCCATGATCGTTCTGGGGGTCAAGGCACCTCGCGACACGATCCGCATCGCAACTCCTCCTCGGTCGCGGTGCGTGAACGGACCGTCGTTCCTGGTCCGGCAGGGAGATGCGCTGCGCCTCTGTGTCTGTCGTGACGCCCGTGTCCAACTCGGCAGCCACCCTCGGCGCAGCCGTCCGAACGGTGCTCACGCAGACCAACGTGGACCACCGCGCGATGCCGGTCCGAGACCTGGCCTTCTGGTGGTGGGTGGCGATGGCGCGCGACGGTCCTGATCGGGTGTCCTGCGGACTGTGTGCGGACTGCTGCCGGCTTGACGGCAGCTCTTTGATCACGGACTCGGTCGTCCCCCCGCTGACGAATGCCGAGCCCCGGTCATCGGCTCGGAGGGGTGATGTCGGGCCAGGTCTTCAGCTCCACCCCGCGAAGGGGGAGGTCCAGTCGTGACAGCGCCGCCCAGGTGACTACAGGAACTCGGGGGAGGAGTGGCGCGGCTGCGCGGCGCGTCCACTTCTATCCTGGAACCGCAGCAGACTCACGGTCGGCACGGAGGCGGAGAGCGCATGAGGAAACCGCGGATCGACTACGCGGCGGTCTTCCACGCCCTGCCGGGCATGGTGGCTCTGCTCACCCCTGACCTGGTGTACGCCGACGCCAACGAAGACTTCCTCCGGCTGGCCGGGCGCACCCGCGAGCAGTTGCTGGGCCGCTACATCTTCGACGTCTTCCCCGAGAACCCCAACGACCCGGCCGCGGCCGGCAAGCGCGAGACCCAGGCGTCGATGCTGCGCGTGGTGGCCACAGGCGAGCGCGACACCATGGCGCTGCTGCGCTATGACATCGAGGACCGCGAGCGGCCCGGTCATTGGGTGGAGCACTTCTGGAGCCCCGTCAACGCACCCGTACTCGGCCCGGACGGCAGAGTGTTGCTGCTCGTGCACCGGGTGGAGGAGGTCACCGAGCTCATCCACGCCCGCCGCGGCGCGGACCGTGACAGCAGCCGGGCCCGCGTGCTGGAGGCCGAGCTCTACACCCGCTCCCGTGAACTGCTGGAAGTCAACGAGCGCCTGCGCCGGGCTCATGCGCGCGATCGTGAGATCGCCCTGGCTCTGCAGGACGCGATGCTGCCCGCCCCCACGCCGGTCGGGCGCCACCGGGCAGCTGTCCGGTACCGGCCCGCCGTCGGTGCCCTGAACGTGTGCGGCGACTGGTATGACCTGGTCGACCTGCCCGGCGACCGCATCGCGGTCGCTGTCGGCGACGTCGTCGGCCACGGCCTTGAGGCTGCCTGCGTCATGGGGCAGCTGCGGAGCGCGCTGAGCGCGGCGGCGCGAGTCGCCGACGGCCCCGCCCGCGCCCTGGAGGCCCTGGGGCTGTACGCCCGGCATGTCGACGGTGCCGAGTCGACCACGGTGGTGAAGACCTTCATCGACTGGGACACCCACACCCTCACGTACAGCAGCGCGGGCCATCCGCCGCCCGCCCTGCTGCACCGTGACGGCACCGTGATCTTTCTCGACCAGGCGACCGATCCGCCTCTCGGCGCACGCCCCGAACACGTCCCGCGGCCGGAGGCCACGACGGCCTTCGCCGACGGGTCCACCCTGGTCCTGTACACCGACGGTCTGGTCGAGCGCCGTCGCGAGGGCATCGACCTCGGCCTGGCCCGTCTCGCCGACTCCCTCGTCCGCCATGGGCAGGCCGGCCCCGAGGCCCTCGCCGACGCCCTCCTGGCCGACCTCCTCCCGTCCACCGGAAGCACCGACGACACGGCGCTGGTCATCATCCGCCTGTGACCCAGGCCGTCGACTTCCGGAGCCGTGCCGCGACAGAGACGCGGATCGCATTCCCGCCGTTCGACGCACGGCGCCCAGATGGCGAAGGCGTACAGCGCGATCACAGTGAGCGACCAGAACGGTTCGTACGGGATCGGCAGGAAGTCGGCGATGAACAGCAGGACGCCGGCGAGCGTCGTCAGTCCAGTCCGCCTGCCGCCGCTTCGGATGTGTGCGAGCGGTTAAGGGCCGTGCCATGGGCCTTCCTCGCTTCGTCGGTGCGACGCGGCTGCCAACGCTGCTTCTTCGGGCGTGTGACGTGGCCGGGAGGGGTGATCACCCGTGGAGGGTGAGGTTCACGGGCCGGATCGCTGGTGCTCTGAAAGCCCGAGGGCTGGAGGGCTGGAGGGCCGGAGATGAGCGGTGAAGCATGGACAGGTGTGGCGGTAGCGGGCGTCACCGCCGCGTACGCGCTGGGCTCCCGTCGGTTGGCCTCGACACCGGTGTCGTCCGCGATGGTGTTCGTCGGCTGCGGGGTACTCCTGGGGCCCGCCGTGTTCGGCATCGTCGATCTGGGGCACAGTGCCGGGCAGATCCTCACTCTGCTCGAAGCCGCTCTCGCCCTGGTCCTGTTCACCGATGCCATGACCGTGCGCCCACGGGACCTGCGATCCGGCGGCTTCCTGCCGGGCCGGCTTCTCGGCATCGGACTGGCGTTGAGCATCGGCGCGGGCTGGCTGCTGGCGTGGCCCCTGCTTCCCGGGCTGACCGCCTGGGAGCTCGCACTGGTCGGCGCCGTCCTCGCTCCGACGGATGCGGCCCTCGGCAAGACCGCCATGACCAGCCCAAAGGTCCCGGCCCTCGTGCGGCAGGGGCTCAATGTGGAGAGCGGCCTGAACGACGGCATGGTACTGCCGTTCTTCGTCCTCTTCCTGGCGGGCATTCCAGGCACGACCGCCGCTGAGGAGGGGGCGGCGGGCGTCTTCTGGCGCGCGCTCGTGCTGAGCACAGTGCTGGGCCTGTCGGTCGGCGCGGGCGGAGGCCGGTTGCTGGGTGTGGCGCGGCTACGGGGGTGGGTCTCGCGGGAGTGGGAGCAGCTCTTCGTCCCGGCTGTCGCGGCGGCGTCGTACGGACTGGGCGTCCTGGTGGACGGCAGCGGCTTCATCGCCGCCTGGGTCGCGGGCTTCGCCTTCGGTCTCACCCTGCGCCGCTTCCCGGCCGCATCAGGGGCGGACACCGGTTCGCAGGAGGGATTCGGCCGCAGCGCCGACTTCACCGAGCACCTCGGCGGGCTCCTGGCCTCGATCAGCCTGCTTGTCTTCGGCGCGGTACTCCTCGGTCCGACTCTCCAGGACGTGAGCTGGCGGATCGTCGCCTACGGGGTGCTCAGCCTGACCGTCGTCCGGATGCTTCCGGTGGCCGTCGCGCTCGCCGGCAGCGGGCTCCGGCTGCCCACGTTGGCGTACATCGGGTGGTTCGGGCCGCGCGGTCTGGCGTCCGTCGTGCTGGGGCTGCTCGTGGTGGAGGAGCACGTCCCCGGTGTGGGGTTGCTGGGCAGGGTGGTCGCGGTCACCGTCGGCCTGAGCGTCCTTCTCCACGGTGTCTCGGCCGTCGCCCTCGCCGACCGGTACGGCCGCTGGATCGGGAAGACCACGGCCACGGGCCGGGAACTGCGCGAGGGGACGCCCATCCCCGAGGCCGCCCAGCGGCGCCTCACCGCCCGATGACGTCGTACACGTGCTCCGCGGGGCGGGTTGCCGCTCCAGGGTCCTGTCACCCGTAGGGGGTGACGCAAGGCGAGCCGTCCCTGGTGATGCTGGAGGGGCACCGTGTGAGGATTCGGGGCAGCGAGGAGAATCGTCATGGCCAAGCCCTTCAAGGGGCAGATCGCCCTGGACATCCGCAGCCGGACGGGGAACCCTTCCTCGCGCCCGCCCGAGAGCGCCCCGAAAGCGACGGCTGTTCGTTCGGATGGCCGAGGTCTGCGCCGGTCGCGACGACCGGCTCGGTCGGGTGCTCGATTACCTCGAAACGGCGGGCGAGCGCGACAACACGATCATCGTGGCCGTCTCCGACAACGGGGCGAGCGGTGGGGGCGGACCGAACGGAACGTTCAACGAGTGGCGGTTCTTCAACGGCATCGGCACAACGACCGAGCTGTCCCTGGGGCCCATCGACGAGCTCGGCAGTCCGACGTCGTACGACCACTGCGACACCGGGTGGGCCTGGGCGTTCGACACACCGTTCCCGTACTCGAAGCGGTGGGCCGGTTACGAGGGCGGCGTGGCCGGCATGTGCCTGGCCGCCCGGCCCGCGGGGATCGGGGCCCGGGGAGAGGTGCGCCAGCAGTACAACCATGCGGTGGACGCCGTTCCCACGCTCTACGACCTGCTCGCCACCGACCGTGCGCCCGCACGGAATAGCGGTCGGGGCGGAGGGCGCCAGCGCCCCCGGCGAGTCGGGCGCGCCCGTGCTCGACACTCTGGTCCAGATGACGCTCAACGCGTTCGAGCGATCCGGTCCGGACCCCGAGACCTACCTGCTGACCCGCATCGCGGCGCCGGTGGCCATGGATGCCTCCCCCCGCCTCGTACCCGCCCAACGTCGGCGCAGCCGACGACATCGGCGTGCCCCTGGAGAGGATCCAGGGCGCCCTCGTGGCCATCGCCCCCGTCGGCAGCGCCCGCGTGGTGACCGCCGCGCGCGGCATCGGGGAAGCCTTCGGGCTGAACCTGCTGTCCGGCGGAGGCGAGGAAGAAGGAGCGACGATATGAACCTGGCCTACGACTACCCGGTCCTCGGAGCGTTCTGGACCGTCATGTGGATCTTTCTGTGGATCCTGTGGATCCTTCTGCTCTTCCGGGTCATCGGCGATATCTTCCGGGACGACGACCTCAGCGGGGCGGCCAAGACAGGATGGCTCGTCTTCGTGGTCCTGGTCCCCTTCCTCGGCGTGTTCGTCTACGTCCTGGCCCGGGGCAAGGGCATGGGCAAGCGCCAGGTGAGGCACGCCCAAGCCCAGCAGCGGGCTTTCGACGACTACATCCGCGAGACCGCCGGCAGTGGGGGCGAGACCGGGGGCCGTGGGGCGGGGCCGGGCAACGCGGCGGATCAACTCGCCAAGCTCTCCGAGATCCGTGCCAAGGGTGACATCACGGAGGCCGAATTCCAGCGGGCCAAGGAGAAGATCCTGCACTGAACCCGGGGAAGCGGGGCCGCGCCGACGGCTCGTAGCAGTCGGCGCGGCCCCGTGTGATGCCTCCTCAGCCGGCCTCGGCCGGCAGCCGTCCTGCGCCGACGGCGTCGACGAGTGCCTGGTGGTCCCGTTCGTTCTGATCGGCGTAGCGCTCCGCGAAGGTCACCAGCGCCCGGTCGAAGGCGTCCCCGCCGCCCAGATAGGCGGCGACGGCGATGCGGTCGCCGGACCTGGCGTGGGCGCGGGCCAGCGTCGCACCGCACAGAGCGCCGAACGTACGCATGCCCCGCGGCACCATGTCCTCGGCGACGGCCACGCCCTTCCAGTCCCGCAACTGCCGGACGTAGAAGTCGCGCCGTCGGCCGTCGATCCCCTCCACCCGCTCCCAGCCCAGGAAGATGTCGCTGGTGGCCTGCATCAGCCGCTGCCCGGAGACGACCCGCTCGCCCTGCGTCGAGTACTTGGTGGCCCCGACGTGTGGTGCGAGAACCGACTCGTCGGCCTCCTTGGCCTGGAGGAAGAGCGGATCCTCGTCGTCCCGCCCCAGCAGGAGTACGATCCAGCAGCGGGTGCCCACGCTGCCGACCCCGACGACCTTGCGCGCCATGTCGGCCACCCGGTACTGCTCCAGCAGGAACCGCCGGTCCGACTGCAGGGTCTTGCCATAACGCTCGATCAGCCGGCTGATCTGCTGCTCCAGCGGGCCACGCCGATCGTCCGGCAGCAGGTCCTCAAGAGGGGTGATGAGCGGTGGATCCGGGTTGATCCTGCGCTCGCCGTCGACGACACGGGTGAGCTTGTCGAAGACCTGGAGCGTGTCGTGCGAACGCGCTTTGGTCGCGGCCTGCGCCCAGCGTTGGCGGCCCCGCGCGGACAGCTCCGCCCCGAACCGTCCCCGCACCCATGCCTCGTCGAACTGGGCATACCAGACCGGCAGGTTGCCGAGGCCGGCGAAGGTCCGCATGCTCTCGCGATAGGACCTCACGGTGGCCCGTACGATCCCGGCACGTTCCTTGGTGCTGAAGCCGTTCGACCGGCCGGCGATGACGAGACTGGCGGCCAGGCGCTTGACGTCCCACTCCCAAGGGCCCGGCAGCGTCTCGTCGAAGTCGTTGATGTCGAACATGAGGCGGCGCTCGGGTGAGGCCAGCAGGCGGAAGTTCAACATGTGAGCGTCGCCGCACAGCTGGGTCCGGAACCCTGTCCTCGGCGTCTCCGCGAGGTCGGACGCCATGATGGCGGCGGCTCCCCGATAGAACCGGAACGGTGACTCGGACATCCTTCCGTAGCGGATCGGCACGAGGTCGGGCAGCCGCGCGGCCGACTGCCTCTCGATGATGTCCAGCGGGTCCGGCCGTTTGGGCCCCGGCGTGAACTCGGCGTGGCTGGAGCGGGGTACGGCGACCCGCGCCGCCTTGCCCAGCGCGGCACGCTCCTGCGGAGTGCGGTGACGCAACTCGCGGCCGTCCAGGTGGTTCTCGGTCATGGCAGCAACTCCAGGGGATGGTTCGCCTCTGGGTACAGGGCGACTGCAGCCGTCAATGTGGTTGACCGCTCCGGTGCGCGGCAGGCCGTGAGCCGTGCCGCAGCCGTCGCCGCGACGGGGACGTGGCGGGAACTGCTGTCGGCGCGAGCTCGCCCCCGCCGTCTCGGAGGCCCAGCCCGGAGCGCTCGTGCCGACGCGACGGCGGGCTCACAGGCCTTTTCCCCCCCAACGTATTACCGGAGAGGGCTCGCGGCGAGCCGGGTCAGTCGGCAGTGGCCCGGGAGGCGGCGGGCGGTGCGGAGCCGTCGCCGTCGTCCAGGAACGCGCGGATCGCGAAGCACACCAGGGGATGCTTGATCCGGAGCTGACTTCCACCGGACCTCAGACCTTCCGGCCCGTGCTCAACGGTGCTCGGGGTTCTCGAAGTCGAACCGGCAGCCGGCGTCCCACTCGGAGCGCTGGTTTCCGTGGGCGGGGATGCCACCGGCGTCCTTGAGCATCCTCGCCAGGTGGAGCTGGTTCCAGGTCATGAAGGTCGTGTTGCGGTTCGTGAAGTCGTTGTCCGGCCCGCCGGAGCCGGGGTCGAGGTACGACGGGCCCGGGCCGGCCTCGCCGACCCAGCCCGCGTCCGCCTGCGGCGGAATGACGTATCCGAGGTGCTGGAGGCTGTAGAGGACGTTCATCGCGCAGTGCTTGGCGCCGTCCTCGTTGCCGGTGATCAGGCAGCCGCCCACGCGACCGTAGTAGGCGTACTGACCGCGCTCGTTGAGGATCGACGAGCAGGCGTACAGACGCTCGATCACCTTCTTCATGACCGAGGAGTTGTCTCCCAGCCACACAGGCCCCGCCAGGGTCAGGATGTCGGCGGCCATCACCTGCGAGTAGATCACCGGCCACTCGTCCGTCTCCCACCCGTGCTCCGTCATGTCCGGCCAGACACCGGTCGCGATGTCGATGTCCACCGCCCTGAGTACCTCGACCCGCACGCCCTGGCGCTCCATGATCCCGGTGCTGATGTCGATCAGCCCCTGTGTATGGCTGCGCTCCGGGGAACGTTTCAGGGTGCAGTTGATCACCAGGGCGCGCAGGTCGGCGTACGACGTCGTTGAGTCCGGCACGGAATCCTCCTCCATACGCTCCGGGAGTCCGGACGTGAAGGCGCCGGAAATCTCCCGGTACAGCTCACCAGGCCTTCGCCCCGGGCGCTCGTGGAGCTGGGCCGGTCGCCTGACAGTCCGCTCTCCGGTCCACCGGTCGGGGCTGTCTGCTCGCACTCGATTCCAAGGCGGGCGTAGCGCACCCGGGTTCCGTCCCGACCTGCGAATTCCCCCGTGGTCAGGAGCAGACGGAAGCGATCGGGCGGGCCTGTCGGGCCGGATGCCGGCAAGGCTCGTTCCAGCTCGCCGGCGAGATCCCACGACGACGTCCGGAGCGCGAAGCGATCCGACCGCGGGAGCATCGGCAAGCCGGAAGGTCATGGTCATGTCGGGGCTTCGGGTCGAGCCCCGACCGCGCCGCGGCCCTTCGTCCTGCCGTCGTTCGCGGACAACTGCACGGCTCGCCTGCCCTGGCGGCTGGAAGCACCCAGGGTTCGCCATCACAGACGTGCGCGGTCGCGCGCCCACCGCGCCGGACCATCTGGACGGTGATCGACTCCCTTGCCTCGATCACGATCGAGGCGCGGGCCCCCTCCCGGCCTG
The DNA here is from genome assembly GCF_040297565.1 of Streptomyces sp. NPDC001728. Classification (NCBI taxonomy): domain Bacteria; kingdom Bacillati; phylum Actinomycetota; class Actinomycetes; order Kitasatosporales; family Streptomycetaceae; genus Streptomyces; species Streptomyces sp. NPDC001728. The sequence goes on from NZ_JBEOZK010000004.1 coordinate 95,456, forward strand.
CTCACCACCTCCCGGCCGGGCCACTCGGCGCGACCGAAAGCATGAGGGCCGCGCCGGAAGCGCCGGGGCGTCCTCCCGGGGCGTCCCGCCCGGCCGTCCCCACCCCGCCCCGACCCCCGCCCCCGAAAACCCGCTGGTTAGAGTGGTGCGAGGTTGCGCCGCCGCACCAGGGTCAGGCGCGAGACCGGGCCGACTGTCGACCACAGGGTCCCGTACGACCACCCGCCCCCGTCTCGTCCGGCCCCCGGCCGCCTGCCCCGGAAACACAGCCCCCATGAGTACCGACACCGCCCTGCGCCCGGAACCCGGCCCGGCCGCCACCGCACCCGACAGGGTCACGGCCGCTCCCGCTCCCGCGAGCCGCCGCTCCCGGCTGGCCAGGATGGCCGGCCGGGCCCCGGCACGGCCCGCGCCCGTGGCCGCCGCCCACAACATAGGCGCCGTCACGACCGCCCTGCTCGGGCTCGTCGCGATCGGCGCCGCCCTCCACGAGCCGGTCCTGATACCGCCGCTCGCCGCCAGCGCCACCCTGGTGCACTGCGCCCCCGCGCTACCCCTCGCCCAGCCCCGGAGCGTGATAGTCGGCCATCTCCTCGGCGCCGCCGCCGGGTACGGGATGACGGCCGTCGCGCAGGGCAGCGCCTGGGCCGCCGCCCTGGCCGCCGGGGTCACCCTCGCCCTGACGACCCTCGCCAGGACCCCGCACGCGGCGGCCTGCGCCACCGCCGTCATCGTGGTGCTCCAGGCGCCCGCCCCGGCCCGGTTCGTCCCGCTGCTGTTCGGCTCCACGGTCCTGCTCGTGCTCACCGCGTTCGCCGCCTCCCGCGTCCGGCGCGGAGCCCCGAAGTACCCCGTCTACTGGTGGTGACCCGACGCGGGTCCGCCGGGTCCGCCGCCGTGCGCCCCGGGGCGGCGGCCGTACGCCCTCCCCGGCGCGGGTGAGCGGGCGCCAGGGGCGGGTGCGCCCCCGGGCGTCGCACCCCCGAGCGCCTTCCGCGTGGGTGATCGGGTCAAGTTCCGGCGGGTTCAGGCCGCAAGGCCCGACAGTGCGCCGAGTGCCCGAAATCGGTGCCGTGTCGCCGTAATACCGTGCACGGGCCGTCGCTCGCCTCGCTCGGTGACACGCGTGAACTGAAGGGGAGAGAACCGTATGCCGTCCTCCTTGCCCCGTCTCCGGCACGACCTCCGACAGCACTTCCGCCGCACCCCCCGGCAGGACCGCCGCCTCGACCTCACGCACGACCTCCGTCATGACTTCGCGGCGTCCCTCGTCGTGTTTCTGGTCGCCCTGCCCCTCTGCATCGGCGTGGCCGTCGCGTCCGGCGTCCCCGCCGAACTCGGTCTGATCACCGGCATCGTCGGCGGTCTCGTCACCGGACTCATGCGCGGCAGCAGCCTCCAGGTCTCGGGGCCGGCCGCCGGACTGACCGTGCTCGTCTTCGAGGCCGTACGGACCCTCGGCCTCACCGGGCTCGGCGTCGCCGTCCTCCTCGCCGGGCTCCTCCAGGTCGCCATGGGCCTGCTGGGATGGGGGCGCTGGTTCCGGGCCATCTCGCTCTCGGTCGTCGAGGGCATGCTGGCCGGTATCGGCCTGGTCATCGTCGCCGGCCAGCTGTACGCCGCGGCCGGGGCCACCGCCCCCGCCTCGGGTCTCGCCAGGCTCGCGGGTCTTCCGGCCGCCCTGTGGCGGGTACTCAGCGGCGCCGCCACCCTGGCCCCGCTCGCCGTCGCCGCCGGCACGGTCCTGGTGATCGTGGGATGGCGGTACGCGCCGCGCCGCGTCCGCGCCGTACCGGGCGCGCTCGTCGGCGTCCTGCTTGCCGCGCTCGCGACCGCGCTGCTCGGTCTGCCGGTCGCGACGGTGCGGGTGGACGGGGTGACGGACGCCGTCCGCCTCCCCGGGGCGGAGGCCTTCGCCGCGTTGGGGGACGTCGCGCTGTTCGGCACGGTCCTCGCCATCGCGCTGATCGCCTCGGCGGAGTCGCTGTTCGGCGCGGCGGCCGTGGACCGGCTGCACGACGGACCGCGTACCGACTACGACAAGGAGCTGCTGGCCCAGGGCCTCGGCAACACGGTCTGCGGGCTGCTCGGCGCGCTGCCGATGACGGCGGTGGTCGTGCGCAGCGCGGCCAACGTCCGGGCGGGCGCGAGGACCAGGGCGTCCCGTGTGCTGCACGGGCTGTGGCTGCTGCTGTTCGCGGTGCTGCTGCCCGGCACCCTGGAGTACGTGCCGCTGGCGGCGCTCGCCGGCATCCTCGTCCACGCCGGCTGGAAGCTGATCCCGTTCAAGGGGGTGGTCACGCTGTGGCGGGGCCACCGCGGCGAGGCGTTCGTCCTGGTGGTGACCGCCCTGGCGATCCTCACCGTGAGCATGCTCGAAGGGGTCCTGATCGGGCTCGCGCTCTCCGTGGGCAAGGCGGCCTGGGACGCCTCGCACCTCCGGGTGGACCGCACCGACGACGGCCTCGGCCCGGCGCGGGTGACCCTGTCGGGGAACGCGAACTTCCTACGGCTGCCGAAGATGCTCGACGTGCTCGAAGCGCTGCCCCGGGACCGCCCGGTCGAACTGGACCTGTCCGGACTCCACCACCTCGACCACGCCTGCCGGGCCGCGCTGGAGGGCTGGGCCGCGCGTCACAGCACGGCGGGCCCGGAGGCCGTACGCCTGCACGCGCTGCCGGAGCCCCGCCCCGCCCGCCCGGCGGACGGCGAGCAGGTCGGGGCGGCGCCGTGAGCTGCTACCAGATCGCCTCGATCCACTCCGGGTGGTCGATGAACGGGTTCCGGTTGTGCTGGTAGGTGTTGAAGATGACGTCGTTGCGGCGCTCCTCGAAGGCGCTCGGCGGGTCCTGCTCGTTCCACTGCTTCAGGACCGAGAGGCGGCCGTGGAAGGGGATGCTGCCGTTGCTGGTCGACTCGTTGGGCTCCAGGTCGGGCCAGGCGTCGTCGCCCTCGTAGCGGACGGCCATGTAGAGGATCATCCGGGCGACGTCGCCCTTGTCGGCGTCGCGCGGCTCGAAGGAGTCGCTGTCCGTGTAGCTGCCGGGTGCGCCGCTGACCGGGCTGCCGCCGTTGTCGAAGTCCTTGTTCCCCCGGGTGCTGTTGACCTGGACGTCCGCCGCGCGCAGGTGGTGGAGGTCGGTGCCCGGGCCGGCCGAGGTGCCGAAGTTGCCGTGGGACTGGGCCCAGGTGTGCTCGCGGTTCCAGTTGCCGACGGCGCCGCCGTTGAGGCTCTTGCTCCGCGAGGTGCCGCTGTAGAGCAGGATGACGTTGTTGGTGTTGGCGGGGTCCTGGTCCGTCGTCTTCAGCGCGTTCCAGACCGCGTCGTACGAGATCTTGGTGGTCTGGCCGCTGATGATGGTGTGCAGCGAGGACTTGAGGCTGGTGCCGGTCTTGCCTATCGCGTTCTTGTAGTACGTGCTGTCGTACGCGGTGGTCGTGGCGCTCGCGGGAGTCGCGGTGACCGCGGGGAGCGTGATGCCGACGAGAGTGGCGGCGAGGGTCGCCGCCCACACCTTCCAGCTGCCGATCCGCACAACGGACATGGGGGGGCCCTTTCCCGGGGACGGCACGCGGGGACGGCGGGCCCGGGGTCAACGGTCCCTTTGTCTACGCGTGTTGACTTCGTGTCATCGGGAGAGTGGCACACGTCAGGTACCTGTCATGTAACGAGGAGGAGGCTGTTCCGTGACGTTCTCGCACACGACGCAACCGAACAACCCCTGGATGCCTGTGTCCTGGCGCGGTCAGCCGCCCCGGACGTCCACCGGCATCCCCTTCGGCTCCTTGATCCGCTTCATGATGATCTGGGAGTTGACCTCGGTGACCCCGGTCAGGGTCGTCAGCCGCTCGATCCACAGCCGCTCGTACGCCGCGAGGTCGGCCACCGCGATCCTCAGCAGGCAGCCCGGGCTGCCGAACAGCCGGTACGCCTCGATGACGTCCGGCACGTCCTGGAGGGCCTCCTCGAAGGCCTCGACCGTCTCCCGGTCCCGGCGTACCTCCACCGAGACCAGGACCTCGAAGCCCCGCCCCACCGCCTCCGGATCGATGATCGCCCGGTAGCCCTGGATCACCCCGTCCTGCTCCAGCTGGCGCACCCGGCGCAGACAGGGCGACGGGCTGAGGCCCACCCGCTGGGCCAGCTCCTGGTTGCTCAGCCGGCCGTCGCTCTGGAGCTCGCGCAAGATGTGGAGATCGATTCGGTCCATGGCGCAATTATCTACCACGGATGAACCATTTACCGGGCCATTTCGCAATCGCCTTGCGCGCCCCCTGGCCTATCGTTGCGGGGCAGGGCGAAATCGGTACGGAGTAAGGACGGCAGCCATGAAGCGGACGAACGACGGGGGAGCGCGCCGGATCGTCGTCATCAGCACCGGCGGCACCATCGCCAGCCGCTGGCAGGGCACCGGCTACGCGGCCGACGCCTCCGGAGACGACGTCCTGGCCACCGCGCCCCTCCCCGAAGGCGTCACCGTCGAGGTCGTCGACCTCTTCAACGTCAACAGCTCGCGCATGACGGCCGCCCATCAGCTCTCCCTCCTGCGCACCGTCCACGAGACCCTCGCGGACCCCGGCGTCGACGGCATCGTGATCACCCACGGCACGGACACCCTGGAGGAGACCGCCTTCCTCCTGGACCTCCACCACACGGACCCCCGCCCGGTCGTCCTCACCGGGGCCCAGCGCCCCTTCGGTACCGGCGACGGCGACGGCCCCGGCAACCTCTACGACGCGCTCCAGGTCGCCTCCACCGTCAGCGGCCTCGGCGTCCTCGTCGTCTTCGACGGACGCGTCCACGCCGCCCGGGGCACGGTCAAGACCCGGACCCTCGCCGCCGACGCCTTCTCCGACCCCTCCATCGAGCGCCTCGGCCGGGTCGGGTTCTCCCGCGTCGACATCGAGCGGCAGCCGGAGCGCCCGACGCCCCTGCCGCTCCCCGCCGCCGCGCACACGGCGGACCCGGCCGACCCCGCCGCCGTGCCGCTGCCCCGGGTCGACATCATCACCCACCACTCCGACGGCGACCCGTTCCTGCTGAATGCCGCCGTCGCGGCCGGCTCCCGGGGCATCGTCCTGGTCGCGACCGGCGCGGGCAACGCCACCCCCGAGATCGCCGAGGCCGTCGCCGGGGCTGTCGCGCAGGGCGTCCTCGTCGCGGTGACCACCCGCGTCCCCGCCGGACCGCTCGCCGAGATCTACACCGGCGGCGGAGCCGTCGACCTCGTCGCCGCCGGAGCGCTGCTCACCGGCACCCTCCGTGCGGCCCAGGCACGGATCGCTCTCCTCGCCGCTCTCCTCGCCGAGAGCGACCCCGCCCGCGCCACGGCCCTCCTGCGCCGCGTCCTCGACGGACCGGTCCGCGCGGAACCGGCCCTCGCCACCGGCGGCTCCCGCTCGGCCTCGGCCGTCGCCGCCCGCGCCTGACGCGGCCGACCGGACCGACACCCCCAGAACCCCGGCTCGTGGGCGGCGCACCCCCCCGCCCGCCCACGGGCCGGAGCCAACTTCGGCGCGAACGTCGCCGGGTCGCAGGTGCTGTACGACCCCGATCCCGGCGGCGGCCCCGGCTGTCGCACAGGCCCGGCTCCCCGTTCGGGCCCGGCTCCCGGAGTCGTACGCCCCGGCTCCCGGAGTCGTACGCCCCGGATTCCGGCGCCGGACGGCGCCGGACGGCCCCGGCGTCACACAGTCCCGCCCCCCCCGCGAGCCCCCGCGCCCCCATCCGCACCCCCGCCCCACCCCGCACCCCCAGGAGAACGGCACCCATGCTCCCCGCACCGGCCCCGCACCCCGCTCCCGTCCGACGCGAGCACGATCTGCTCGGTGACCGGGACGTGCCCGCCGACGCCTACTGGGGTGTCCACACCCTGCGCGCCACCGAGAACTTCACCGTCACCGGGATCCCGATCTCCGTCTACCCGCTGCTGATCGACGCGCTCGCCGCCGTCAAGGAGGCCGCGGCCCGCGCCAACGAGGAGCTGGGCCTGCTCCCCGCCGACAAGGCCGCGGCCATCGCGGGCGCCTGCCGGGAGATCCGCGAGGGGCGGCTCCACGACCAGTTCGTCGTCGACGTCGTCCAGGGCGGTGCCGGGACCTCCACCAACATGAACGCCAACGAGGTCGTCGCCAACCGCGCCCTGGAACTCCTCGGCCACGCCAAGGGCGACTACGGCCGGCTCCACCCCAACGAGGACGTCAACCTCGGCCAGTCCACCAACGACGTCTACCCGACCGCCATCCGCATCGCCGCGATCGGCGCCGCCCGCGGACTCCTCCTCGCGATGGCCGTGCTCCAGGACGCCTTCGCCGCGAAGGCCCTGGAGTTCCGCGAGGTCGTGAAGATGGGTCGTACACAGCTCCAGGACGCGGTGCCCATGACGCTGGGCCAGGAGTTCTCCACGTACGCCGTGATGCTGGAGGAGGACCGCGGCCGGCTCGCCGAGGCGATCGAGCTCATCCACGAGATCAACCTCGGGGCCACCGCCATCGGCACCGGCCTCAACGCCGCCCCCGGCTACGCCGAGACCGCCCGCCGCAACCTCGCCGAGCTGACCGGGCTGCCGCTGGTGACCTCCGTCAACCTGATCGAGGCCACCCAGGACTGCGGCGCCTTCGTCCAGCTGTCCGGCGTCCTCAAGCGCATCGCGGTCAAGCTCTCCAAGACCTGCAACGACCTCCGGCTGCTGTCCTCGGGCCCGCGCGCCGGCCTCAACGAGATCAACCTGCCGCCGGTCCAGGCCGGTTCCAGCATCATGCCGGGCAAGGTCAACCCCGTCATCCCCGAGGTCGTCAACCAGGTCGCCTTCGAGGTCATCGGCAACGACATCACCATCACGATGGCCGCCGAGGGCGGACAGCTCCAGCTCAACGCCTTCGAGCCGGTGATCTTCCACGCCCTCTCGAAGAGCCTGCTCTCGCTCCGCGCCGCCTGCCTGACGCTGGCCGAGCGCTGTGTCGACGGCATCACCGCCAACACCGAGACGCTCCGCGCGGCGGTCGAGAACTCGATCGGGCTCGCCACCGCGCTCAACCCGCACCTCGGCTACACCGCCGCCACCGCCATCGCGCAGGAGGCGCTCGCCACCGGGCGCGGCGTCGTCGAACTCACCCTGGAGAAGGGGCTGATCCCCGCCGACCGGCTGGCCGAGCTGCTCACCCCCGAGCGCCTCACCGGCGCCCCGGGATCCAGCCTCGTCTGAGGCCCTCGCACGCGCATGCGCACCCGGACATAAGTTACCCGTCGGTTTCTCGTGACTTCCCCGACGGGCGACAGTAGAACATGTTCCCATTCGCTCGCCAGTGAGGGACATCACATGAGTGAACAGCCCATGCCCGGAAAGGGGACCGGCGGCGTCAGCCGTCGCCGGTTCCTCGCGGGAACAGGTTCTCTTCTCGGCGCCGCCGCCCTGGCCGCCCACGCCACTCCGGCGCAGGCCGTCACCGGTCTCGCCTCCACCCCCATCCCGAGCGGCGCGCACGTCCCCGCCCTCATCGTCGGCACCGGGTACGGCGGATCCGTCGCCGCGCTCCGCCTCGCCCGCGCGGGCGTGAACGTGCACATGGTCGAGATGGGCATGGCCTGGGACACCCCGGGATCCGACGGCAAGATCTTCGCCAACACCACCCGGCCCGACTACCGCTCCTTCTGGCTGCGCAGCCGTACCAAGCAGCCGCTGAGCAACTTCCTCGGCTTCCCCCTCGACAAGGACGTGCCCTGTCACACCGGCATCCTCGATGCCGAGGACTTCGCCGGCATCACCGTCTACCAGGGTCGAGGGGTCGGCGGCGGCTCCCTCGTCAACGGCGGCATGGCCGTCACCCCGCGCCGGGAGAACTTCGCCGCCATCCTCCCCACGGTCGACGCGGCCGAGATGTACTCCACCTACTACCCGCGCGCCAACGCCGGCCTCGGCGTCACCGAGGTGGACCAGAGCTGGTGGGAGAACGCCTCCTGCTACCAGTACGCCCGTGTCGGCCGCAAGCACGCCGAGCGCTCCGGCTTCCCCTTCGTGTTCGTCCCGAACGTCTACGACTGGGAGTACATGAAGCAGGAACTCGCCGGCAACGTGCCGAAGTCGGCCCTCGACGGCGAGGTCATCTACGGCAACAACGCCGGCAAGAAGAACCTCCAGAAGACCTATCTGGCCCAGGCCGCGGCCACCGGCCGGGTCACCGTCTCCGCCCTGCACAAGGTCACCTCCGTCACCCCGGCGGCCGACGGCGGCTACACCGTCGTCATCGACCAGATCGACACCACCGGCGTCACCCTGGTGAGCAAGACGGTCACCGCCGACAAGGTCTTCTTCGCCGCCGGCAGCGTCGGTACGAGCAAGCTCCTCACCCGCCTCAAGGCCACCGGCGCGCTCCCCGCCCTCAACGACCAGGTCGGCAAGAACTGGGGCGACAACGGCAACGTCATGTGCGGACGCGCCAACCACATGTGGGACCCGACCGGCAAACTCCAGTCGGCCATGCCCACGGCGGGCATCGACAACTGGGACGCCGGCGGCGCCTTCGCCGAGGTCGCCCCGCTGCCCACCGGCATCGAGACCTACGCCTCCTTCTACCTCTCCATCACCAAGACCCCGCACCGCGCCGAGTTCAGCTGGAACCCGGCCACCTCCAAGGTCGACCTGAACTGGGACCGGGCCTGGAAGCAGACCTCCATCGACGCGGCGAAGACCATCTTCGACAAGATCAACGCCAAGGAGGGCACGATCTACCGCACCGACCTCTTCGGCGCGTACAAGATCTGGGGCGACCACCTCACCTACCACCCCCTCGGCGGCGCCGTCCTGGGGCAGGCCACCGACAACTACGGCCGGCTCCACGGCTACTCCGGCCTCTACGCCATCGACGGCTCCCTGATCCCCGGCAACACCAGCGTCAACCCGTTCGTCACCATCACGGCCCTCGCCGAGCGCAACATCGAGCGCATCGTCGCCGAGGACTTCTGACCGCCCGTACGCGAAGAGGGGCCGGCCGGAAACCCCGGCCGGCCCCTCTCCCGGTCCTCAGTGCGTCGGCAGCACGCACACCGTGTCGAGCCCCAGCACCCGGTTGAGCCGTCCGAACGCCAGCCACGAGCCCAGACTCATCGTCAGCTCCACGATCTCCTCCTGGCTGTACAGGGCCGTCATCCGCGCCCAGAACTCCTCGTCGAGGCCGTGGTGGTCCAGGGCGTACCGCTCGGCGTACTCGGCCGCGAGCCGCGTCCGCTCGTCGAAGGACTCCGAGACCTCCGTCTCCCGCCAGGCCGCGACGACCTCGTCGAAGCCCTCCTCGACCTTCTCGCCGTCCCGGTCGGTACGCCAGTCCAGACAGAAGCCGCAGCCGTTGATCTGCGCGATCCGCAGCCGCGCCGCTTCGAACTCGCGCAGCCCCAGCGTCGTATGGGCGTACACCGACAATGAGAAGTTCGCCGCCGCCGTCCCGATCTCCGGCACCATGTCGCCCCACACGTACCCGATGGGCTCCTGGCCCTCGGGAATCTCGATGATCATCGTGGTCTCCTCCCCAGCTTCCCGACCGCCGGCCGCAACGGCACGTCCAGCGCGTCGTACAGTCCCGGTTCCGCCGCCACCAGCCAGTCGATCGCCCCGACGAGCCGGCCCACCGCCGTCGCGTTCCCGCCCGCCGACCGGTTCTCGCCCTCGGCCGTCGCCGCCACCGTCACCTCGATGCGGGGACTGCCCTCGACGATCACCCGGTGCGCCCCCGCCCCGTCCGGCGGCACCGGCCAGTCCGGCGCGCACGAGGGGTGGATGCGGGTGACGTGCTCGATCACGATCCGGGGCTCCCCGCCGACGATCCCCTGCACCTCGAAGCGGACCGCGCCCTGCGTCCCCGCCTCGAAGACGCCCATCGTCCGCGTCTTCACGGTGGACTCCAGCGGGCGCCGCTCCATCGTCTCGCGGATCTCGTCGAGCTCGGCCCCGAGCGCCCGCGCCATCAGCCGCACCTGGCCGCCCCAGATCATGGTCGGCACGGAGGGCCACAGCATGGGCGGCTCGTACTCCATCGGCCGGCCCATCCCCACCAGCTCCCGGACCGACTCCTCCTGCTCGTACGTCGAGTAGTCGAAGATCTCCTGGCAGCGGATCACGTCCACCGTGGCGGCCAGCCCGCTCACCAGCAGCGGCAGCACGTCGTTGCCCCAGCCCGGGTCCACACCCGACACGAACAGCGAACCACCGCCCTCGGCGACCGCCGCGACCATCGGATCCCTGAACTCGGGCGGCGCGTTGCGCTGGTCGTACAGCGGATACAGCGCGGGGGTGACCACCACCGCGCCCGTCCGCACCGCCCGCGCCACGTCCTCGATCGCCCCGTCGGGCCGGGTGTCGCCGGAAGCCGCGTACACCACCGCCCCCGGGCGCGAGCCGAGGACCGCGCCGACGTCGTCGACGGCCGTCACCCCGAGATCGTGGCCGAGCCCTGCGAGCCGGCCCGCGTCCCGTCCGACCTTCGCCGGATCGGAGACCAGCACGGCCGCGAGCTCAAGGCCTGGATGGGCGTCCACGGCGCGGATCGCCGCGCGCCCGACATTTCCGGTACCCCACACCACCGTCCGAATCATGCGCGGAGGGTAGCGCCGGGCTCCGAAGGTTCCCAGACCCGCGACCGGATGATCTGACGAATCGTCAGGTCATCCGGTCGGGCGGGAACGCGTCAGGTCAGCCGCAGTGCCACGAACGGCACCGTGTCGCCCGGCAGGACGTACCGCTCCACCTCGGCGAAGCCCCGGGCGAGGGCGAAGCGCAGCCCCTCCTCGTTGGAGGCGAGGACCACCGTCTCCACGCCCTCGTCGCTCAGCGCCCGCGCGTGCGCGAGGCCCCTCTCGTACAGCGCGGTCCCGAGGCCCCGCCCCCGGAAACCGGGCAGGATCCGGGCGATGACGGTCGCCGCCGGAGTCTCCTCGTCCGGCGGGCGCACCGTGGAACAGCCCACCACGACGTCACCGAGGTACGCGACGTCCAGCCGGTTCCGCCCGGCCCGCTCCCGCACCTCGTCGGAGGAGAGCACGGCCGTGGGGATGATCGCGTTGTGGACGGCCCGCCAGTCCGCGAGCTGCACCTCGCTCAGAGCCCGCTCGATACGAAGATCGTTCATCGGAGCAGGAAACCGCACCGGGCGGGGGAGGGGCAAACGGCTTCGGAGCGCGGGGCGTACGGGCGGACGGGCCGTCCGGAGCGTGGGCCGTTCGAGGGCCGCCGTCCTGGAGTGCCGCCGTCCGGGTGAGGGCGCCGGGACCACGGCAGCGCCGCCCGGCGAACGGGTACGGATCGCTGCACTGCCCCCGGCCAGGAGGAACCGTCCATGTCCGTCCGCAAGGGCGCCCCCGCGCTGCTGAGCGCCGGCACGTTGTGCGCCGCCCTGCTGCTCACCGGCTGCGCGCACCCCACCCCGTCCCTACCTCCCGCCGGGCGGGCCGCCGCGGCTCAGCCCGGCGGCGGCTCCCGCCCCGAGGCACCGCCAGCCGGAGCGGCCGGTGAGGCGGGAGGCCCGGCGGAGGCCGCCAACAGCCTCATCGCCACGCCCGTCCCCGCCCCACACCTGCCCGGCATCGGCCCGGTCACCCAGGGCCTCGTGCCCGACGGCACCACCCAGGCCCTCGTCGTCACCGGTGCCACCGCCGACTCCTCCACCTCCACCGCGACGCTGTACGCGCGGGACCCCGGTGGTCGCTGGATCCCGACGGCCGGCCCCTGGCCCGCCCACAACGCGCTCCAGGGCTGGACCTCCGACCACAGCGCCGGTGATCTGCGCACCCCCATCGGGGTCTTCCGGATCGGTGACGCGGGCGGCCGGCTGCCCGATCCCGGCGCCCGCCTCCCGTACGACCAGGACGAGGAGTTCGCCATCAGCGGCACCGGCTTCTCCGGCGAACCCCTGGAAGGCTCCTTCGACCATGTGATCGCCATCGACTACAACCGCGTCCCCGGCCGCACCCCGCTCGACAAGGAACGCCCGCTCGGAGCCGACAAGGGCGGCGGCGTCTGGATCCACGTCGACCACGGCGGCCCCACCCAGGCCTGCGTCGCCCTGCCACGCGAGCCGCTGCGCGCGCTGCTGCGCGCCCTCGACCCGGCGGCGGAACCCGTCGTGGTGATGGGCCCGGCCCCGGAACTCGCCCGCTGACGCACCGGAAGGCACACCGGAAGGCGGAGGGGCAGGGAGGAAGGGTGGCGCCGCGGGCGGAAGCCGGACGGCGGAGGCGGGCGGGTCCGGTGACAGCCGGACCCACCCGCCTCCCTCGTCGCGGCGCAGCCCGCCCGCGCCCTCAGCTCCCGCCCGCCCCCACCGCCCCGCGGAACGCGGCAGTGTGGCTCCTGACCTGCTCCGGCGTCAGATACGCGTCCGTGTACTCGAAGTCCCGCAGCGTCCCCGCCTTCGTGGCCAGGAAGCCCGTCCGTACGAAGTCGTCGCCGGCGACCGCGTTCAGCAGCCAGTTCGTCATCACCCGGGTCTTCGCCACGTTCGTCCGCAGCGCCGCCCAGTGGTACGCGCGGGCCACGGCCTGCGCCGGCATCCCGTGCAACTCCACCCCGAGCGGCTTCGACACCCCGTCCATACCGCCGAGGTCCACCACCAGCCCCAGGTCCTTGTGCGTGTACGGATGCATCCGCTCCCGGCGCAGGGTCGCCACCAGGTTGTCGGCGAGCGCCTTCCCCTGGCGCATCGCGTGCTGCGCGGTCGGCGGGCAGATCGCCCCCTCCTCGCCCTTGGCGAGATCGGGCACCGCCGCCGCGTCGCCGAGCGCCCACACCCCGTCGAGTCCGGGGACCGCCATCTCGGCCGAGACGACGAGCCGCCCCCGGAAGGTGTCCGCGCCGAGCGTGCCGATCAGCGGACTCGCCGCCACCCCGGCCGTCCAGATCAACGTCCGGCTCGGCAGCACCCGCCCGTCGGTGAGCGTCACCGTCTCCGCGTCCACCGAGGCCACCGACACCCCGAGCGACACCTCGATGCCCCGCCGGGTCAGGATGTCCATCGCGGCGGCGCCGAGCTTGTCGCCCAGCTCCGGCATCAGCTTCGGCGCGATGTCCACCAGATGCCACTTGATCAGCTGCGGGTCGATGCGCGGATACCGCTTCACCGCGTTGTGGGTGAGCAGCTGGAGGCAGGCCGCCGTCTCCGTACCCGCGTAGCCGCCGCCGACCACGACGAAGCGCAGCCGCGCGGCCCGCTCCTCCTCGTCGGTGCTGGCGTCCGCCAGGTCGAGCTGGGCGATGACGTGGTCGCGGATGTACACCGCCTCCGCCAGCGTCTTCATCCCGCGCGCGTGCTCGGCGAGACCGGGGATGTCGAAGCTGCGGGTCACGCTGCCGGGCGACAGTACGAGATGGTCGTACGGCTCCGTCACGTACTCGCCGGAGATCGTGCGCACCACGCAGACCTTCGCCGCCGTGTCCACGCCGACCACACCACCCGGCACGATCCGGGTCCGGTGCCGTTCGCTGCGCCGCAGCGAGAGGGCGACCGACTGCGGGGTCAGCACCCCCGCCGCCACCTGGGGGAGCAGCGGCAGGTACAGCTGGTACGAGAACGGCGAGAGCAGTGCGAGCTGCGCCTCCCGCTCCGCGAGCCGGCGTTCGAGCCTCCGGACGCAGGCCACTCCGGCGAATCCGGCGCCCACCACGAGAATCCTCGGTCGCGTCACGCTGTCCGCCCTTCCGTATGAGCGTGCAAGAAGCCATCGGATATGGCTGAGTAAGGCCATGTTGCATTTTTTCGCCGACTATCCGTGGTTCACCCTTTTTATCGTCATTGCGGCAGGATCGCTCTTCGGCATGGTCCGCTTCGGTCCCGTGAAGCTCGGCGCGGCCGGAGTCCTCTTCGTGGGGCTGCTGCTCGGCGCGCTCGACCCGGACATCGGCCCCGCCGTGCCCGCGGGCCTCGCGGTTCTCGGCCTCGCCCTGTACGTGTACACCGTGGGCCTCGAAGCGGGCCCGGCCTTCTTCCGCGAACTCCGGCCCCAGCTGGCCGTGATGACCGGAGCCGTCGCCGCGCTCGTCGTCACCGCCCTCGTCGTCGGCTTCCTCGGCAGCACGGTCTTCGGCATCGACGGCCCCTATCTCGCGGGCGGCTACGCGGGCATCGGCACCACCACCCCGGGCCTCGCCGCCGCCCAGGCCTCGTCGTCCGTCCCGTCCCAGCCCGCCACCGGCTACGCGATCGGCTACCCCCTCGCCGTCGTCCTCACCATCCTGTTCGTCGCGGGCATCGCCGCCGTCCGGAACTGGACCGGCCGCCGCGACCCCGGCACCGGACTCCCGAGGGAACTCATCACCCGCACCGTCGACGTCACCCGGACGGTTCGCTGGGCCGACGTCCCCGGCTCCGCCGGGGGACAGCTCCTCGCCAGTGCCCAGCGGAGCGGGGACGGCACACCCCGGGTGGCCCTCGCCCCCGACGCCTTCGCCCCCGGCGACCAGGTCGTCCTCGTCGGCGGCCCGGAGGCCGTCGCCGCCGGGATCGAGGCACTCGGCACCCAGGCGCCCGCCCATCTCCTCGACCGGCGCGACGTCGTCGACTACCGGCGCATCCTGCTCACCAACCCGGACCTCGCCGGCCGGACGGTCGCCGAGATCCGCCTCGGCGAGCTCTACGGCGCCAAGGCCACCCGCGTCCGCCGCGGCGACCAGGACCTGTTGGCCCACGACGACCTGCTCCTCCAGCTCGACGACCGGGTCCGCGTCGTCATGCCCCGCGAGCGGACCGCCGAGGTGACCGGATTCCTCGGCGACACCGAGGCCAAGGTCAGCGAGGTCAGCGCCGTCAGCATGGGCCTCGGCCTCGCCGCCGGGTTCCTCATCGGCATCCCGAAGCTCACCATCGGCTCCACGGTCCTCTCCCTCGGCACCGCCGCCGGACCGCTCGTCATGGCCATGATCCTCGGCCGGCTGCGTCGCACCGGGCCCCTTGTCTGGGTCCTGCCCACCCGCGCCAACCTCACGCTCCGCCAGATCGGCCTGCTGATCTTCCTCGCCTGCGTCGGACTCACCTCGGGCTACGCCTTCCGCCGCGACGCCTTCTCCCTCTTCGGCCTGAAACTCCTGACCGTGCTCGTCATCAGCGCCGTGCTCAGCTACGCCCTGATGGTCCTCGTCGCCCGGCTCCTCGGCCAGAGCAGGCCGCGCACCATGGGGCTGCTCGCCGGGTACGTGGGCAATCCGGCCATCACCGCGTACGCCAACAGCCGGGTCTCGGACAGCCGGGTCAACACCGGGTACGCGACCCTGTTCGCCCTCGCCATCCTCGTGAAGATCGTCTGCATCCAGCTGATCGTGGGCCTCTGACCGACCGCGGGCCTCCGACCGGCCCTGGGCCTCTCACCGGGCCGGGGCGGGGCCGGACCGGGGCCGTCCGGCTCCGAGCCCGGCGGTTCCTCCGGTCGCCGCGGTGCGGCGGCCGGGTTACGTTGCCCGGGGACCCCGGCCGCCACGGCGGGCCGGGGCCGCCCCAGCCCCGCACCGTCCCCGGAAGGCAGGACCGTCCGCATGGCCACGTACCAGGTCGGCTACTTCGTCGGCAGCCTCTCGACGAAGTCCATCAACCGGATCCTCTCCAGGGCCCTGATCCGCGTCGCGCCCCCCGGGCTGGAGTTCCGGGAGATCCCCATCAAGGACCTCCCGCTCTACAACCACGACTTCGACGCCGACTACCCGCCCGAGGGTCAGGCCCTCAAGGACGCCATCGCGGCCGTCGACGCCGTCCTCTTCGTCACCCCCGAGTACAACCGCTCCATCCCCGGCGGCCTCAAGAACGCCATCGACTGGGCCAGCCGCCCCTGGGGCACCAACTCGTTCACCCACAAGCCGTCCGCCGTGATCGGCGCCTCGCCCGGCAAGATCGGCACCGCCGTCGCCCAGCAGAGCCTCCGCTCGGTGCTGAGCTTCTGCAACTCCCCGCAGATGAACGCCCCGGAGGCGTACATCCAGTTCACCCCGGGGCTGTTCGGCGACGACGGGGAGGTCACCGATCCGACGACGCAGCAGTTCCTGAGCGACTTCATGGCGGACTTCAAGGCCTTCGTCGAGCGGGTGCTGACGGTCCTTCCGCCGCGCTGAGCGGTCGCGCACCGAGTGCCGACTCCCGACTCCCGGTGGCAGGGCCGCCGGGAGTCGCGCCGTGCCGGGGGTCAGAAGACCACGACGCCCAGCGGCCGGGAGCCCGCCGCCAGCCGGCGGGTGTCGCCCGAGTCGAGGTCGACGACGCTCAGCCCGTCCCAGGAGCCGTCCCGGGTGAAGCCGCCGGTCACATAGGCGGTGCGCCCGTCCTTCGACACGGCCACGTCCTCGTGCGGCCCGTCCAGCGGGTAGACCCGCTCGGCCCCGCCGGGCGTCCGCACCGTCAGCGACGGGCCCTCGTCCCCGGCCGGGTCGATCGGCCCCGTGCCCACGGCGAACAGCGTCCCGTCGGGGGTCACGGTCGCGCCGTGCTGATGGGTGTTGGCGGTCATCGGCTCGATCGTGGTCCGGCCCGTCCGGGGGTCGACCACCGCGAGCCGCTCGCCCTCGAACGGCAGCAGCAGCCTCCCGTCGGAGGGGCGCACGGCGGTGTAGTGGGGCTTGAGCCAGGAACCGAGCCCGCCCTCCGTGCCGTACGGGGCGACCTCGATGCGTCGCGCTGCCAGGGTCCCCGCCGTGACGACGGTGACGTCGAAGGAGTCATGGTTCGTCACGTACACCTCCTTGCCGTCCCCGGACACGTCCACGTCGAAGGGCCGCCGGCCCACCGGCACGGTGTCGGTGACCTTCCGCGTCGCCGTGTCGATGACCTCCAGGGTGCCGTTCCCGCCGGGTACGTTGACGCCGACGTACACCCGGCCGCCGTCCGGCGAGAGCGCGATGCCCATGCCGCCGCCCCGGTACTCGCCGGTGCCCGCCGGTCCGGTGTCCGTCCGGTACGGGACGAGCGCGAGGCGCTGCCGGGTCGCCGTGTCCACCACGGCGACCCCTTCGGCGGTCGCCACCCAGGCCCGCCCGTCCGCGCCCACGACCAGACCGTAGGGAGCGGTGCCGACCATCACGGAGCCCGTGGCGCCCTTCACGGGATCGACGAAGGTGACCGTGTCGGACCCGAAGTCGGAGAGCAGGAGCGAGCCCGGCGCGGGCCTGCCGGCCGGGACGGGCGTCGCCGTCATGGAGGAACCGGCGGTGGGCGGCGCGGTGGTGGGGGAGAGCCCGGCCGGTGACGTCGCACCCGCCGACGCCCCTCCGGACACCTGCGCGCACCCGGCGAGCAGAACGACGGACACCGCCGCGGCCACGAGCACCCGGGCGGTACGGGACGCACGGCGGAACTTCGTCATGTCGGACTCCTCGGTACGGCGGCACGGGCGGCCCCGTCCGGGGACGGGCCGCGTCCTGTCCCGATCCTCCGCCCGTACACGGCCCCGCCCGGTCCGACAGCCGGCCCCCGACGGGCGGCGGGACGGACGACACCGGGGTCGGCCGAACGGCTGACCCGTCCGCCGTCCCGTACAGACCGCGGGCTCAGCCCCGTACACCGTCCAGGAAGCACAGCACCCGCTCGACACAGAGCGCCGTCGCCTCCGGTACGTGCGAGGGCGCGCCAGCCTCCGCGAACAGGTGCGCGCTCCCCGGGTACAGGAACAGCTCCCGGTCCGCCGCGCCCGCGACCAGCTCGCGGGCCGCCGACAGATCGCCCTCGTCGACGAAGAACGGATCCGCGTCCATGGCGTGCACCTGGACGGGCACGCCCTCCGGCCACGCCGCGCCGAACTCCTCCACCGGCACACAGGCACCGATCAGCAGGGCGCCGAGGGACCCGGCCCGGGTCTGGGCCAGCTTCTGCGCGGGCAGCACGCCCAGCGAGAACCCGGCGTGGACGAGCGCCCCGGGCAGCCCCTCGGCGGCGCGCTCACCGCGTGCCACGAGCGTCCCGAAACCGATCTCCCGGGCGTGGCCGGCGCCCGCCTCCAGGTCGGTGAAGGTCCGCCCCTCGTACAGGTCGGGCACATGCACCGTGTGTCCGCCCCGGCGCAGCTCCTCGGCGAAGGCGTGGACGCCCTCCGTCAGACCGAGCGCGTGGTGGAAGAGCAGAACCTCAGCCATGTCGTCATCCCCTGGTCACCGTTCGTGCCCGTGCCGCCGGGGCGCGGGCCGTTCGCCGGACAGCATCGCGCACGCCACTGACAACGGCCCGGGACCCGGTGCGCGGACGGCGGTCCGGCGCGACGAAGCACGGGGGAGGGAAGTCGGGGGGGTCAGCGCATCGGACGGTGCGGCAGCACGGCACCGGCCTGGCCCACGGGGCCGCCGACGCCCATCGCCCCGCCCGCGTTCCCGTGCGCCTGCGCACCGGGGTGCCCCAGGGCACCGACCTGCGCGCCCGGGTGAGCCATGGCGCCCGCGTGCGCGACAGCACCGGCGTGAGCCACGGCGCCCGCGTGCGCGACGGCGCCCTGCGGCCCGGGAACCCCCTGCGGCGGCATCTGGATGACCCGGCTCAGGTCCCGCAGAACCTCCTCGGCGACCTGGCGGACGTCACCCGGAACATCCCCCCGCTCCCGTATGAGCTCGGCGTAGATCGGTGCCGTGCCGTCCGCGTGGTTCATGGGGCTCGCTTCCTTCGACTGTGCCGGTGACGTCACCGGCGGACAGACGGCGAGTCTACGGGGCACCACCGACACGCCCGGGATCGGGAACCCGCGCACCACCCCGCCACGCCGACCGGACCCGGAAAACCATTGGGCTCCCGGGCATCGCCAACCGAGAATGGATCAACGAACCCACGGGAGGGACCCCATGAGCCAGGCGACCCTGACTCTGCACGACCTGATGCCGTCCGACGAGCTCTCCGCCGCACTCGCCGACGGGCACATCACACGCAAGCGCCACCCCGAGCTGCCCCTGTCGATCTACACGTACACGCGCGCGTGCCAGTACGCCCAGCACTGGAACCGGGCCACCACGCGCTGCCGGGGCCTCGTCGCCGACGACACCACCGGCCGGATCGTCGCGCTCCCCCTCCCCAAGTTCTTCAACGTCTCCGAACACTCCACCGGCCGCCCCTACGCACCGCCGCTGCCCGACGAGCCCTTCGAGGTCTACGACAAGGTCGACGGCAGCCTCGCCGTGGTCTTCCACTACGACGGCCGCTGGCGCGCCGCCTCCAAGGGCTCCTTCACCAGCGTCCAGGCGACCTGGGCGCAGCGCCGTCTCGACGCCGCCGACACCACCGGACTGACCCCCGGTGCGACGTACCTCGCCGAGATCCTCCACCCGGGCAACCGCATCGTCGTGAACTACGGCGACCGCCGCGACCTCGTCCTGCTCGCCGCCTTCGCGGCCGACGGCTCCGAGACCCCGCTCACCGAGGCCGCCGCGGGCTGGGGCCCCCTCGGCTCCGTCGTGCGCACCTGGCCGGCCACGAGCGTCGCCGACCTCGTCGCCCTCACCGAGTCCAACACCCTGCCCGGCGGCGGACGGGCCACCGGCACCGACGCCGAGGGCTTCGTGCTGCGCTTCGCCTCCGGCCTGCGGGCCAAGGCCAAGCTCGCCGAGTACGTACGCCTCCACAAGGTGCTGACCGGTGTCACCGAGCGGGACATCTGGCGCTGCCACGGCATCCAGCGCTTCGCCGCCCTGCCCGCCGCCGAGGTGGCCAAGGGCATCGGCTGCGCCGTCACCGAGGTCGAGGCGGACGGAGGCAAGCCCCTCGACGCCCTCCTGGAGCAGGTGCCCGACGAGTTCGACGCCTGGGTGCGCGGGGTGATCGCCCGTCTCGAAGCGGCCGCCGCGGAGCGCGAGCGGGCCGTCGACGAGGCGTACGCGCGCCTCGCCCACCTCGCCGCCGACCGGGGCGCCTTCGCCCACGCCGCCGCGGCCCTGCCCGACCGGGGTCTGCGCGCCGCCGCCTTCCTGCGCCTCGACGGCCGCCCCGTCGACCTCCTCGTCTGGCGCGGGCTGCGCCCCGAGGCCTCGGACCCCTTCGCCCACGACCAGGAGAACTGACCGTGCCCGTCGTCCACCTCATGACCGGTCTTCCCGCCTCCGGGAAGACCACGGCCGCCCGAGCCCTCCAGGCCGCCGCCGAGGGGCGCGTCCGCCGCGTCAACCTCGACGACCTGCGCGCCATGCTCGACATCCCCTCGGCCGGCCGGGGCCGGTCCCACCGGCACGAGCAGACCGTGCTCGGCATCCAGGACGCCGCCGTCCGCGCGGCCGTCGACGGCGGCTTCGACGTCGTCGTCGACAACACCCATCTCACCCCGCACATCCCGAAGCGCCTGAAGGCCGCCGTGGGCGGCCTCGCCACCTTCGCCGTCCACGACTTCACCGCCGTGCCCGTCGACGAGTGCGTCCGCCGCGACGCCGCCCGCGAGCGGCCGGTCGGCGAGGACATCATCCGGATCCTGGCCGACAAGCACGCCAAGGCCACCCGGAACGGCTGGCGGCTCACCGCGGAGTGGCTCAACGACCGCCCCTCCGTCGGGGAGACCTACGTCCCCGACCCGAGCCTCCCCACCGCCGTCATGTGCGACATCGACGGCACCCTCGCCCTGCGCGTCGACCGCGGCCCGTACGACTTCACCCGCTGCGACCGCGACCTGCTCAACGTCTCCGTGCGGGACGCCCTGCGGGCCTTCCGGCACACCGAGCGGGACCGGATCGTCCTGCTGTCCGGCCGGAGCGAGGACCACCGGGCCCTCACCGAGGGCTGGCTCGCCCGGTACGAGGTGCCGTACGACGAGCTGTGGATGCGCGCCTCCGGCGACGGCCGCGGCGACGACCTCGTGAAGGCCGAGCTCTTCGAGGCCCACGTCCGCCACCGGTACGCCGTCCGCGTCTCGCTCGACGACCGCGACCGGGTCGTCGCCCTCTGGCGCCGGATGGGCCTGCCCACCTGGCAGGTCAACTACGGGGCCTTCTGACCGCGCGGCGGCCGGCCCGGCGGGGGTGGGACCACCCACCCCCGCCGCCGTGTCAGGATCGTGGGATGGTGGAAAAGATCATCGCGGCGTGCGACGGCGCGTCGAAGGGAAACCCCGGCCCCGCGGCCTGGGCATGGGTCATCGGCCGGGCCGACGGAGCGATCGACCGCTGGGAGGCGGGCCCGCTCGGCCGGGCGACCAACAACGTGGCCGAACTCACGGCCCTGGAACGGCTGCTCGAATCACTCGACCCGGCGGTGCCCGTCGAGGTCCGCATGGACTCCCAGTACGCCATGAAGGCCGTCACGACCTGGCTCCCCGGCTGGCGCCGCAAGGGCTGGAAGACCTCCTCCGGCAGCCCCGTCGCCAACAAGGAACTCGTCGTCCGCATCGACGCCCTCCTCACCGGCCGGAACGTCGACTTCGTCTACGTACCCGCGCACCAGGTCGACGGCGACCCCCTCAACGACGCCGCCGACCGCGCGGCCAGCCACACCGCCCGTACCCAGGAGGCCACCGGCTCCGACGCCGGGGCGCCGCTGCCGCCCCCGGAAGCGCCGACGCGCGCCTCCGCGCCCCGCGCGCGCTCCTCCGCGCCGTCCGGTTCGACGGGCGGCTCCGCCACGGGTTCCTCCGGGGGCGCCCCGGGCGGTTCGCCCGCCCGCCGGACACGCCCGTCGGGTGCCACGCTCAAGGCCAGATTCTCGGGCCGCTGCCGCTGCGGCAAGGCCTACGACAAGGGCGAGACCATCGCGAAGAACCCCGATGGCTGGGGCCACCCCACCTGCGTCTGAACCCTCCCGCCGTCCGACTGGCGGGCGGCTCCGTCCGTTGTTTGAGACCGGCCGGCCCGGGCGCACGCGAGCCTTCACCCACGCGTGTACCCGGGTTCGTCCGGGGTTCTGTTCTCCGAGCGCTTGTGGCTGCATACTGTCCTCCTCGCCACCGGTGACGAACCGTTTTACCTGCTCATTCGTCGTTCTCACGACATGATCGGGGCCGGCGAGAACCTCCCCCTTGCAGCCGCCGCGGTCTCCCCACGGCGGAAGCTCTCCCTGCCCGTGAAAGACCCGAGGTTCCGTGCCAGTACCTGTTCTCCTGACCGGGCGCTCCGTGCGCCTGGAGCCGCTGGCGATGCGGCACGCCGAAGCCCTCGCCCGGGCCGGCGGGGCGGACCGAGCGGCCTACGCCTTCACCCCCGTGCCCGACGGCTTCCCATCGGCCCTCGACTACATCGGCCGCGCCCTCGCGGATCAGGCGGCAGGACGTTCCCTGCCCTTCGCCCTGATCAGTACCGCCGACGAACGAGTCATCGGCTCGACCCGGTTCCTCGAACTCGACTACTGGAGGGGCCCGCTGGTCTGGCCGCCCGTCCCCGGCATGCCCCACGGCGATCCCCTGACCGCCGTGCCGGACGCCGCCGAGATCGGCAACACCTGGATCGCCGGCGACGCCCGGGGCACCGGCATCAACACCGAGGCCAAGTTCCTCATGCTCCGGCACGCCTTCGAAGCCTGGGGCGTCCGCCGCATCACACTGCGCGCCGACGCCCGCAACACCCGCTCCAGAATCGCGATCGAACGACTCGGAGCCAGCTGCGAAGGCGTCCGCCGCGCCCACTCCCGAGGGCTCGACGGGGCCGTCCGCGACACGGCCTTCTACTCGATCCTCGACGAGGAATGGCCCACGGTCAGGGACATCATCGAACTCCGTCTGTCCACCCCCCGCCAGGTGCGCGTCCCGCAGGACCTGCTCCCGGCCTGACCCCCTCCACCACCGCTCCGGCGGGCACTCGCGCCCCCGTCGGAGCGGTGGTTCC
Organism: Streptomyces sp. NPDC001728; assembly: GCF_040297565.1. Taxonomy (NCBI): domain Bacteria; kingdom Bacillati; phylum Actinomycetota; class Actinomycetes; order Kitasatosporales; family Streptomycetaceae; genus Streptomyces; species Streptomyces sp. NPDC001728. The sequence goes on from NZ_JBEOZK010000004.1 coordinate 118,186, forward strand.
ATGGAAGGGACGGGAAGGACTCGACAGTGAGGACGCGGGGTAGCGGCCGTCACCGGACCGCGCACCGTGCAATCAGGATCCGCGAGAAGCGGATGAGTCCTTTCCGCCCCCTCGCGCCCGCCGCCTCCCCTTCGGTGCCGACCGGCACCGGTCGGCCGCTCCACCGAGGGACCGCCCCGGTACGGTGATCGCACCAGCGAACAGCGCCACCGAAGGGACCGAGTGATCGTGCCGACCGGAACCGCCGACGTACTCCTGCGGACGGAGGGCCGGGCCGGATTCATCACCCTGAACCGCCCCCGCGCCATCAACGCGCTCACCCACCCCATGGTCCTCGCCGTCGACGCGGCCCTGACCGGGTGGGAGCGCGACCCGGACATCGGCACCGTCGTCATCGAGGGCGCGGGGGAACGCGGCCTCTGCGCAGGAGGCGACATCCGAGCCATCCACGACGACGCCCGCGCCGGCGGCTCCGCCTCCCGCGCCTTCTGGCGCGACGAGTACCGGCTCAACGCCCGTATCGCCCGCTACCCCAAGCCCTATGTCGCCCTCATGGACGGCATCGTCATGGGCGGCGGCGTCGGCGTCTCCGCACACGGCTCCGTCCGCGTCGTCACCGAACGCTCCCGGGTCGCCATGCCCGAGACCGGCATCGGCTTCGTCCCCGACGTCGGCGGCACCCACCTCCTCGGCCGCGCCCCCGGCGAACTCGGCACCCATCTCGCCCTGACCGGCGGCCTCGTCGGCGCCGCCGACGCGATCCTCACCGGCCTCGCCGACCACTTCGTCCCCGCCGCCGAACTGCCCGGCCTGGTCCGGGACCTGGTCCTCCTGCCCGCCGAGGAGGCCGTCGCCCGGCACAGCGCGGCGGCCCCGGCAGGTGTGCTCGCCGAGCAGCGGGAGTGGATCGACGCCTGCTACCGGGCCGAGACCGTCGAGGAGGTGATCGAGCGCCTCTTCGACACCGGCGCCCCCGCCGCCAAGGAGGCGGCCACCACCCTCCTCACCAAGTCCCCGACCGCCCTCAAGGCCACCCTGGCGACCCTCCGCAGGTCCCGCGCCCTCACCACTCTCGAAGAGGTCCTCGACCTGGAGTTCCGGGCCTCCTGCGCCGCCCTCGCCACCCCCGACCTCGTCGAGGGCATCCGCGCCCAGGTCGTCGACAAGGACCGCGACCCCCACTGGACCCCGGCCACCCTCGCCGAGGTCACGGACGAGGACATCGCCCGCTACTTCCTCGCACCGGCCGAGGGAGACCTCGGCCTCGAAGCCGCCCGCGCCGGCGGGGACCGCGTGTGACGGCGGCCACCTCCTTCGGGCCCGTGCTCGACCTCATCGCCGAGGAGATCGCCGCCCTCACCGAGCGGGGCACCCCCGCCGACTACATCCCCGCCCTCGCCGCCGGCGACCCCACCGACTTCGGCATGGCCGTCGCCGAACTCGACGGCACCGTCTACGGGGTGGGCGACTGGCGGCGTCCCTTCTCCACCCAGTCCGTCACCAAGGTCTTCACCCTCGCGCTCGCCCTCGCCGGAGAAGGCGACGCGCTCTGGGCCCACGTCGGCAGGGAACCCTCCGGCGACCCGTTCAACTCCCTCGTCCAACTGGAGTACGAGCACGGCATCCCGCGCAACCCGTTCATCAACGCCGGCGCCCTCGTCGTCACCGACCGCCTGCACCGGCTGACCGGCGACGCCTCGGGCAGCCTGCTCGACTTCCTGCGCGCCGAGAGCGGCAACCCGGACCTCGGCTTCGACACCGACGTGGCCGCCTCCGAAGCCGCCCACGGCGACCGCAACGCGGCCCTCGCCCACTTCATGGCCTCCTACGGCAACATCACCGGCCCCGTCCCCGACCTGCTGCGCGAGTACTTCCGCCAGTGCTCCGTCGAAGCCTCCTGCGCCGACCTCGCCCTGGCCACCGGCTTCCTCGCCCGGCACGGCCTGCGCGCCGACGGCACCCGGCTGCTGACCCGCAGCCAGGCCAAACAGGTCAACGCCGTCATGCTCACCTGCGGCACCTACGACGCCGCGGGCGACTTCGCCTACCGCGTGGGACTCCCGGGCAAGAGCGGCGTCGGCGGAGCGGTCGTCGCCGTCGTGCCGGGCCGCTGCACCCTGTGCGTGTGGAGCCCCGGACTCGACCGCCGGGGCAACTCGGTCGCGGGCGTGACGGCGCTCGACCGCTTCACTACCATCACCGGCCTGTCCGTCTTCTGAGGTCCCACGAGGCCGTGCCCGGAAGACGGCGCCGCCCGCCCGCGGGCACGGCCTGGGCGCCGTCCAGCGCCGCCGGTTCCCCGAGTGCCCCCGCCGCCCTGCGCCAGGCCTCGGTGACCGCCCCGTGGGCAAGCTCCGTCGCCGCGGCCACGTCGGCGGGCAGCCGCAGCGGCGTCCCGATGTGCACATGCAGCCCCGGCCTGCGGACCGGCGCGGTGAGCACCCCAGCGATCTGCTTCGCCCGCCCGCCGGACGTGATCCGCCGGGCACCCGCCTGACCGATCGGCACCACCGGCGCGCCCGTGGCCCCGGCGAGCCGCGCGAGCCCGGTACGGAACGACTCCGGCGGACACTCGGCCGCGTCCCGGCGCGGCGGGACGCGGCCCTCCGCGTACAGCATCACGTGCCGCCCCGAGGCGAGCGCGACCGCCGCGTGGTCCAGGGCGACGGCGGCGCGCGCCGTGTTGCGGTGCACCGGCACGTACCCCTCGCGGGTCAGCGCCCGGCCGAGCAGCGGGATCCGCCAGAGCCCGGCGGTGGCCAGCAGGACGGGCTCGACGGCCAGCCGCCTGCGGAGCGCGGCGAGGACGACCGCCGGGTCGGCGGTCGAGGTGTGGTTCACGACCAGGATGCTGCCGGGCTCCAGCCGGGCCCCGGGGTCGGCGGTGACGGTCAGCCGCCCGAAGAACGGGACGACATGGGCGGCGATGCGGCTGAGCACGGGCGGGCCCCCTGGCTCCGAGGTCGATGCGCTGACCCACCCATCGTGCGAGGGCCCGCGGCGCCCCGCATGAGCACCCGTACTCAGCCGGGGTACTCGACCCCGCCCACCGGAAGGGGCTCGGTGGCCGGGGAGTTCTCCGCCCGGTCTACGCTGGCCTCGGCCGACCGGCACACGGACACGGGGACGAGGGGGAGGGGCGGGGTGGTGGGACGTTCCACGCGACGCGTCGCGGCGCTCCTGCCCGCGATGCTCTGCGCGATCTGGTCGCTCCTGCTGCTCCCGGCGCCCCAGGCGCAGGGGACGCCCCAGACGGCAGCGGTGGCGCAGGCCGGCTCGGCGCTCGCTCCGGTCGCGCCCCCGGGAACAGCACCGGGCACGGCCCCGTCCGCCCCCGCTCACCACGTCGCGCCCCCGGACCCCCAGCTGGCGTCCACCGCGGTGGCACGCCTCCCGGGGGCCGTCGAGAACCCCGTACGGTTCCCGGGAACGCCCCTGACCACGGTCGCCGTTCCCGCCGACCTCTCCGTACCCGCGCGCGGTGTCCTCGTGGGCGACCCGCGCCGTGAGCGCGCCCCGCCCACCGCTCCCCGGGGCCCCCGCGTCCCCCGTGGTCCTCCCGCCGCCCGGCACAGCTGACGTTCCTCCGCGTCGCCGTCCGGGTCCTCGGCATGTCCACGTACCGGACCGGTTCACGACGCGTGTCCGACCGTACGCCCGGCACGGCCGCCGGGCGCCCCCACGCGCGCGCGTGGGCGGGCGCCCCCGCCGTGCGCTGCCAGTGGAGCACCCGTGTCCCCACGTACCTCTCGTCCCCCACGTCCCTCCCGCCCTGCCCGGGCCTCCGGTCCCGCACGGCCCTCCCGGCCGGGGCGCGGCTCCCGGTCCGTGCTCCTGCGCGCGCTCCTCGCGCTCGCCGTCGTCGCCCTCTCCCTCTGGATCACCCTGACCACCCCGCCCCGGCTCGGCCTCGACCTGCGGGGCGGCACCCGCATCGTCCTGCAGACCGAGGACGGGCCCACCGTCCGCGCCGACGCGGCGGCCACCGACCGCGCCCTCGAGGTCCTCCGCAAACGCGTCGACGGACTCGGCGTCGCCGAACCCTCGCTGGCCCGCTCCGGCGAGCGGCGCATCGTCGTCGAGCTCCCCGGACTGCGCGACCCGCGCGAGGCCGCCGACGTCATCGGCCGTACCGCCCAGCTCACCTTCCACACGGTCACCGGCCCGGCCCAGGGGCCCGCGGGACCGGCCGCCAAGGACGGGACGAGGGTCCTCGCCGACCCCGACGCGCCGGGCGCCTTCCTCGCCCTGGGCGCCCCCGCGCTCACCGGGGACGGTGTCAAGAGCGCCGAGGCCGTGCTCGACGCCACGAACGGCCGGGGCTGGACGGTCGACCTCGCCTTCCGCGACTCCGCCGCGGGCACCTGGGCGCGGCTCACCGGCGACGCGGCCTGCGCGGCGCCCGGCGACCCTGCGCGCCGGGTCGCGATCGTGCTCGACGACCGCGTCGTCTCGGCGCCCGCCATGCAGCAGGGCGTCCCGTGCGGCTCGGGCATCGGCGGCGGCTCCGCGCAGATCACCGGAGGGTTCTCCGGTCAGGAGGCCCGCGACCTCGCGGCGCTCGTGCAGGGCGGCGCGCTGCCCGTCCCGGTGACGACGGTCGAGCAGAGCACCGTGGGACCGACCCTGGGCGCCGAGGCGATCAGGGCCAGCGCCCTCGCGGCCGTGATCGGCCTCGCCTGCACGGGCCTGTTCGTCATGGTGATCTACCGGCTCCTCGGCGTCCTGGCGACCGTCGCCCTGCTGCTGTACGGGCTGATCTCCTACGCCGCGGTGGTCGCCCTCGGCGCCACGCTCACCCTGCCGGGCCTCGCCGGCTTCGTCCTGGCCATCGGCATCGCCGTCGACGCGAACGTCCTCGTCTTCGAACGGGCACGGGAGGAGTACGCGGCCCTCGGCCGGACCGCCGGGCGCGACCTCCGGCGACCGCTCGAAACGGCGTTCGGCAAGGTGTGGAGCGCGGTCGCGGACTCCCACATCACCACCCTGCTCGCCGCCGGCCTGCTGTTCGTCTTCGCCTCCGGCCCGGTCAAGGGCTTCGGCGTGACCCTCGCGATCGGCGTCGTGACCTCGCTGCTCAGCGCCATGGTCATCACCCGGCTCCTCGCCGACCTCACGCTGCGTCTGCCGGCCGTACGCCGGAGGCCCTCGATCACCGGCATCGCCGGACTCGGCAGGCTGCGGACCCGGCTGACCCGGCGCGTTCCGCGACTGATGGCCCGCCGCCGCCGCTGGCTGCTCTCCTGCGGGGCGCTCCTGCTGGTGGCCCTCGCCGGGATCGGGGTGCGCGGCCTGGAGTTCGGTGTCGAGTTCACCGGCGGCCGGGTGGTCCAGTACACCGCCGAACGACCGGTGGACGCCGACCGGGCGCGCGCGGCCGTCGCGGACGCGGGCTTCCCCGACGCGGTGGTGCAGACGACGGGCGGCGCGGAGGCCGCCGACGGCGAAGGGGCGGCGCGCGGCGAGGTGTCCGTGCGCGTCCGGGAGACCGGCGACGAGGAACAGCGCGACATCCGCGAGGCCCTCACCCGGGTGGCCGGCCCGGTGGAGGTGGAGCGCGACGACCTGATCGGCCCGAGCCTGGGCGGAGAACTGCGCACGCACGCGACGATCGCCCTCGGCCTCGCGGTGGTGGCGCAGCTCCTCTATCTGACGGTGCGCTTCCGCTGGACGTACGCGACGGCGGCCGTTGCGGCGATGACCCAGGACGTGCTGCTGGTCGTGGGCTTGTTCGCCTGGCTCGGAAAGCCCGTGGACAGCGTCTTCCTGGCCGCTCTCCTCACGGTCGTCGGCTACTCGGTCAACGACTCGGTCGTCGTGCTCGACCGGCTGCGGGAGCTGCGCCGTCGCGGCGGGCGGATTCCGCTGCCCGACCTCGCCGACCGGGCCGTCGCCCAGACCCTGCCCCGTACGGTCAACACCGGCATGGGCGCGCTCTTCGTCCTGGTGGCGCTCGCCGTCCTGGGCGGCGACTCGCTCACCGACTTCTCGGTGGCGCTGCTCGCGGGTGTCGTGCTCGGCATGGCGTCCACCGTGTTCACGGCGATGCCGCTGGCGGTGGCCCTGGAGGCACGCCATCCGGCTCCCGCCCCGGCCCCGGTGTCCCGCCGAGGCGTGGGCGCCGTGGTCTGACCGCGTACCGCGGCGGCCCGTTCCCCGTGCGCAGGGGGACGGACCGCCGCCCCGGTCAGGGCCGGTCGAACCAGGACAGCGCGGCGATCCGCCAGCCGTCCGGGGTCCGGACGAACTGGAGGGTCTTCGTGCCCTCGCCGTCGTACGGCTGCCCGTCCAGGACCCCGGACTTGCGGTACGTGCCGAAGCGCGAGGCGATGTCACCCTCGATCCGGGTCTCCTCCGAGGTCTCCCACTCGGAGAAGTCGACGAGCCGCCCGTCGGTCAGCAGCCGCTCGCGCGGGACGACGAACTCCTCCACGGAGTACGTCGTGAACGTGGGCGCCGTGCAGACGATCACCCCCTGGGGCAGCACCAGCCGGCGGATCCGGCCCACGTCGGGGGCTTTGCCGCCACGATTGTCGAACGCGCCGTAGAATTCGGCGGTCACCGCGTCTATCTGAGTCTTGGACATGACACGAGCGTAGGGGGTGTCCCGCCGATCGGGCCGGACACGCCAAGCGGGCGGCCGTTCAGCCGAGTTCGGCCTCGATGAGGTCGGCTGCCCGGAGTGTGCCGCCCTCGCGGCGCATCGACTCCTGGACCTCTCGCGCACGGCGCGCCACCTCGGGATCGCCGGTGAGGGCGAGCACCGCCTCGCGCAGCAGCCCGGGAGTGACCTCCTCCATCGGCAGGTGCCGTGCCACGCCCAGGGACTGGAGCATGTCGGCGTTCCCGAACTGGTCGGTGGCCTGCGGGACGGCCACCATGGGCGTGGCCGTGGCCAGGCCCTCCTGGCTGCCTCCGGCGCCCGCGTGGGTGATGAACGCGTCGGTCTGCCGGAGGACCGCCAACTGGGGCACCCAGGAGTGCACTTCGACGTTCGGCGGCAGTTCGCCGAGTTCGGCCGGGTCGACGAACTTCCCGACCTGCAGGACGAGGTGCCAGGAGGGGAGTCCCGCGAAGGCCTCGACGCAGTCCCGGTAGAAGCCGGGCAGCTTGGTGAAGGCGGAGCCGAGGGAGACCAGGACCACCTTCTCCGCGTGCTCCGGGCGCCGCCATTCCCCCTGCTCGGCGCGCGTGCCCTGGCAGGCGCCGACGAAGGTGTAGACGGACCGGTCGACCCGGTCGGCGTGCGGCTGGAGGGCCTCGGGGATGAGGACGAGGGCGCGGCGAGGGCGGGCGACGAACCTGTCCGGGTGGGTGTCGATGCCGTGCTCGGCGAGCCAGTCCGCGAAGCGCGCGTAGTAGGCCTTGCCGCGCGGTGACGCCCTGAGCCCGGCGAACATCGGCTCGGCGACCTCCTCCTCGTACCCCTCCCACGGCACGAGGTTCGGCCAGAGGGAGAGGGCCGGGACGCCCCAGGTGTGGGCGAGGACGGGGGCCGGGTAGGAGGTGATGTCGTGGAGGACCAGGTCGGGCCGGTCCCGCGCGAAGGCCTCGGCGAGCTGCGGCAGCGCCTGGACGGCGTCGGCGAGGAACGGTTCGAGGTGGTCGATGAGTTCGGTGCCCCAGGCGTCGGGGTCCTCGTCGGTCGGCAGGGTGGAGCGGTAGACGACGGGGGTGGCCCCGGTCGCCGCGACCTTCTCGGCGAAGGAGGCGGGGACGGCGTAGCTGACGCGGTGTCCCCGGGCGACGAGTTCCCGGACGACCTCCAGACTGGGGTTCACATGGCCGTGGGCGGCGATGGAGAACATGGCGATGTGGGCGGGGGAGGGGGCTGCGGTGGGGGTCATTCCACCCACCCTAAGCGAGACGATACGTATCGTCTAATGGATTCCCCTGCCGACGGTGTTCTGTCCATGCCAAGATGACGCCCGTCGAACCATGCCGCCCGACCCAGGGGACTCCGTGAAAACACAGGCGTACGCCGCCAGGGGCGCCCTCGCCCTCGCCGGCGCCCTCACCCTGCTCGTCGCCCTCCCGGCGAGCGCCCTCGCCGCGCCGCCCGCCGCCCTTCCCGCCAACGCCGACGCCCTGGAGCAGACCTTCCAGCCGGCCTACGACTACGACACGGACGGCTGCTACCCCACACCCGCCATCGGCCCCGACGGCACACTCAACGGCGGCCTCAACCCCTCCGGCACCGTCAACAGCCAGTGCCGCGACTCCTGGGACCTCACCCAGACCAACGGCTACTCCCGCGCCAAGTGCAACAACGGCTGGTGCGCGATCATCTACGGCCTGTACTTCGAGAAGGACCAGGCCGTCTGGGGGAGCGGCCTCGGCGGACACCGCCACGACTGGGAGCACGTCGTGGTCTGGGTGCAGAACGACCAGGCGCGATACGTCTCCACCTCCGCCCACGGCAACTTCGACACCTATGGCCGGGACGCGATCCGCTGGGACGGCACCCACCCCAAGGTCGTCTACCACAAGGACGGTATCGGCACGCACTGCTTCCGGCCCGCCAACACCAAGGACGAACCGCCCGAGAACCACCAGCACACCTGGCAGTTCCCGAGCCTGGTCGGCTGGAACGGCTACCCCGCGGGCCTGCGCGACAAGCTCAGCCAGGCCGACTTCGGCAACGCCGTCTTCGGCCTGAAGGACGGCAACCTCGCCGCCCACCTCGCCAAGGCCAAACCCGCGGGCATCCCCTTCGACCCGTACGCCTGACCGCCCGGGCGCGGGCGCCCGGTCCCCGCCCCCGTGGCCGCTGTGGGATCATGCGGTGCCCCGGGGTGGGGCGAAGGGGTGTTCGACGCTTCGGGGCGAGGAGTGCGGTGTGGGCGCGGGTGGGGAGCGGGACGGTTCGTCCGTACCGGACGACGTCTGGGAGCAGTTCCTGCGGGATTCCGTGGACGGAGTGCCGGACGCGCCCAAGGAGCCGTCGGCGCGGGCCCGCAGTGCGACCGGGCGACCGCGTGAGCAGCCCGCGAACCCGCGTGCCCACACACCGCCCCCGCGCCGGCGCGGCAAGGGCTGGTACGTGGCCGGGTTCCTGGTCGCCGTGGCCCTCCTGGTCGTGGCGTTCGACCCCTGGCACATGATCGGAACCTCCGGCGACGGCGCTCCGGCCGGGCCACCGCTCGCCCAGGAGTCGGAGCGCCCGACCGAGGCCCCGCCCGTCGAACCGGCCCTCCGGCCCACGATCGGCGAACCCTTCCGCGGTTCGCCCGCGGCCCGCTGGGCGAACGGCGCCGTGGGCATCACGGTCCCCGCCGCCCGGGCGACCGGATGGATGAGCGAGGCGCAGGTGGCACAGGCCCTGCGACGGTCCCGGGACTTCCTCGTCGCCTCCAGCCTGGACCCGGCGGTATGGCGTGGCGAGCGGCCCACGCGGGCGACCGCCCTGCTCAATCCGCACCAGCGGGACGTCCAGGACTACCTGAAGGCCTCCTTCGAGGCCCCGAGCGCGGAGAACGATCCGCTCCTGCTCTTCAGCCGCTTCGACCCGGCACGCGCGCGCGTGGCCGGCGACGTGGTGAAGACCCGGGGCCGGATCTCGTACGGCCCCGGCGAACGCGGTGCCCTCCAGGTGACCACCGACGTCACCTACGTCTATCCGGTCACGCGCGGGACGGCGGGCGGCGACGAGATCGCGCGCACGATCGTCCGCCGAGAGATCGTGCTGAACTGGGACGACCCGTCGAAGATCATCACCGAGCCGGGCACCGTCTCCCTCGTCTCGTACAAGACCCATATGACCAACGGCGGCTGCGACGACCACACCGGCTACTTCGCCCCCGAGTTCGACTCGGACCGGCCGGCCGAGGGCGCGACGGAGGACAGAACCGTCGACCCGTACGACCGCGCCCGGCCGATGGACGAGCTGACCGGAGCCGCCGACGGCGGATGCGGGACGGCATCGCGTACGTAGCGGGCCCGACCGCCGTGTGAGTTCACGGCCCGCCGGGGCCGACCGGCGTCGGGTGATCCATGGCCACGCGCGCGCGTGGCGGGCACGATGGGCCCCATCACCGCCGGGCGACCCGGGCGCGCCGGTGGGAACCGGAAGGGACGAGCCTCCTCCATGCCCCAGAAGTACGGCGACTACCAGCACGAGATCTACTTCGACGGGCTCTTCGGCGTCCTGCCCGAACTGCCCATGACCTTCGGCGAACTGGAGAGCCGGGCGCGGGCGGCGCTCCCGCCCTCGCTCTGGTCGTACGTGGCGGGTGGCGCGGGCGACGAGCACACGCAGGAGGCCAACGTCCGGGCCTTCCGGCAGTGGGGGCTCGTCCCGCGCATGATGGTCGGCGCCTCCGAACGCGACCTCTCCGTCGACCTGTTCGGGCTCGCCCTGCCGTCCCCGCTCTTCATGGCGCCCGTCGGGGTGATCGGACTCTGCGCCCAGGACCGGCACGGCGACCTGGCGACCGCTCGCGCCGCAGCCCGTACGGGCGTGCCGATGATCGCCTCCACGCTCAGCGTCGACCCCATGGAGCGGGTCGCCGCCGAGTTCGGCGGCACACCGGGCCTCTTCCAGCTGTACACCCCCACCGACCGCGCTCTCGCGGAGAGCCTGGTGCACCGCGCCGAGGCGGCCGGCTTCCAGGGCATCGTCGTCACCCTCGACACCTGGATCACCGGCTGGCGCCCGCGCGACCTCGCCACCGCCAACTTCCCCCAGCTGCGCGGCCACGCGCTCGCGAACTACACCTCCGACCCCGTCTTCAGGGCCCGTCTCGCGAAGCCGCCCGAGGAGGACCCGCGCGCCGCCGTCCTGGAATGGGTGGGCCTCTTCGGCAACCCGCTGGTCTGGGACGACCTGGCCTGGCTCCGTTCGCTCACCGACCTGCCGATCGTCCTCAAGGGCGTCTGCCACCCCGAGGACGTCCGCCGGGCCAGGGACGGCGGCGTCGACGGCATCTACTGCTCCAACCACGGCGGCCGCCAGGCCAACGGCGGCCTGCCCGCCCTGGACGCCCTGCCCGAGGTGGTCGCCGCCGCCGACGGGCTGCCCGTGCTCTTCGACTCCGGCGTACGCACCGGCGCCGACGTCGTCAAGGCGCTCGCGCTCGGTGCCACGGCGGTGGGCGTCGGCCGCCCGTACGCGTACGGGCTGGCGCTCGGCGGCACGGACGGCATCGTCCACGTCCTGCGCTCCCTGCTCGCGGAGGCGGACCTGATCATGGCGGTCGACGGCTATCCGACGCTGGAATCCCTGAGGGCGGACGGCGCACTGCGCGCCGTCCGCCCCCAGGGCCTGATCCGAAGGCAGGCCCTGGATCCTTCCTGAGATCCCTGCCGTGGTCAGTTGAGTTCGTCGGGGTGCGGGCCGGTCCGCAGGCCGCGGTCGAGCGCGGCCACCGTCCGCATCTCCTCGTCGGTGAGGGTGAACCCGAAGACGTCGAAGTTCTCGCGGATCCGGGCGGGGGTGACCGACTTGGGGATGACGATGTTGCCGAGCTGGAGGTGCCAGCGGATGACGACCTGGGCCGGGGACCTGCCGTGGCGGGCGGCGATGGCCGTGATGGCGGGGTCGTCGAGGACGGCGCCCTGCGCGAGCGGGCTCCAGGCCTCGGTGGCGATCCCGTGCTCGGCGTGGAAGGCGCGCAGTTCGCTCTGCTGCAGGCCGGGGTGGAGCTCGACCTGGTTGACGGCCGGCATCAGCTTCGTACCGGCCATGAGGTGCCGGAGGTGGCCCGGCTGGAAGTTGGAGACGCCGACGGCGCGGGCGCGACCCTCCTCGGCGAGGCGCTCCAGGGCGCGCCAGGAGTCGCGGTACAGGTCATGGGCGGGCGCAGGCCAGTGGATGAGGTACAGGTCGACGTGGTCGAGACCGAGCTTGGCGAGGCCGGCGTCGAAGGCGCGCAGGGTGGCGTCGTAGCCCTGGTCGGCGTTCCACAGCTTGGTGGTGACGAACAGCTCCTCGCGGGGCAGCCCGGAGGCGGCCAGGGCGCGGCCGACGCCGGTCTCGTTGCCGTAGATCGCGGCGGTGTCGATGCTGCGGTAGCCGGCCTCCAGGGCGGCGGTGACGGCGGCGGTGGTCTCGTCGTCGGGGACCTGGAAGACGCCGAAGCCGAGCTGAGGGATCTCGACGCCGTCGGCGAGCTCGACGGTGGGAACGGCGGGGGTGGGGGAGGAGGGCATGGTGTGCGGGTTTTCCTTCACTTGACGGGGGGTGCGGCGGAGCCGGGGATCAGTGGTGTACGAGGGTGCCCGCGGGCGCACCGGAGGCTGCGGCGGAGTCACCGGCCAGGACCGCGGGGGTGCGGCGTTCCAGGGCCGCCGACCAGAGGGCGAGGCCCAGCGCGGCGGCGGCGAGGGCGGCGCCGACCCAGTTCGGGGCGGTGTAGCCGAGGCCGGCGGCGATCACGAGGCCGCCGAGCCAGGCGGCGAGCGCGTTGCCGAGGTTGAAGGCGCCGATGTTCACGGCGGAGGCCAGCGTGGGCGCGCCGTGGGCCTGGTCGAGGACGCGCTTCTGGAGCGGGGGCACGGTGGCGAAGCCGAGGCCGCCGATCAGGAAGACGGCGACCGCGGCGAGGATCTTGTCGTGGGCGGCCACGGTGAACAGCGCGAGGACGACAGCCAGGCCGCCGAGGGCCACGTACAGCAGGGGCATCAGCGCGCGGTCGGCGTACCGGCCGCCGAGCAGGTTGCCGAGGAACATGCCGAGGCCGAAGAGCACGAGCAGCCAGGTGACCGAGCCGTCCGCGTAGCCGGCGACATGGGTCATCATCGGCGCGATGTAGGTGATCGCGGCGAAGACGCCGCCGAAGCCGAGCACGGTCATGGCCATCGCGAGCAGGACCTGCGGGTTGCGGAAGGCCTTGAGTTCGCCGCGCAGCCGGGCGCCTTCGGGGCGGGGCATGGCGGGCACGAGCTTCGCGATGCCGAGGAACCCGACCACACCGAGCGCGGCGACGATCGCGAAGGTGATGCGCCAGCCCACGGTCTGCCCGATGAACGTGCCGAGCGGCACGCCGACGATGTTGGCGACGGTCAGCCCCGTGAACATGGTGGCGATGGCGCCGGCCTTCTTGTCCGGCGCGACCAGCTCGGCGGCCACGACCGACCCGATGCCGAAGAACGAGCCGTGGGCGAGCGAGGCGACGATGCGGCCGGTCAGCATCAGTCCGAAGCTGGGGGCGACGGCGGAGAGCAGGTTGCCGAGTACGAACAGGCCCATGAGCAGCATCAGCATCCGCTTGCGGCTGACCTTGGTCCCGAAGACGGTGAGCAGCGGTGCGCCGATGACGACGCCGAGGGCGTAGCCGGTGACCAGGAGGCCGGCGGTGGGGATGGTGACGCCGTAGTCGGCGGCGATCTCGGGCAGCAGTCCCATGATCACGAACTCGGTCGTACCTATACCGAAGGCTCCGACTGTAAGAGCGAGCAGAGCGAGCGGCATGCCGCGCCCCCCTCCGGATGTGCTTGAAGGATCCCTTTGCATGCGTTCACAATAGTTGCATGCGCTAGATATGTGCAAGCGCGGGTAAGTGGTGTGATCTGGATGGTGCTGTCCGCAGGTGAAGTCGGCCGAGGAGTGACGCGGGCGGAACCGGCCACCCTCGTGCTCGCCCCCGCCCTCTCGTGGGCGCCCTCGATGCCGGGGCGGCAGTGGAACGCGTCGAATCGGTCCACGACGCGCTCCGGGCGGCGCCCTGGTCCGCGACCCGGTGGACGTTCTGACGTACGCGAAGCGGCCTGCTCCCGGCGGACTCCGATGGGAGCCGGCCGACGGGACCCGGCCGCTTCGTCAGGTCAGGCGGCGTCTTCGGGGCCCGCCAGCTGCTCCGCGAGCTCCCGCTCGCCCTGCTCGGAGAGCGAGGTCTTGAGCACCTCGCCGCCGAACGATGCCATCGCGGCGGCGAACCGGTCCTCCGTGACGCTCGAGGCCAGGATCACGACGGCCGCCGAGCCGGGCCGGAGCAGCTCCCGGACCTTCTCGCGGAACTTGCTGTCGACCCCCATCTGCTGGAGCTTGCCGATCAGGCCTCCGACGGCCGCACCCACGACGCCGATCCCGGGGGTGAGGATGAGGATGCCGAAGACCATGCCCCACAGGGCACCGGCGGTCGCCGACATGGCGATGCCGTCGGTCCTGGCCGGTGTGTCCACATGGGTCTTGCCGTCCTCGTCGACCGAAACCACGGCGAGTCCGGACAGTTCGACCACGTGGTCCTTGTTCAGCCGTTGTACCTCGGCGAACGCCCTGTCGGCGACGGCGCGGTCCTCATAGCCGAGGATGATGAGTTCGGACATGCGGATCTCCTTGTGAGGGGATGTCGGTACCGCTGGGTCTTGGTCGACCTCGCCGTGGGGACGGGCTCGGGCGGCTGCCGGCTGGCTGATGACCAAGGGCTGTCTGCGCCGGCCGGGAGCGACATCCTCATCGCCGACGAACTGGGTTTCGACGACCTTGCCCGCCGAATCGACGAAGTCGACCTGGACGGCGTACGAGGATGTGTTCTGCGTCTTGTCGGTGACGGTGACGACGGCGGCCGTGACGCCGCCGGTGTGGGCTCGGGGTCTGCCGCAGTCGTGCCGGGCAGGTCGTCTCGGAACCCGGGCCCTTCTCAGGCCGGTCAGTACCGCAGCACTCCGGCGATGTGTCCTTGACCGGCCAGCGCGTCGTCGGGTACGAAGCGGATCTCGGCTCCCCGCTCCAAGGCCTGCTCGACGATCTCGTCGACCATGTCGTCCCGCGCTCCCTCCTGGTCGGCGTCCGCGGGTTCCAGGTGACCTCCCTCCTCCCGTACGACTGCCCGGAAGTGCTCCTCGACAGCCAGCAGGCGCACCCGCCCCTCCTGCACGGCCTGCCACACCTCGTCGAGGCCGCCCGCGAACTCCCGTCGGCCGCGTGCCGCCTCCAGCTCGGCGGCGACGGTGGCCGTCGAGGCGGCCTCACGCGCGGTACGAACCGGCTCCACGGCCTCGGCGACCGCACCGGCCGGTCCGTCGGCGAGCCCTCCGTGCTCGATGGTCACAGCACCCGGACCCAGCGGGCCGACCTCCTCCAGGAGTGCGAGCGCGGTGGCCGACCCGATCACGTACAGCGGGCGGGGCTCGCGGGCGACGACGGCACGCAGTTTGTCGTGAGCCTCGCGCAGGAACCGGCGGGTGGCCTCGTCCTGGAAGGTGCTGGGCAGGTCCCCGATGCGTTGCTTGCGTTCCGCGTCAGGGTCCTCAAGGCTCCGCGCGTGCGGGAATCCGTCCCCCGAGTACTCGGTGGCCCCCTCAAGGGTGCCGTCCCACAGCGAGACCCTGTCGGCGGCCACCGCGACTGCCCAGTACGGCTGTTCGGCGGCGTGCGCCGCGACGAGGTTGCGGGTGAGGAAGGTGTCGGCGAGCACCACGCGTTCGGGTACGGAGCGATTGACCGGCCACACATGGTGCTCGCCCTGAGCCACGAAGATCACCAGACCGTCCTGCGCGTGGGCCAGATCGACCTCGGCGACGGCTCGCCTCAGCCGGTCGACGATCTCTCCGCGCCGCTCGCGCGGCACGTCGGGGTCGTTGGTCAGTGCTTTCTCCGCCTGGGCCACGAGGTTGCGCAGACGCACAGGATCCTGCGCGTTCTCGGGCTCGCGTCGATGGGTGGGCATCAGCAAGGAGAGGGCGGGATAGGGCCGGGGCCGGCGCAGTTCGGCGAGCTGGTCCGAGGTGAGGGAGGGATTCATCGGATGCCATCCTGGTGGTGAGAAACGAGCAGGGCGGGTGCGAGGCGGACGTGGGGGCACCCGGGACGGTGATGAGTGGATCGGTGGGGTCGCGCCGCCGCGCTATTGCGGTCCGGCGAACTGTGCGGCGAGTTCGCTCTCGTCCTCGTCGCTGAGCGAGGTCTTGAGGACGGTGCCGCCGTGCTGTTGCATCGCCGCGGTGAACTTGTCGTCGGTGACCTTGGAAGCCATGATCACGACCGCGGCGGATCCGGGCTTCAGCAGATTTCCCACTTGTTGACGGAACCGGTCGTCGATGCCGGACTTGCTCAGCCCGCCCACGAGGCCGCCGAGCGCGGCACCTGTCAGGAGACCGAGGCCGGGGACGAGGAACAGCATGCCGAAGATCGCGCCCCACACGGCTCCAGTGGTCGCGGTGGAGCCCACGACACGGCTGTCCGAGTCGACGTGGGTCCGTCCGTCCTCGTCGACCTCGACGACCGCGAGGCCGTTGAGGTGCACGACGCGGTCCCGCTGGAGTTCCCTTACCGTGTCGAACGCTCTGTCCGCCTCGTCGACGTCGTCGTATCCGATGACGATGAGCTCGCCCACTTCCGCCTCCTCGGTCCGACGCCCCTTCCGACGGTCCGCTGATGAGCGATTCCACCCGAAAGGGCATACATGGATGAGCTTGACCCGATATTCGGGAGGGCGCGAGTCGATCCGGTGAGAACCCCGCGCATGGCGCACCCCGGCCCCGCTAGCCCATCGGAGGGAAAGGCCCGACCGGCCGGTGCGGGAGATCCCTCACGTCCTGGCCGCCTGCTCCGCCGTCATGAGCGCGGCGATCCCCGTCGGTCGGCGATGGGCGTGCACTCTTGGATGCGCGCTCATCTGCCGGCGACGCCCGGCATCACTTCAGCGCCGCCACTCATAGACGCCCGGTGAGGACTGCAGGACCTCGCTCGGCGACTCCTTCAGCACCCGCCCGAGCAGCCTCCGCTGCTCGTCGATCCAACCCTCCTCAAGGTCCATGGGAAGGAGTACGGACACGCGCGAACTACCCAGATCCTCCACCTGGACAGCGGGAGTCTCATGCTCTTCGTCGTGCGGCTGGATCCTGATCTCGGGGCTGTGGCCGTTGTCCCTCCAGCAGATGTCCTGACCCGCGCCGAGAAGGTCCAAGGCGCGGGACCAGTCCTCCAGGTCGGAAGGGACCACGGAGATCCCCAGTCGACCGCTGACAGCGGCCCGGCGGGTCGAGCGACCCCTGTGGGCCACGGACGTGGTCGGTCCGTTCTCCTGTACGTCTCACTGGCCGTCGTGCGGTCGCTGCCGGAACTCCGTATCCGGTGCCTGGGGGTTCGGTCCCCGGAAGCGGGCGAGTGTCTTCGTGAGGGTCTTCCACGGCGAGGGGTCGTCCTTGGCCGTCGCCGTGGATGCCGTCCGGGGGGCGCCAACGCCGCTGGTCGCCTCGGCGAGGGCGTCGAGCGCCGACTCGGCGGCCTCCCGGTACAGGTCGCAGGATGCCGTCATGGCTTCGAGTGCCTTGGCGTACCGGGTGACCATGGCCTGTGCGTGGACCAGTTCCTCGGCGGGGGTGAGCAGGTGCCAGCCTTGACGCAGCCGGGTCAGGGCCTGTTCGGCGTCGGCCGGCAGTGGCTGGGGCAGTGCGGCGAACTCCTTGATCCTGTCCAGGAGTTTGGTGGGTTCGGTGCCGTCCAGGAAGACATCGCGCAGCGTGAAGCGCTCCGCCTCGTAATCGGGGGTCTGCGGTGTCGGGGGCAGGATGACGGCGCCGCCACGCGGTATCCCCACACCCAGCTCGCGCTTCATCACGAAGTCGGCGATCAGCGCCTGCTCCGGTGTGGCCCGGTGTTCGACGACCCGGTGCCGCAGGCTCGGTGGCAGGAAGGCCGTGATCGGCCGGCGTCCCAGGGTGTCCGGTGTCATCGCCTCGTGCACCACGACATGGATGAACCAGCTCTGCCGGGAGCAGGCCCGCAGCAGGCGGCGCAACTCGTCGTCGTCCTTCGGCAGGTGGTTCGTCGTCCGCAGGCGCACGTCCGGCACCGTGTCGTGGTCCCATGCGACCTGGTCGCTGTCGGGCCAGAACACGGTGGCCGGTGAGGGCCAGCTCGCTTCCCAGGCCCGCTCGGCCTCGGCGGCGAGGACCCAGGCGACACCCTCGGCCTTCATACGGCGGGACCCGGGCTCGAACGTGGTCAGCTGCGCGCGCACCGTGACGTCGTCGGCCACGCGCCAGCGGGCCTCGAAGAGGCGGCGTGCGGACGGGCCGGGGTCGGCGGGCTCGTCCCGGGGGTAGAGGTCGGTGGAACTCGCCGCGTCGACGGGGTCGAGGTCCAGGAAGTCGTCGATCACCCGGGCCGCCTTGAGGGCGAGCAGGTTGCGCCGGACGTCCCGCTCGGGCTCGGGCCCGAGGTGACGTCCACGCCCGAGCCAGGCGGTGTCGGGGACGGTGGTCGATGAAGTGCTGTTCTTGGTCATGGAACCATTCAGTGGGCGATGAGGGCCCGACCAGTATGGTCCGCGGTCCGAGCGAGGGAAGCGGTACCCCGTCCGCGCCGTCATGGATCGAATGCCTGGGCGACGGACAGACCGCTCGGCCCACTTGCAGCCCATGACCGGCTGCCGTGTCCTTGCCGGCAATGGCCTCTGCCTCGCCGGACGCACGAGGGAGGGCGGGGAGGCGGAGCGAGGGGTCTGATCGCGGCATCGCGCCCGTGGTCCTGGTCGCCGCGCTCGCGATGCCGGCCGCGGCGTTCCGCCGGCGCTGGCCGCTTGCTGTACTCGCGTCGGTCTTGACCGTCGGAGCCATCGCCACCTTCGTACGCGGGGGGCCGGTGCCGCTGGTGGCGGTCGCCTTCGTGGCGTACGTGATCCCTCATCGGTTTCCGCGGCGTCAGGCGCTCCGGGTGCTCGCCGCGGCCTTGCTGGTGATGGTGCCGGCTGGTGGCTGAGGCCCGTCGCGCGGGCAGTGAGGAACGCCTGTGGACGGCGAGGGCGTCGCACGATGTGGTGGCGCACACGATGAGCGTGATCGCGGTGCAGGCGGGAGTCGCGAACCGCGTCGCCACCGAGCGTCCGGACGAAGCGCGGCGTCTGTCCACCGCCAAGACGCGCGTCGGCCGCCTGCTCAAGAATCTCGGCGCCCGCGACCGGGCTCAGCTCGTCATCGCCGCGTACGACGCCCGCCTCGTCCGCCCGGCAACGCAGCTGGAACGTCTCCCGCCAGTGCCGAGTGAGCTGGCGTTGATTCCATGCTTACCCCCCGATCGTCTACAGTGAGGTAGACCGTCTACTTGGCTGTAGTCACTCCGGTGTGGGCCGGGTGGCCTCTGCCTGCCCCCTTGAGAGGCTCCGCCCGTATGGCCGCTTCCGTTCACGCCACGACCGTTCTCGCGGTCAACCTGCTGGATGCTCATTCCCTTCTGGCCACTTTCGGTGTGTTGGGCATCGCGGTGGTCATGTTCGCGGAGACCGGTCTGCTGCTCGGCTTCTTCCTGCCGGGGGACTCGCTCCTCTTCACGGCGGGCCTGCTCTGTGCCGGTGCGGCGGACAAGGCCTCGACGTTGTCGCTGCCCATGGTGCTGACCGCCGCTGTCGTGGGCGCGCTGGTCGGTGCTCAGGTCGGGTACCTGATCGGGCGCCGGGCCGGCGGGGCGCTGCTGGCGCGGAGCGGCAACAAGCGGCTTCGTGAGGGTGCCGAGCGCGCGGAGGTGCTGCTGGAGCGGTACGGACACGCGAAGGCGATCGTTCTGGCGCGCTTCGTTCCCGTGGTGCGAACCGTGCTCAACCCGCTGGCCGGGACTCTGGGCGTTCCGGCTCGCACCTTCACGGTGTGGCAGGTGGCGGGTGGTCTCGTGTGGACGGTCGGCCTGGTGCTGGCCGGGTATGGACTCGGGTCCTCGATCCCGAACGTCGACCGCTATCTCCTGCCGATCGTCGGCCTCATCGTCGTGGTGTCCCTGCTCCCGCTGGGGATCGAACTGCTGCGCTCCCGGCGGGCCGCCAAGCGCCAGACCGAGGTCGCCCGATGACGCCGGCGCTCGACGGCTCGCAGGTCGACGGTTCCGTCTACACCGACGTGACCGACCTCGCCCACCGTGCCCCGGGCTGGCTGGACGACGTGATCTCCGCATGGTCGACCTACGGCGTGGTCCTGTTCGCCGTTCTCGTGGTCATCGCGTGGTGGCGGGCACGGCGTTCCGGCTCCGCCGATGTCGTCGGGTCCCTGGCGGTCCCGCTGATCACCGTGTTCGCCTTCGGTGTGGACCTGCTGCTGAAGAGCCTCTTCCGGGAGGACCGGCCGTGCCAGACCCTCCACGTGGTCACGCTGGAGGCATGCCCCGCTCCCGGTGACTGGTCCTTCCCGAGCAATCACACGGCCATCGCCGCCGCCGTGGCTGTGGCGCTGCTCTTCGTGTCGCGCCGCCTCGGTGCACTCGCCCTGGTCGCGGCGGTCCTGATGGCCACCTCCCGGGTCTGGGTGGGCGCCCACTACCCGCACGACGTCCTCGCCGGCTTCCTCGTGGGCGCGGCTGTCGCCTGCCTCGCGGGGCTGGTCGTCCGTCGACACCAGGCCGCCTTGGCCGAACGCCTGAAAGCCACCGCGCTGCGCCCACTGGTGGCGGCCACGTGATCGGAAGCCGCTCCGCTGTCCGCGCTGGATGGCCGGCCCTGTCCGCTGCGGTGTTGTTCGCACTGCTGGCCCTGGCCGTTGTGCGAGCGCCGGGCCATCTGCTGCCCACCGACCTGATGCTGCACCGCTGGTCGGTACAGCATCGTCCGGACTTCGCCGTGGCTTCGGCACGGGCCCTCACCGCGACCGGCACCGGTCTCATCCCGTACGTTCTGCTCCTGCTGGCGGGCCTCTACGCGGGCCGGACCAACCGCCGGCGCGCACTCATCGCAGGCGCGCTCCTCCTGTGCCTGGGCGCCGGCCAAGCCCTGCGCTACGCGATCATGATGCTGATCGCCCGCCCACGCCCTCCACTGGGTGACTGGGCGACGCACGCCTCCGGCTGGTCCTTCCCCTCGGGCCACGCCACCACCGCCGCCATGACCGCCGGACTGCTCGTGGCGGCGCTCTGCCTGCGCGGGACCCGGGTGTCCCGAACGGCGCTGGTGGTGATCGGACTCTGGGGCGCGGCCGTCGGCCTCACCCGCGTCTACCTCGGGGTCCACTGGTTCACCGACGTGATCGGAGGCTGGCTCTTGGCCACGATGTGGCTGTCCCTGGCGGCCTTCGCGTATCTGTGGCGCACGGCCGGCCGCGCTCCGGTCCCCGTCTGACGTGCGCCCGCGCCTCCTCGTCGTCGAGGACGACCACGCGCTTCGGGACGTGCTCCTGCGCGGCCTGCGCGAGGAGGACTTCGACCCGGCGCCCGCGGCGGACGGCGCCGCCGCCCCGCGCCTGGCCGGGGACGGCATCGACGCGGTCGTGCTGGACGTCGGCCTGCCGGACGCCGACGGGCGGGACGTCTGCCAGGCCCTGAGGACACGCGGATTCCTCGCCCAGATCGTCTTCCTCACCGCCCACCACCAGCTCACCGACCGGCTGACCGGATTCTCGTCCGGCGGCGACGACTACCTCGCCAAGCCTTCCACCTCGCCGAGCTCGCGGCCCGCCTGCGGGCCGCGCTCAGGAGGGCGGGCCCTCGCCCACCCGCCGCGGCCGGCGATCTGCTGCTCGACCCGGCCCGCTACACCCGCACCGTCTCGGGAACACCGGTGGACCTGACTCCGACCGAGTCCTGCCGGTCGGCGGCCCTGGCAGGGCGCCCGCCACCGTGGTCGTGGCCCTCGGCCTCGCCCCGTACCGCAGCTCCGCGGACACGATCCTGTAAGCCTCGCTCGCGCTGGACGCGGCCGGAAGACCGTGGCGAGTCGGATGACGCGTCCTCGTCCATCGCGACCAGCAGCGTGAATCGCTTGGCGCCCTTCCTCAGAGTGCGAGTCGCGCCCCGGCCGCCTCTGCCATCTCCCGTGCCGGGGCCAGACCGATGCCGCTGCCTCGTTCGGAAGATCGCCCGCGCGTCCAAGGCCGTGGATCCCTCGTCTCGGACGTCGAGGGCCGGCTGTCCCCAGGTCGCGCAGGTTCACGGTGGCGGTCCCGGCTCCCTGTCGGTGGGCGTTGGAGGAGTACGTCGAGAAGCTGCCGGGTGGTACGTCCGGGTACGCGGGGCCGTCCGGTCTCGGGTTCCCGGATCAGGCGGAGCGGGAGAGCTTTCGGAGAGAGTCGTCCTATTCTGTCTACTTCGGAGTAGTCAGTCTGCTGTGCCGCAGACTCTTCGAGACCGAAAGGGATCTCATGGCGGACACGGAGGGCGAGCGCAGGCCCGCAGGCGAGCTGGAGGCCAGCGTCCTTGCCGCGCTGTGGTCGGCCGGCACGCCGCTCTCGGCCGCGCAGGTGCGCGCGACGATATCCCAGGACCTGGCGCGCACCACGGTGGCCACATTGCTGACTCGGCTGCATGAGAAGGGCATCGTGGACCGGCGCCCCGCCGGACGGGGTTTCGTCTACTTCCCCGTCCAGGACGCGCACGGCCTGACCGCCCGGCGCATGCACCGCGAACTCGACCAGGTCGGCGACGACCGCGGTATCGTCCTGGCCCGGTTCGTCGAGGGCCTCAGCCCTCACGACGAGGCGGCACTCCGCCGCCTGCTGGAGGAGAGCGGCGGGTGATCGCCCTTCTTCTCCTTCCCCTCGCGATCCCCTGGGTGTTGCCGACCCTCGCACGCCGGACCGTGGCGAGAGTGCGCCCGGATGTCGCCCTGTGTGCCATTACGGCCGCCGTCGGTGTCCTTGCCGCGGGAACGATCGCCTGTCTCGGCGCCCTCGTCCTGCCGCTCGCCCTGCGCCTGCCGGTGCTCGCGTCGCTTGTCCACCTGCTGACTCCGCTCCACGCGGGCCCGCCGGTCGTGGCGTACGGCGCCGCTGTGCCGGCGGTCGGCGCGCTGGCCGTGAGCCTCTTCGCCGCGGTACGGGGCGTCGCCGCCGAACTGCTCCGGCTGAGGGCGGCGCGCCGCCGGATCGTCGGCCTGACGCAGGCCGGAGGGCTGTGCGTGGTGGATGACGACCGGCCGGACGCCTTCGCGCTGCCGGGCGGATCGCGCGAGAGCGGCCGGATCGTGGTGACCTCCGGGATGCTCCGGGTGCTGGCCCCCGGCGAGCGCGAGGCGCTCCTGGCCCACGAGCGGGCCCACCTCTCCGCCCGTCACCACCTGTTCCTCGGGTTCGCCCGCCTGGCCGGCTGGTGCCACCCCGCCCTGGCCTCCGTCGTCCCCGAGGTCTCGTTCGCCGCTGAGAGGGCAGCCGACGAGGCCGCCGCCCGAGCGTGCGGCGACCGGAGACTGACGGCCAGGGCTGTCGGCCGCGCGGCACTCGCCTCCACACCTCGCACGGCTGGCCCACCGCTCCCGGTGATCGCCGCGGGCAGTACGACCGGACCGGTGCCCGCCCGCGTGAAGGCGCTGCTCACCCGGGCGCCGGCGCGGCGCCTGAGTGCGGCCCTTGTCGTCATCGTCCTGCTCTGCACGGCCGCTGGGGCCTCATCGCTGGCCGGGGCGGTCTGGTTGCACCGTGGTGTCGAGGTCGCTCAGGGCGAGAACCCTTCCGACTGATCGACGGGCCTCCAGGGATCACCGACGCGGACAGGGCGAGGCGTGGGCCGTAATTGCAAACGCCGATAATCCGCGCAAAGGGGGTGACGTTGATCGCATGCGGGTGGTGGTGACGCATGCGGGAGTGGGTGGTGAGTGTACTGGGGCGCCGGTTCTCACGCGGAATGAGGTGCTTCGTCGTGCCGTCGCGTAGAGGTGGACGCGCTGTCGGGTGCGTTGCGGTGAGGTGAACGTGCGTCGAAGTGAGTCGACTTGTGATCGCTTGTGGTGGACCCGGGGATCACGTGTAATCAAGGCGTGATTAATATGCACGCGTTGGGGCGTGGCATCTGTCAGGACATCGACTTCGGCCGAGTGCCGCCGCGCCCGATCACCAAGTCTTCGAGCACGAGCACCCGAGTACCTGAGTAGTCGTCAGACTGCTCCACCCCAAGGAGCATGCCCTGCGCACGCGCGCGTCACGGCGGACCCGTGCGACATCATCGATGTCGCTGGGGACCGCCCTGCTCATCCTCGCCTTCGTCCCCGGCATCGCTCTGGTCGCCCTCTGGGGCGTCACCAGCGGCCAGACCTTCCTCGACTTCCAAAGGCAAGCGGGTCAAGGACTGTTGGCCGAGAAGGCCGGCCAGCCCTCCAACCTCGTGTACTTCAACCTCCAGGAGGAGCGGCGGCTCAGCGCCGAGGTCCTCGCCCGCACCCCCGGCGCGGCCGACGCGCTGACCGCGCAGCGGGCACGGACCGACGAGGCGGTCGAGCGCTTCCGCGTGCTCTCCGACGTCGGCGAGGGCGACGCCCCCGCCGAGGTCCTGGACGCCGTCGCCACCGCGCGCGACGCGATCGGCCAGCTGCCGGTGCAGCGTTCCCTCGTGGACGGGGGTGACAGCGACCAGCAGAAGGCCGTGTACGACTACTACACCGATCTGATCGCCGTCGACCTCGAACTCTTCGCCGCGCTCAGCCGCGTCGACAACGGCCGCATCACGACCCTCTCGCAGCCCCTCGTCGACCTCTTCTGGGTCAAGGAGATGGTGTCGCGCTCGGACGCCCTCCTCGCCCGCGGCTGGCGCGACCGGAAGCTGACGCCCGAGGAGGTCAGGGAGTTCCGGGAGGCGGTGTCCGGCCAGACGTTCCTGTCCTCGACCCATGTCGTACCGCTCCTCCCGGCCGAGGAGAAGGCCATGTGGAGCGCGATCGTCGACAGTCCCGCGTGGAAGGCCAAGACGGACATCGAGAACGCCGTCCTGCGCCCTGCCCCGCCGGCCGATGACGGCTCGGTCGCCCTCCGGGCGGGCGAACAGCGCTGGCGCGGCGCCATGGACTCCCTCACGCCCGAGATCGAGAAGCTCCTCCAGCACCGCACGGCCCTGGTCATCGAGGAGGGCAAGGGCACCATCCTCTCCCTGCTCACCCGCATGGCACTCACCACGATCATCGGCCTGCTCGCCGTCATCGCGGTCATCTGGACCACCTGGCGCCTCACCCGCACCCTGCGGTTGCGCATCGGCCGGCTCCAGGAGCAGGCCGAGGCCCTGGAGAAGGCCCTGCCCGAGGTCGTCGAACGACTCGGCCAGGGCGAGCGCATCGACGTCGAGGCCGAGGCGCAGGCCGTCCGGCAGGACATGGGCGACCGCGCCTCCGACGAACTGACCCGCCTCGGAGAGGCGTTCAACCTCGCCCGCACCAGCGCCATCGAGGCCGCCGTCCGGCAGGCCGACCAACACCGCGGCTTCGAACGGCTCCTCCAGCGCATCGCCCGCCGCACCCAGCAGCTCATCGGCCAGCAGCTCAAGAAGCTGGACGAGCTGGAGCGCCGCCACGAGGACCCCGAGATCCTCGACGGCCTCTTCGACCTCGACCACCTGACCGCCCGCCTGCGCCGCTACGAGGAGAACCTCGTGATCCTCGCGGGCGGCGCTCCGCACCGTCGCTGGCGCAAGCCGGTCCCGCTGCTCGACGTGCTGCGCTCCGCCCAGGGCGAGGTGCAGGACTACCGCCGCGTCGTGGTGGACCTCGACGGCAGCCCCTGGCTCGCGGCGCGAGCCGTCGGACCCGTCGCGCACGTCCTCGCCGAACTCGCCGAGAACGCGCTCGTCTTCTCCCGCCCGCCCAGCCCCGTCGAGATCAGGGTCGCCCAGGTCAGCCACGGACTGGCCATCGAGGTCGAGGACCGCGGCCTGGGCATGGACGCGGCGCAGCTGGCCGAGGCCAACGAGCTGATGGTCCGGCCGGCCCGGATGGACCTGCTCGCCCACAGCGACGACATCCGGCTCGGACTCCACGTCGTCTCGCGGCTCGCGAACCAGTACGGGCTGCGGGTCGAGTTCCGTGTCTCGGCGTACGGGGGCACACGGGTCGTCGTACTCGTACCCCAGGAGTACGTGGTCACCGGACCCGGAGCCGAGAGCGGGCACGCGGCCGGCACCGGCCCGGTGGCCGTCCCCGACGAGGCCTCCGTGCCGGGCTCCGCTCCCCGGGCGGTCGTCACCCCGCTTCCCGGACAGCCGGCGCCCGAACACATGCCCATGTCCCCTTCCGAACCCGCTCCCGTGATCACGCCGCTGCTGCCCACGCAGTCCGCGGACACGCGGGGCGACGCCCTGCCCACCCGCGTACAGGGACGAGCGCTGGCCGATGTGACTGCTCTGAACAGGCCCCACCGGCAGGCCCAGGACGAGGTCCAGGCGCAGCCCGCGCCCCAGCCGCTGTCCCAGGCCCTGTCCCACCCCTCGCCGGAGCACCACTCCGCGCCGCAGCCCTTCCCGCCGTCGCGGACCGCGCCGCGCCGCGCCGCGCCCGCACCGCACGCCGTCCCGCAGGCCCCGGCGCAGGCCGGGCAGCCGTACGGCGCGCAGCCCGGTCCGCACGCCGTCCCGCAGGGCGCCCCGGCGTACACGCCGCCCACGCCCCCCTCGTACGCCGGGAACCACCCCTACGGGTCGCCCGAGCAGCCCGAGCAGCATCCGCCGGTCGCGGACGCGCCGCTTCCGCGCCGGGTGCGCCAGGCCAGCCTGGTGGACGAGCTCCGCATCGCTCCCACCCCCGCCCCCGCGGCCACCCCGGCACCGCCCCTCAACTGGCAGGACGACCCCCTGCTCAGGCCCGTCCCGCGCCGCGCGAGCGCCACGATCGGAGCCTTCCAGCGCCGGTCGCGCGCCACCCGTACGCACATGGACCAGGACACCGGACAGCGCCCCGCACCCGGATCCGCGCCCGAGCTCCCCGCACCCACCCGCACCACGAGAGAAGAAGAACGGTCATGACTCGCACAACCGCCACCCACCAGGACCTGGACTGGCTGCTCGACGGCCTGGTGGACTCCGTGGCCGAGACCCGCAACGCCGTACTGCTCTCCGACGACGGCCTGGTCGTCAGCCACTCGCGGACCATCGACCGCGCCGACGCCGAGCGCCTCGCCGCGATCTGCACCGGTCAGCAGAGCCTCGCCCGCGGTGTCGGACAGCTCTTCCACGGCGGCGTGGTCCACCAGGTGATCGTGGAGCTGGCCGACCTCTGGCTCTTCATCATCTCGGCCGGGCAGGGCACCCACCTGGCCGTCGTCGCCTCGCAGGAGGTGGACGCCGAGGTCATGTCGCTCGCCATGCACAACCTGGTCCAGCAGGTCGGCCAGAAGCTCGGCACCCCCGTGCGCTCCGAGTTCGACGCCTTCGGCACCGGGGTCGGGCAGGGCGTGTGAACACCGGCTGGGAGTACGGGTCCACCGAGTACACCGAGGAGTCCGAGGAGGACGCCTCGGGCACGATGGTGCGCCCGTACACCATCACCCGCGGCCGTACCGCCCCCGAGCGGGACGACTTCACCCTCATCACGGTCCTCACGACGGTGGAGCAGCCCCTCGACGAGCGCGGCCGGCCGCTGCGTCCGGGGCGCCTCCAGCCGGAACACCGGCTGATCCTCGAACTCTGCCGCCGGCCGGCCGCGGTCGCGGAGGTCGCTGCGGGTCTCGACCTCCCCGTGTCGGTGACCAAGATCCTGCTGGCCGACCTCGTCGGCCAGCGCCTGCTGTCCGCTCGGGCGCCACTTGTCGTGGCGCGGGCGGCGGGGGGCGCCGACGGCGGCCTGCTGGCCGCCGTCCGTGACGGACTCCGGAGACTCTGAAATCCCATGATCAGCACTCAGGCGGCCCCTGCCGCCGTCAAGATCCTCGTCGCCGGCGGATTCGGCGTCGGCAAGACCACCCTCGTCGGCGCGGTCAGCGAGGTCGCACCGCTGCGCACCGAGGAGTACCTCACCACCGCCAGCGTCGGCGTGGACGACCTCGCCGGTGTCGGAGCCAAGGAGACGACGACCGTCGCCCTGGACTTCGGGCGCATCACGGTCAGCGACGAACTCGTCGTGTACCTCTTCGGCACGCCCGGCCAGGAACGCTTCTGGTTCATGTGGAACGACCTGGTCAACGGCGCCCTCGGCGGCGTGGTCATCGCCGACACCCGGCGCCTCGACACCAGCTTCGCGTCCATCGACTTCTTCGAGAGCCGGGCGATCCCCTTCGTGGTCGCGATCAACTGCTTCGACGGCCACAACACCCGTACGGCCGAGGAGATCAGGACCGCGCTCGACCTCGATCCGCACGTCCCGCTGCTCATCGGCGACGTCCGGCAGCGCTCCTTCGACAAGGACGTGCTCCTGGCGCTGGTCGACCACCTGATGAGGCTCCCGGCGCCGGTCTGACCGACCCGGCCGCCGGCCCTCCCCGGGACCGCCCCCTCCCCGAGACCAGGCCCCCCGCCCCGCGCCCCCCCGCGGGCTCTCCCCCTGCGGCCCTCCCCCTCCGCGACCACCTCTCCCCTTCCCCCGTCACGTTCTGGAGACATCCGAGATGGCATCACACCTGCGCGTCCTGATCCACGGCGGAGGCATCGGCGGCCTCGTGCTCGCCACCGCCCTCGCCCGGCGCGGCCACACCGTGGAGGTCGTCGAACTCCGCGACGAACTCGACGCGCTCGGCGTCGGCATCATCCAGCCGTCCAACGCCCTTCACGTCATGCGCGAGATCGGCGTCCTCGACGCCTGCCTCGAAGCGGGCTTCGAGTGGGAGGCCCTGACGATCGCCGACCCGGCGGGCAACACCCTCGCCCGCATCCCGCAGCCGCGCATGGAGGACGTCCCGGCGAGCAACGGCATACCGCGCCCCGCCCTCGCCAAGGTCCTCGGCGACGCCGCCGTCGCCGCCGGTGCCACGGTCCGGTTCGCCGCGACGATCACCGAGCTCGACGACGACGGCACGGGCGTCGACGTGACGCTCTCGGACGGCTCCACCGGCCGCTGGGACCTCGTCGTCGGCTTCGACGGCATCGGTTCCCCCCTGCGCGCCCGCCTCTACGGCGACCGGTACGCACCCGAGTACACCGGATTCGCCAACTGGCGGGTCACCATGCCGCGCCACGCCGACGTCCAGGGCGTCGTGATGGGCACGGCCGGCCAGGAGGCCAAGGCCCTGCTCACCCCGATCACGGACGAACTCATGTACCTGGGCGCCGTGTTCGCCGAGGCCGAGGACTTCCGCCCGGATCCTGAGCACGCGCACGAGGAGCTCGCGAAGCGGCTCGCCATGTTCTCCGGCCCCGTCGCCGAGGCGCTCGCCGCCGTCACCGACCCCTCGGCCGTCGTCTACTCCCGCATCTCCCAGGTGACCGTCGAGGAGCCCTGGCACGTGGGCCGGGTGGTCCTCGCGGGCGACGCCGCCCACGCCTCCACCCCGCACCTGGCCCAGGGTGCGGCGATGGCCGTCGAGGACGCCCTCGTGCTGGCCCTGTCCCTCGACGAGGCGGACTCCGTGCCGGCCGCGCTGGAGGCCTGGGAGGCCCGGCGCCGCCCCCGGGCGATGTGGGTGCAGGCGATGTCGCGCGCGATCCTCAAGCAGGAGATGGGCGCCCCGACCACGGCGGACGAGAACGCCCTCCTGGAGATCGGCATCCCGGGCGCCGCGCACGTTCTGGCGAAGCCCTACTAGCAGAGGCTCACGATGCGCGTCGGTGCCCCGGTTCCCGAGACCGGGGCGGCGACGCGCATGCGGGTCGCTCTCCTTCGCCGCCGGAGTCGGAGTCGGAGTCGGAGCCGGAGCCGGAGCCGGAGCCGGAGCCGGTCGGAGCCGGAGCCGGTCGGGTCCGGGAACGCGGACGACCCGTGGGCCTTGGTCCCGTCCGCTCGAGTTCGGACGGGAGCCGGCCGGAATACCGGCGGCCCACGGGTCGGGTGACTGCGTGGTTTTCGGCAGGTGGCCTGCCGAGGTGCACAGAGTGCGACGGCAGGCCGTTAGCCCGCAGTCACCTCACGAATCCGAAAAGAAACCATGTTCTCGGATCACCTCCTTTCAGCGTGTGACCACAGCCTAGGAAGGCCCGGGACGACGCTCAACCTATTTATCGTGGCCACTTTCCGGGCTACCGCGACCTCAGCTCCGCCGCCACCGCCGAGGCCGCCTCGGCGACCAGCGCGTCGACGGGGGACGCGTCCTCCGCGTCCCGGGTGGTCATCACCGCCAGCACGATCGGCCCGCCGTCCGGCGGCCAGGTGACGCCCGCGTCGTTGTCGGTGCCGTATCGTCCGCCGCCGGTCTTGTCGGCGAGCGCCCAGTCGGCGGGGAGCCCCTTGCGGAACCGCTCGACGCTCGTCGTGTTGCCGAGCATCCAGCCGGTGAGCCGCTCCCGGTCCCGGGGCGCGAGCGCGCCGCCGAGGACGAGGCGCCCGTAGGTTCGGCCGATGGCCCGGGGGGTGGTCGTGTCGGTCTCCCGCGACGGCTCCGCCGAGTTCAGCTCGGGCTCCCAGCGGTCGAGGCGCGTCGTGCGGTCCCCGACCGACCGCGCGAACCGCGTGACGGCCGTCGGACCGCCCAGCTCGCGCAGCAGGAGGTTCGCGGCGGTGTTGTCGCTGAACCTGAGGGTGGCGTCGCAGAGCGCGGAGACCGTCATGCCGTGGGCGAGGTTCTCGGACTTCCCGGTCACAGGGGACCAGCCCGACCGCCGGACGTAGGCCTCTGTGTACCGGATGCGCCGCGCCAGGAACGTACCGTCGTGGTCGAGGTCGCGCAGCACCGCCGCGACGGCGAGCGTCTTGAAGGTCGAACACATCGGGAACCGCTCTCCGGCGCGGTACGCGATCGTGCGCCCCGTGCGTACGTCATGGGCGTAGACCCCGAGGCGCGCGGAGTGCCGCTGTTCGAGCTCCAGCAGCCGGGCGCCGATGTCCTCGCCCTCGGGGACGGAGGCGTACGCGGAGCCGCCGAGAGGCAGAGCCAGGGTCAGGGCCGCGCCGGCTCCGAGGGTGAGAGCGGTACGACGGGACGAGCCGAAATCTGTGCTGGACGAGGTGGACAAGGAGTTTTCCCTTCCAGAGCGATCACTGCACAGGCAACCACGCGGACGGCCCCCACCCGGTTCCGCCGGACCGCGCAGCGTGGCACGGCGGCCCCCCGATCGCTGACACGCGACGGCCACCGACGCCCCGAGCGGGTCTCAACGCCCGTCGAAGCTCCAGGCCTCGATGTCGCGGTACCGGATCGGTCCCGGACCGCGCCCGAAGTCGCTGCCCACCAGATGCAGCCGCTCCGCCCGCCAGCCGTGCCCCGTGAACCCGGCCAGTCCGGCGGCCACCGTCACCACG
Source organism: Streptomyces sp. NPDC001728 (assembly GCF_040297565.1). Lineage (NCBI taxonomy): Bacteria > Bacillati > Actinomycetota > Actinomycetes > Kitasatosporales > Streptomycetaceae > Streptomyces > Streptomyces sp. NPDC001728. Next base: position 149,115 of record NZ_JBEOZK010000004.1, read on the forward strand.
CTGGACGGATCGTCCCGCCGCGCCCGCGCCAGGGTCAGATGGGGCCGCAGCGGCCGGTCCTCGAAGGCGACACCGCACTCCCTGGCCACCGTGCGGACGTCGGTGGCCAGCCGGTGCAGCCCCTCCAGGTCCCCTTCGATCCCGCTCCACAGAACCCGCTCGTCGAAGTGCCCGCCGCCCCGCAGCGCCAGTTCGACCGGCCGGTGCGAGGCCGCGAGCTCCGCGAGCGGCGGCCGCAGGGACGGAACGGTCGCGGCCGGAAGCTCGCCGAGGAACGCCAGCGTGATGTGCCAGTCCTCGATCCGGTTCCACCGCATGCGCGGGTACGCCTCGTACGCCGGCCCCAGCTCGCGTGCCAGCTCGTCCTTCGCCTCGTCGGGCGGGGCGAGGGCGACGAACACGCGCACGGTGGCCGCCCGGTTCCGTCCGTCTCCTTCGGAGTCCGTCGCCCGTCCGTGTGCCTGAGTCATCTTCCGTTCCCCGCTAGCCCTGCCCGCGCCCGGAAACCCGGTCCCGCACGCCACTCCCGCGATGTGAGGGTACGCGGTGTCCCTGCCGGTCAGACGCCCGGGACACCGGTCCCGGGGGACTCCCGGGGTGCACGATCATCGGCACGAGCGGCGCGGACACCTTGACCGGCGGCTACGGCAACGACGTGATCCGCGGCCTCGGCGGCAACGACACCATCCGCGCGAGCTACGGCGACGACACCGTCCACGGCGGTTACGGGAACGACGACGAGGACGGCGGCTACGGCGACGACACCCTCGACGGAGGCCCGGGCGACGACCTCCTGACCGGCTCCTACGGCAACGACCGGCTCACCACCACCGACGGCGTCACGGGCAACGACACCGCCAACGGGGGCATGGGCAGGGACACCCGCACCACCGACCCGGGCGACATCCGCATCAGCTGCCCCTGATCCCTCTACCTCCGACCGGTCGTCACGCCCCCGCCCCCGCCGCCGTCAGCCAGGCCTCCGCCACCACGCGGTGGCCGAGCGGGGTCGGGTGGACGCCGTCCGGGGCGAGGGCCGCCGCCCCGTGCACCTCGGCGGCGCGGTGCAGCGCCAGGTCCGTGCGTACCACCGTCGCGCCCCGGGCGGCGGCGGCCCGCAGGACGGCGTCCGTCCGAGGACCGAGGTCCTCGCACCAGGTCGCCTGCTCGGGGGTGGCCGGGAGCAGGAACGGCGTCATCACGAAGAGCCGCGCGGCGCACTTCTCCCCGGCGAGGGCCAGGACGCGGCCGAGGGCGGCCTCGAACTCCGGCAACGGGCTGGGAAGGCCCTGGTCGTAGCGGCGCCAGGTGTCGTTGATCCCGATCAGCACGGTGACCACGGTCGGACCGAGCGCGAGGACGTCGGTGGACCAGCGCGCCTCCAGGTCCCGGACGCGGTTCCCGTTGACCCCCCGGTTGAGGACCGTCACCGAGGGGGGAAGTGCCTCGGAGACCAGCCGTACATAGCCGGCACCGAGGGACGAGGGGTCCTCGCGGTCGCGCCCGGTGTCGGTGACGGAGTCCCCGATGAAGAGCAGCCGGTCGGACGGGGTGAACTGCACAGGGTGTCCTCTCAGGCCTGTCGGAAGGTGTGGCGCATGGAACCGATCCCGTCGATCCCGCACTCGACGACATCCCCGTGGCGCAGGTACGGGCGCGGCTCCGGACGGCCGAGGGCGACACCGGCCGGGGTCCCGGTGTTGATGACGTCGCCGGGGTACAGCACCATGAACCGGCTCAGGTAGCGGATGATCTCGGCGACCGGGAACACCATGTCCGCCGTCGTGCCGTTCTGACGCTCGACGCCGTTCACCGAGAGCCTCAGGGCGAGCTTCCCCGGGTCGGGGATCTCGTCGGGGGTGACGAGCCACGGACCGAGCGGGTTGAAGGTCTCGCAGCTCTTGCCCTTGTCCCACTGGCCGCCGCGCTCCAGCTGGAAGGCGCGCTCGGAGACGTCATGGGAGACGGCGTACCCGGCGACGCACGCGAGGGCCTCCTCGTCGCTCTCCAGATAGCGCGCGGTCCTGCCGATCACCACGGCGAGCTCGACCTCGTAGTCGGTCTTGACGCTGTCGCGGGGGACCAGCACGTCGTCGTACGGCCCCGAGACCGTCCAGGGGTCCTTCATGAACACGACCGGCTCGGCCGGGATCGCGGCGCCCGTCTCCTCGGCGTGGTCACGGTAGTTGAGGCCGATGCACACCACCTTGCCCGGGCGTGCCACCGGCGCGCCGATCCGTACGCCGGTCGCGGCGCCGGGAGCGGGCGGCTCTCCGGAGTCCAGTACGGGCAGCTCCCCGGCGGCCACCGCGCGCGCCAGGCGGTCGAGGGCGCCGTCGGCGAGGGAGCGGTGGTCGATGTCGTCGAGGACGCCGGAAGCGTCGAGGAGTTCACCCGACCCACCGAGGACGGCGGGGCGCTCGGCCCCCGCCTCTCCGACTCTCAGCACGCGCATGCCAGCCACCCTTCACGTTATACATCGGATGTATCGACCCGGGAATGCAACCAATCAACTGGCGTTTTGTCCAGAGGTAGTTGTCGGCGGGGGAGCGATCCGCCCATCGCCCCGAGGTGTCATCCGATGTATCGTGTGGCGCGCCGACGGCCGCTCCCGGCACCCGCTCCCGTACCGCGCCGGCGCGTCCCACGGCGCCCCGGCCCCGGGGGAGCGGCCGGCCGGCGCCCAGACCGCCACGCCCCAGGAGGCCGAGCCGATGGCAGACACGACGAGGATGCTCAACGCCCAACTGGTCATGGAAGAAGGGCGCAGGGCCGATGTCTACCCGGCGCCGGTCATCGAGGACATCGGGCGCCTGGTGAACCTCCGGGCCCCCGCCCTCACCCGCGAGGCCCTCCGGCGCGATCCGGCCGTCCTGGAGGAGGTCGACGTGCTGCTCACCGGCTGGGGAGCGCCGGTCCTCGACGCGGAACTCCTCGCCCACGCACCACGCTTGAAGGCGGTCATGGTGGCCGCCGGTTCGGTGCGCCATCTGACCACACCGGAGTTCTGGGCCCGGGGCGTCCCGATCGTCACCGCGGCGGCGGCCAACGCCGTCCCGGTCGCCGAGTTCAGCCTCGCCCAGATCCTGCTCGGCCTCAAACAGGTCCACCGGCAGGGCCGCGAGGTGGCCGCCCGCGGGAAGTTCCCGCACGACCCCCGGGTGGCCGGCGGATACGGCTCCCGCGTCGGCCTGCTCGGTCTGGGCGAGATCGGACGGCTCGTCGCGGAGCACCTGCGGCACTTCGACATCGAGGTGCTGGCCTGCGATCCCGTGATCGACCCCGCCCTCGCCGCCGGGCTGGGCGTCCGGCTCACCGGAGTCGAGGAACTGTTCACGGCGTGTGACGTCGTGAGCGTGCACGCCCCGCTGCTCCCCGAGACCGAAGGCCTCGTCGGCAAGCGGCTGATGTCCCTCCTCCCCGAGGGCGCCACCCTGATCAACACGGCCCGCGGCGCCGTCCTGAACGAGCCGGAGGTGATCGGAGTCCTCTGGGACCGCTCCGACCTCACCGCCGTGCTCGACGTCACCTGGCCCGAGCCGCCCGACCCCGGTTCGGCCCTGTTCACCCTGCCGAACGTCGTCCTCACCCCCCATCTCGCCGGCGCCATGGGCGGGGAGCGGGCCCGTCTCGGCGAACTCGTCCGTGACGAACTGCGCCGGCTGGTGAACGGCGAGCCCCTGCGTCACGCCGTGGAACCGACCAGGGCCGCGACCAGGGCGTAGGAAGCCGCCCGCCGGCCCGGAGAGCCGTGAACGGGCCCCGCGGGGTGAGCCGCACCCCGGGCGCGGAGAGCCGCCAACCGGGCCCTCGTGCCTGTGCTGGCTTGAATGTCGAGGCCCGGGGTCCTCCGCCTCGGACATACATCGGATCTTTGGCCGAGGCTTGGGTGGTGGTCGCCCGACCGTAGCCCCATCACCTTCGTACGGCACCTCGCCCCCAACCCCCGCCCCCTGACTGCTCAAGCGGGTGATGGGCACTCCGAAGGGGCTTCGGCGCGCCTCCGGCGGAACATGAATATCCCGCCCCCAACTCTTTTCAGTCATCGGACTATTGACCCCCGATCGGCCGCGCGTTAGCGTCCCCGGCAAGCGCTTACAGGCCAGCTGCCGAGGGCGGCGAACAGGAGTGGTGATGCAGAGAACGCGATGGATCGGCGCGGGTATTCTCGCCTCGGCGTTGGCCCTCACGAGCTGTACGTCCGGCCCCGCCGGCACGGACGCCAAGCAGGACGCCAAGGCGGAACTGGAGCTGTGGACCAGGACCACCCCCGGCGGCCCCGGCGAGAAGGCCACGCTGCGGCTGGTCGCCGGATTCGAGAAGGCCACCGGCCACAAGGTGAAGGTCACGGCGATCTTCGACGACTTCGAGACGAAGCTCCAGCAGCGGGCCGCCCAGCGGAACCTGCCCGACATCGTCATGAACGACGTCACCCAGCTCGGCTCCATGCACAGTCAGGGGCTGCTCAGGGAGATCGACCTCAGCAAGATCAAGAGCAGCGGGGACCTCGTCGAGCAGGGCCTCGACTCCGGCAAGAGCGTCGACGGGAAGCAGTACGGCATCCCGTACTCCGCCCAGGCCGGCGCCCTCCTCATCCGCAAGGACTGGCGTGAGAAGCTGAAGCTCGGCGCCCCGCAGAGCTGGGACGACCTCGCCGCGATGGCCGAGGCCTTCACCACCCGGGACCCCGACGGCAACGGCAAGCAGGACACGTACGGACTCGCCGCCCCGCTCTCCACCAAGCGCGGCTACGCCTCCTGGTACTTCTCCAACTTCCTCTGGGCCGCGGGCGGCGACTTCATCACCGAGGCCGGCCAGGGGAAGTACAAGCCGTCCATGACCAGCAAGGAGTCCATGGAGGCCGTGCGCTGGTTCCGCGCCCTCGGCTGCGACAGCAAGGTCATCCAGCCCGGCGCCGTCACCATGGACACCCCGCTGACGAACGAGACCTTCGAGGCGGGCAGGACCGGCATGTTCGTCGTCGGCCCCTATCTGATGCCCCGCTTCGACAAGTCGCTCGGCAAGGACAAGTACGAGGTCGTCCCCATGCCCAAGGGCCCCAAGGACGCCACCGTGCTCGCGGAGGGCGGCTCCGTCTACCTGATGGCCGGCTCGGAGAACATGGCGGGACAGGACGCCTTCGCCGGCTACGCCATCTCCGCCGAGGGCCAGAAGCTCGGCATGCAGGGCGAGGACGGTTCCACCGTCCAGCTCCCCGTGAACAAGACGGTGGACGTCACCGAGGTCCGGCCCGACCCGCGCTGGAAGACGTACGCCGAGGTCTACCGCGCCTCCGGGCGCTACGCCCCGTCCATCCCCAACTGGACCCCCGTACGACAGGTCACCGCCGAGACCGTCAACGCCCTGATGGCCGACTGCTCCCTCGACGCCGGCGCCAAGCTGCGCGAACTCGACAAGAAGCTCGCCGACATCCTCCAGGAGCAGGGAATCGCCGGATGACGAGCGTCGACCAGGTGAAGTCGGCCGCCCCCGCGGCGGCCGGCTCCACCGCCCGGGCGGACGGCCTGCCGGAGGCGGGGTCCACGACCGCGCACCCCGGCGGCCGGCCCGTCTCCCGACGGGTGCGCAGCCGCCGCGGCGGCCGGTGGTGGACGCCGTGGCTGTTCCTGGCCCCGGCCCTGATCCTCTTCCTGTACTTCAAGTTCATCCCCATGGCCAGCGCGCTGGCCATGTCCTTCCAGGACGTCCAGCCCTATCTGGGCAACCGGTGGGTCGGCGGCGAGAACTACGCCACCGTCCTGACCTCCGACGGCTTCCGCGAGGCCGCCTGGCACACCGTCGTCCTCGCGGTCGGCCAGACCGTCGGGTCGATGCTGCTCGGCCTCACTCTCGCCCTGCTCATGGAGGGACAGGGCCGCAAGCTCGGCTTCGTACGCTCGGCGGCGTTCCTGCCGGTCGTCGTGCCGATCGCGGTCGTCGCCGAACTCTGGCGGATCATGTACCACCCCACCCAGGACGGCATGCTCAACTCCCTCCTCGGCCTTGTGGGATTCGGCCCGTCCGGGTTCATCAACGACCCCGACAGCTCGATGGTCTCCATCATGATCACCGGTATCTGGCGCGGCGCGCCCTACGACATGATGATCTTCCTCGCGGGACTCGCCGGCGTCGACCGCGGCCTGTACGAGGCGGCCAAGGTCGACGGCGCGTCCAGGTTCCAGCGCATCCGCCATGTGACCGTCCCCGGACTGCGGGCCGTCCTCACGATCCTCTTCATCCTGGCGGCCATCCGCGGCCTGCGGGTCTTCACCGAGGTCTTCCTGCTCACCAACGGCGGCCCCGACGGCTCGACCGAGGTCGTCATGACCGTCATCTACAAGCTGGGCCTCGAACAGAACCGGCTCGGCGTCGGCGCCGCCGGAGCGGTCCTGCTGTTCCTGGCGACGCTGCTCCTGACGGTCGGCGTCCACCTGTTCCGACGGAGGGGTAACGAATGAGCGCGCCGACCGAGACCGCGCTGGGTCTCACCGAGAGCCGGAGCGCCGGTGGCCGCGTCCTCAAGGCCGTCACCTACCTCATGGTCCTGCTGCTGTTCGCGGGCCCGCTCCTGGCCCTCCTGGTCAGCGCGTTCAACCACGTCAAGGACCCGACTCAGCTCAGCGTCATCCCCTCCGATCCCACCGTGGACAACTTCACGGTCGCGTTCGACCAGGGAGTCCTGAAGTACCTGCTCAACTCGTTCTTCGTCGTCGGGTTCGGGCTGCTGCTCCAGGTGGCCGTCTCCGTCCTCGCGGGCTACGCACTGGCCCGCAAGCGGTTCCGGGGGATGAGCCTGGTGTTCGTCGCGATCCTGGCGACGCTGATGCTGCCGGAAGAGATCCTGGCCCTCCCGCTGTCCGTCATCCTCGCCGACCTGCCGGTCGTCCACTTCAACCTGATCGGCACCCTGGCCGGCATGATCGTCCCCGTCGGCGCCTGGGCGTTCTCCATCCTCGTCATGACCGAGTTCATGAAGGAGGTGCCCAAGGAACTGGAGGAGGCGGCGCGCATCGACGGCGCCGGAGACCTGCGGATCTTCGCGCAGATCATCCTCCCGATGTGCAAGCCCGCGCTCGGCGTCATCGGCGTCTTCGGCTTCACCATGATCTGGGACCAGTACCTGCTGCCCCTCCTCGTGGCCACCGACTCGTCCTCCTACACGCTGCCGCTGGCCCTGCGCACCCTCAGGGTCGACCCCCTCGTCACCCCCGGCGTCGTCATGGCCGCGTCCCTCCTCGCCCTGCTGCCGTCCGTGATCGTCTTCCTCTTCTTCCAGCGCTCCTTCGTCCACGGCCTGTCCAGCGGCGCCCTCAAGGGCTGACCCGGAACTCCCCTCGTACCGCCGAACTCACGAAAGGACCACCTCCCGTGATCCCGTCCGGCCTGATGTCCTTCCCGCTCACGCCGTTCACCCCGTCCGACGAGGTCGACACGACCGTGTTCGCCGACCACCTGGAGGATCAGCTCGCCCACGGACCGGCCGCGCTCTTCGTCGCCTGCGGCACGGGGGAGTACTCCTCGCTCAGCGGACCCGAGTACACCCGGGTCGTCCGACGCGCCGTCGAGGTCGTCGCCGGGCGCGTACCCGTGTACGCCGGAGCCGGGGGCGGCCTCGGCAACGCCAGGGCGGCGGCCACCGCCGCCGCGGACGCCGGCGCCGAAGGGATCCTGCTGCTCCCGCCGTACCTCGTCGGCGGCACCGAGGACGGCTACCTCGCCTACGCGGAGTCCGTGGCCCGCGCCGGCCGGCTGCCCGTCGTCGTCTACCGCCGGGGCCTGGCCAGGATCGGCGTGTCCACCGCCCTCCGCCTCCTCTCCGTCCCCGGGATCGCCGGGATCAAGGACGGCAACGGCGACCTCGACATGCTGGCCCGCATGGTCACCGCGGTACGCACCAGCGGCCACCCGCGCGCCGAGTCGTTCGCCTTCCTCAACGGCCTGCCCACCGCCGAGGTGAGCGCCGCGGCCTGCCGGGCCATCGGCGTCCGCGACTACTCCTCCGCCGTCCTGTGCTTCGCCCCCGACATCGCCCGCGCCTTCCACACGGCCCTGACGGCCGGCGACACCGCCACGACCGAACGCCTCCTCGCCCGCTTCTACCTGCCGCTGACCGAACTCCGCGACAAGGTCCCCGGCTACGCCGTCGCCCTCGTCAAGGCCGGAGCCCGACTGCGCTCGCTCGACGTCGGACACGTCAGGGCGCCCCTGGTGGACGCCGCCCCGGACGACGTCGAACGACTGCGGGAGCTGCTCGACGAGGGACGCCGCGCACTGGCCGAGGTGCAGGGCCCCGCCGCCTCCGCCGCCGACGAGTCCGTGGCGGTGGCCTCGTGAAGATCACCACCGTCGTCATCACCCCCGTCGCCTTCGCTGACCCGCCGCTCCTCAACGCCGTCGGCGTCCACGAGCCGTACGCGCTCCGCGCCGTGATCGAGGTGCGGACCGACACCGGCGCCTACGGGCTCGGCGAGAGCTACGGCGACGCCGCCCACCTCGAACTGCTGCGCGCCGCCGCCGACGAACTGACCGGCCTCGACCCCTTCGACCTCAACGAACTGTCCCGGCGGGTCGGCGCGGTCGTCGGCGGCCGGGTCGCACGCGACGCCCACGGCCTCATCGGCGAGGGCGGCGCCGAGAAGACCGTCGCGAGCGTCACCTCACCGTTCGAGGTCGCCTGCCACGACCTCCAGGGCAAGCACCTTGGCCGGCCCGTCTCCGACCTCCTCGGCGGAGCGACCCGCGACCGGATCGACTTCTGTGGCTACCTGTTCGCGAAGTGGGCCGCACACCCCGGGCAGGCGCCCGACGCGTGGGGCCCGGCTCTGGACGCCCCGGGGCTGGTGGCTCAGGCCCGTCTCATGGCGGACCGGTTCGGCTTCCGCTCCTTCAAGCTCAAGGGCGGCGTGCTCCCCCCGGACGAGGAGGTCGCCGCGATCCGGGCGCTCCGCGAGGCGTTCCCGGACCATCCGCTGCGGCTCGACCCCAACGCGAGCTGGGACCCGGAGACCGCCGCCGGGGTCGCCGAGGAGCTGTCGGGCGTGCTGGAGTACCTGGAGGACCCGGTCGCGGGCATCCCCGCGATGGCCGATCTCGCCCGCGTCGCCCCGATGCCGCTCGCCACCAACATGTGCGTGGTCACCTGGGAGCAGCTGACCCGGGCCGTCCCGGTCGGAGCGATCGGCGTCCTGCTCGGCGACCACCACTTCTGGGGCGGACTGAAGGCCTCGCAGCACCTGGCCACCTGCTGCCGGAACTTCGGCATCGAGATGTCCATGCACTCCAACTCCCATCTGGGCATCAGCCTGGCCGCGATGGTCCACCTGGCCGCCGCGACCCCCGCCATCGGCCACGACCTCGACACCCACTGGCCGTGGAAGCGGCCCGAGGACGACGTCGTCACCGTGCCCTGGCAGTTCGTCGACGGCGCGATCACCGTCCCGCGCACTCCTGGCCTCGGCGTGGAACTCGACCGTGAAGCGCTCGCCCGGCTGCACGACCAGTACCTGGCCTGCGGACTGACCCGCCGCGACGACACCGGCTACCTCGCGCGCGTGGCCCCCTCCGTACGGCTCCGCGAGGACGTCCACGAACCCCGCTGAGCCCGCCGCCCCGCCCGACTCCGGGAACCCGCTGACGTCTGCGCCCCGCCCGCCTCCGACCGCACAGGAACGATGCCCGATGACCACCACCAGCGACGACGACGCGTCGACCGCTCCCTCGACCGCCGATGGCGCAGCCGCTGCCCCCGGCGCGCCCGCCGCCACCTCCGCCTCCGATGCGGGCGCCGCGCCGGACACCACCTGGTTCACCCACGACCGCTTCGGCATGTTCGTCCACTGGGGCCTGTACTCCCTCGCCGCCCGCCACGAGTGGGTGAAGAACCGGGAGCGGCTGACGGACGAGCAGTACCAGGTGTACTTCGACCACTTCGAGCCCGACCGCTACGACCCGGTCCGCTGGGCCAGGGCGGCCAAGGCCGCCGGCATGCGGTACGTCGTGCTGACCACCAAGCACCACGACGGCTTCTGCCTCTGGGACAGCACCCTCACCGAGTACAAGGTGACGAAGACCCCGCACGGCCGCGACCTGGTCGGGCCGTTCGTCGAGGCGTGCCGGGCCGAAGGGCTGAAGGTCGGCTTCTACCACTCCCTGATCGACTGGCACCACCCCTCCTTCCCCGTCGACGGCACGCACCCGCAGCGCGACGACGAGGAGTTCAAGGCCGCGGCGGCCGACCGCGACATCCGCGAGTACCAGCGCTATCTGCACGGACAGGTCCGCGAACTCCTCACGGAGTACGGGCGGATCGACTACCTCTTCTTCGACTTCTCCTACGCGGGCCGCCCCGAATGGTGGGGCGGCAAGGGCCCCGACGACTGGGACTCCACCCGCCTCCTGGCCATGGTCCGCGAACTCCAGCCGCACATCCTCGTCAACGACCGCGCCGGCCTCCCCGGGGACTTCGTCACCCCCGAGCAGTACCAGCCGTCCGGGCCGATGACCGCCGACGGCCGGCCGGTGCTCTGGGAGGCCTGCCAGACGCTCAACGGCAGCTGGGGCTACGACCGCGACAACCTCGACCACAAGAGCCCCGAGCTGCTCGTCCGGATGCTCGTCGACGGCGTCTCCAAGGGCGGCAACCTCCTCCTGAACGTCGGCCCCACCGGCCGCGGCGACCTCGACCCCCGCGACACCGCCGCCCTTGAGGAGATCGGGCGCTGGACGGACCTGCACGAACGGTCCGTACGCGGCTGCGGCCCCTCCGCGTTCACCCCGCCCGCCGACTGCCGGTACACGCAGCGCGGCAACCGCCTCTACGTCCACCTCTTCGCCTGGCCGCTGCGCCATCTGCACCTGCCCGGACTCGAAGGCCGGGTGCGCCACGCCCAGCTCCTGAACGACGCCTCCGAGATCGTGCGGCTCCCGCCGGCGCCGGACCGCCCCGCGATGAACACCCAGATGGGCGGGCAGCCGGCCGGCACCCTCACCCTCCAGCTCCCCGTACGGCGGCCCGACACCCCGGTACCCGTCATCGAACTGTTCCTGACGGACCCGTCTCAAGGCACCACGTGACGGACCCGTCGTAAGGCCCGTCGTGACGGGCTCGTCGTAAGGCACCACGTGGCGGACCCGTCGTAGAACGGCCCGCCCGTCCAGTTCCACCCCGTCCCGGCGCCGATACCGCGCGGGAACCCCTTCCGACCGATCACGGAGGCACCATGCAACGACGCACGTTCCTCACCGGCACCGCGGTGGGGGCGGCCACGGCCGCCCTGCCGCTCGCCGGGCCCGCGTACGCGAGCGCCACGTCGGCCACACACGCCCACCACCGGGGCCGTGCCGTCGAGGTCCGCTCCCTCGACGCACTCCAGAAGGCGATCGACGCCGCCGGTCCGGCAACCCGGATCGTCGTCGCGGACGGTGACTACACCGTCCCCGCGGACCGGCCCCTGACCGTCCGTGGCCGGCACGGCTCCAGGGGCGCGCCGATCACGATCGTCGCCGCTTCCCGGGGCGGCGTCGTGCTGCGCGGGGAGCGGAGCTTCGTCCTCGACGGCTCCAGCCACATCACCCTGAGCGGCTTCTCCTTCCGCCAGAGCACCACCCTGGACCTCCCGCCGAACTGCTCGCACATCAGGCTGACCCGGAACGACCTCCAGCTCGCCGACATCGAGGGCCTGCACTGGGTCATGGTGCGCGCCGACGACACCGTCGTGGACCGCAACCACTTCCACGGCAAGAGCACGCTCGGCATCTACCTCGGCATCGAGGGCGACGGCAGCGAGGGCATGGCCCAGCGCGTCCACATCCACCGCAACCACTTCTCCGACCACACCTTCGCCGGCTCCAACGGCGGCGAACCGATCCGCCTCGGCGTCAGCCCCCGCGCCCTCTCCAGTGCGCACGCGGTCGTCGAGTACAACCTGTTCGAGCGCGCGAACGGCGATCCCGAGGCGATCTCCGTGAAGAGCTCCGACAACGTCATCCGGCACAACACCATCCGCGACAGCCTCGGCGGGATCGTCCTGCGCCACGGCAACGGCACCCTCGTCGACAGCAACTACCTGATCGGTGGCGAGGAGGGACTGCGGATCTACGGAAACGACCACGTCATCGTCAACAACTACCTCGCCGGCCTCTCCGGGCGCGCCATGGTGATCGGCAGCGGTTCGGAGCGCGACCACGTCCCCGGTGAATCGGCCGCGGACCGCCGGGGCAACGACGCGCCCGACCGGATCCTCATCGCCCACAACACGCTCCTCGACAACGCGGGCGGGCTCTCGGGCGAGAGCCACCGCCCGCACGAACCCCGTGACGTCACGGTCGCCGACAACCTGCTCGTCGGCGGGAGCGGAAACCTGGTCGAGATGGCGAACACGGTCCGCTTCACCTGGCAGGGCAACATCCTGTTCGGGGCCGCGGGCGACGGGAACATCCCCGCCGGGGGCTTCCTGCGGGCCGACCCCCGGCTCGTCGCGGGTCCCGACGGCGTCCACCGCCTCTCCCGTACGAGCCGGGCGATCGGGGCGGCCACCCTGTACCCGTCACCCGTCACCCATGACATCGACGGCGACCCGCGCGGCGGCCGTCGCGACGTCGGCGCCGACGAGTACGCGACCGCGCCCGCGAAGAACCGGCCGCTGACACCGGCGGACGTGGGCCCGCACGCACCCTGACCGGACCCGCGCCGCAGGACGGCCGGTACGCGCGCGCGTACCGGCCGCCCCTTCCCTACGCCCGACCCGCCCGACCCGCCCGACCCTTCGACCGGAAGGCCCGCACGTGCCCGAGGACCCACCGCACCAGCTCTCGTGCGGTCCGGCCGCCGTTCCCGCGCCCCCGCTCGGCCTCTGCTCCGTCACCTTCCGGCGGCTGCCCGCCGCGGAGGTCGTCCGTCGTGCCGCGGACGCGGGTCTCGCGGTGATCGAGTGGGGAGCGGACGTCCACGCGCCACCGGGAGACCCCGAGGCCCTCCGCGCCGTCCGCGAGGCCACCGAACGCCACGGCATGACGTGCTGCTCCTACGGCTCGTACTTCCACGGACTCCCGGACGAACTGCCCGGGTTCGCGGAGGTCGCCCGCGCGGCGGTGACGCTCGGAGCGCCGCGCGTCCGCGTCTGGGCGGGGGAGGCCGGATCGGCAGAGGTGACGGAGGACGAGCGCGCCCGCGCCACCGAGGGCCTGCGGGCGGCGGCGCTGATCGCGCGGGACCACGGCCTGGAAATCGCCCTCGAATTCCACATCAGGACACTGACCGACTCGGTGTCCTCCACGCTCCGGCTCCTGGAGGAACTGGAGGAACCGCGCGACCCCCGTGCCGCGTCGGTGGACAACGTCACCACCTACTGGCAGCCGCCGCTGAACGCCCCCGACGACGAGGCCCTCGCGGGACTCTCCGCGCTGGCCGAACGCGTCAGCGCCGTCCATGTCTTCTCCTGGTGGCCGGACAACCGCCGGCTGCCCCTGGACGCCCGTGACGAGCTCTGGACCCGGGCCTTCGGCCTGCTCGCCGGCCGGCCACGGCCGAGGGAGGCACTCCTGGAGTTCGTACCGGACGACGATCCCGCCGTCCTGGGACGCGAGACGGCGACGCTGCGGCGCACGGCGTCAGCGGGACCCGTACGGACGGGGGAGGGACCGGACCCCGTCCGTACGAGGGCCGCTGCCGTCACTTCCGGCCGGAGCCGATCCGCCCTGGAGTAGGGTGGCGGCCGACAGACACATCCGATGTATTTTGCCGCGCACAGGAGGATGCCTTGGCAGTGACCGACGAGGCGATCGGGAAGATCAAGGAGATGATCGTCTCCGGTGCGCTGCGCCCGGGGGACCGGCTTCCCAAGGAAGCCGACCTCGCCGCCGGGCTGGGTCTCTCCCGCAACTCCCTGCGGGAGGCGGTGAAGGCGCTCTCCCTGCTGAACATCCTGGACGTACGGCAGGGGGACGGCACGTACGTCTCCAGCCTGGAACCGCCCCTGCTGCTCGAAGCGGTCTCGTTCGTCCTGGACTTCCACCAGGACGACCAGGCGCTGCAGGCCCTGAAGGTACGGGGCATCCTGGAGCCGGCGGCGACGGCCCTGGCGGCGGACCGCATACCCGAGGACGAGATCCGGGAGCTGGGCGAACTGCTCGACGGGCTCGGGGACTCACCGAGCCTGGACGAACTCGTCGCCAGCGACCTGGAGTTCCACCGGCGCATCGCGGCGGCCTCCGGGATCCCGTTGCTGTGCTCGCTGCTCGACAGCATCTCCGGGGCGACCGTACGGGCCCGGCTGTGGCGCGGCATCACCGAGGAGACGGCCGTGGCCAGGACGATCTCGGAGCACCGGGCGATCCTGGACGCGCTCGCCGCGCGCGACGCGCGCACTGCGGAGGCGTGGGCGACGATCCACATCTCCAATGTGGTGAGGTGGCTCGACAGCGTGCTGTGAGGCCGGTCGCCACACGGCCGGAGACCGGGCGTTCGCTCCTCGGGGGGCGAACGCCCTTTGTCGTTCCCGGGGTCGAGGCACCCGGAGAGAAAGAAACATCCGATGTCTACTTGCCTGACCTCTCGCGAGCGCCGTATCGTTCTCGCTCGACAGGCCAATCACCCGATCTGTGCTGATGGTTGGGGCCGCCCCGCGTAGCTCGTGCAGACGAAGCCGAACGCCGGGCGCGCAGCCCAGGTGTGAAAGGAACCCCGTTGTCCACTGACATCACGCGGGTCATCGCGATGGACACCTACGACATCCGCTTCCCGACCTCCCGCCAACTCGACGGGTCCGACGCGATGAACCCGGACCCCGACTACTCCGCGGCCTACCTCGTGCTGCGCACGGACGAGCCCGACGGCCCCGAGGGCCACGGCTTCACCTTCACCATCGGACGCGGCAACGACGTCCAGGTCGCCGCGATCGAAGCACTGCGCCCGCACATCATCGGCCGCTCCGTGGAGGAGCTCTGCGCCGACCCGGGCCTGGTCAGCCGCGCGCTGATCGGTGACAGCCAGCTCCGCTGGCTCGGACCCGAGAAGGGCGTCATGCACATGGCCGTGGGCGCCGTGGTGAACGCCGTGTGGGACCTGGCCGCCAAGCGACAGAACAAGCCGCTGTGGCAGCTCCTCGCCGACGCCGAACCCGAATGGCTCGTCTCGCAGGTGGACTTCCGGTACATCACCGACGCGCTCACCCCCGAGGAGGCGCTCGACCTGCTGCGGCGCGGCAAGGAGGGCCGCGCAGAGCGCGAGCGGACGCTGCGCGCCCAGGGGTACCCCGCGTACACCACCTCGCCCGGCTGGCTCGGCTACTCGGACGAGAAGCTGACCCGGCTGGCCAAGGAGGCCGTCGCCGCCGGCTTCACCCAGATCAAGCTGAAGGTGGGGGCGGACCTCGCCGACGACGTACGCCGCTGCCGTGCCGCACGGGCGGCCGTCGGCCCGGACGTACGCCTCGCCGTCGACGCCAACCAGCGGTGGAACGTGGCCGAGGCGATCGACTGGACCCGGGCGCTCGCCGAGTTCGACCCCTACTGGGTCGAGGAGCCCACCAGCCCTGACGACATCCTGGGGCACGCGCGCGTACGGGCCGCCGTCGCCCCCGTCAAGGTGGCCACGGGGGAGCACGTACAGAACCGCATCGTGTTCAAACAACTCCTCCAGGCGGACGCCGTCGACATCGTCCAGCTGGACGCGGCCCGGGTCGGCGGGGTGAACGAGAACCTCGCGATACTGCTCCTCGCCGCGAAGTTCGACGTTCCCGTCTGCCCGCACGCCGGAGGCGTCGGACTCTGCGAACTCGTCCAGCACCTGGCGATGTTCGACTACGTGGCGCTCAGCCGGACCACCGAGGACCGGGTCATCGAGTTCGTCGACCACCTCCATGAGCACTTCGCCCACCCGGCCGTCGTGCGCGAGGGCTGCTACACGGCGCCCCTGGCACCGGGGTTCTCGGCGGACATGCGGGCCGAGTCGATCGCCACGTTCGCCTTCCCCGACGGCGACTTCTGGGCCGCCGACCTCGCACGTCAGACCGAAGCCGCGGCCGAAGGCACGAGAGCCGAGGACACCGGAGCCGACGACGCGAGAGCGGACGACACGGCGGCCGAGGGAGCCGCCGCCGTGGGCGCCGTGGCCGTGGACGCCGCGGAGGTGACGGCATGACCGCCGCATCCCCGCTCGCCGGCCTCCGGGCCGTCGTCACCGGCGGCGCCTCCGGCATCGGACTCGCCGTCGCCCGCCTGCTGGACGCCCAGGGCGTCGCCGTCGCCGTCCTCGATCTGAACCCGGACGCCGTCCCCGGCACGCTCACCGCCGTCCGCGCCGACGTGGCCGACGACACCTCCGTGCGTACGGCGGTCGAATCGGCCGCCGCCACCCTCGGCGGCATCGACATCCTCGTCAACAACGCGGGCATCGGCGCGGCCGGGACCGTCGAGGACAACCCCGACGACCAGTGGCACGGCGTCCTCGACGTGAACGTCCTCGGTGTCGTCCGGACGACCCGCGCCGCGCTGCCCCATCTGCGTCGCTCCGGGCACGCCGCCGTCGTCAACGTCTGCTCCATCGCGGCCACGGCGGGCCTTCCCCAGCGGGCCCTGTACTCGGCGAGCAAGGGCGCGGTGCTGTCGCTGACCCTCGCGATGGCCGCCGACCACGTCCGGGAGGGCATCCGGGTCAACTGCGTCAACCCCGGCACGGTGGACACCCCCTGGGTCGCCCGCCTCCTGGACGCGGCCGACGACCCGGCGGCCGAGCGCGCGGCGCTCAGCGCCCGCCAGCCCACCGGGCGCCTCGTCAGCGCCGAGGAGGTCGCGGCAGCCGTCGTCTACCTCGCCTCCCCGGCCGCCGGCTCGGTGACGGGCACCGCCCTCGCCGTCGACGGCGGCATGGCGGGACTCCGGCTGCGTCAGGCAACCACATGAGCACCCGGGAGCAGGACACCGAACCCCCCGGCCCCACCCGGCCCGTTCGCGTCCCCCTGGGCCGGTCCACCGCCTGGACGACCCGGCTGGCCTTCGGAGCGGCCGGCCTGGGCAACCTCTACCGGCCGGTCACCGACGAGGACGCGACCCGCGCCCTGGAGGCCGCCTGGGACCGGGGCGTCCGCTCGTTCGACACGGCACCCCACTACGGCCTCGGCCTGTCCGAGCGCCGCCTCGGCGCCTTCCTCAAGGACCGGCCCCGGGACTCGTACACCGTCTCGACGAAGGTCGGCCGCCTCCTCGTACCCGCCCCCGACGCGACCGGCGACGACCTCGCCCACGGCTTCGCGGTGCCCGCCGCATACCGCAGGGTGTGGGACTTCAGCGCGGACGGCGTCCGCCGCGGTCTCGAGGAGAGCCTCGAACGGCTCGGACTCGACCGCGTCGACACCGTCTACCTGCACGACCCCGACGACCACGCCGAGCAGGCTCTCCGCGAGGCCTGCCCCGCCCTGGAACGTCTGCGGTCCGAGGGGACCGTACGGGCCGTCGGCGTCGGCATGAACCAGACCGCGGTGCCCACCCGGTTCGTCACCGAGACGGACATCGACGTCGTCCTGCTCGCCGGGCGCTACACCCTGCTCGACCAGAGCGGCCTGGCCGGACTCCTCCCGGCGGCCCGCCGCCGTGGCGTGTCGATCGTCGCCGGCGGGGTCTTCAACTCGGGCCTGCTCGCGGACCCCCGCCCGGGTGCGACGTACGACTACGCCACGGCCCCGGCCGACACGCTGCGGCGAGCCGTCCGGATGCGGGAGATCTGCGACCGCCACGGCGTGCCCCTGAGGGCGGTGGCGGCCCGGTTCCCGCTCGGCCACCCCGTCGTGGCGGGCGTCCTCCTCGGGCTCCGCAGCGACGCGGAGGTCACCGACGCCGCCGACCTGCTGGCCCTGGACATCCCCGCGGCGCTCTGGGACGAGCTGCGCGGCGAGGGCCACCTGCCCTCCGAAGCCCCCGTCCCGGGGTCGGGGGTGAGGCGCCGATGAGGATCGCGCTCTTCGTGACCTGTGTCAACGACACCCTGTTCCCCGGCACCGGAAGAGCGGTGGTGACCCTCCTCGAACGGCTCGGCCACACCGTCGAGTTCCCCCAGGAACAGACCTGCTGCGCGCAGATGCACTTCAACACGGGCTACCGCCCCGAATCCCTCCCCCTGGTGGAGCGCTTCGCCCGCGTCTTCGTCGGCTACGACGCGATCGTGACGCCCTCCGCCTCCTGCGCGGCGATGATCCGGCACAACCACCCCGTGCTCGCCGCGCAGCTCGGCGGCGCGGCCCTGCGCGACGCGGTGGCCGCCGTCGTCCCCGCGGTCCACGAACTGACGGAGTTCCTCGTCGACGTGCTCGGCGTGACCGACGTGGGCGCCGCGTTCCCGCACCGCGTCACCTACCACCCCACCTGCCATTCCCTGCGCGGAGTGCGACTGGAGGACCGACCGCTGCGTCTGCTGCGCGCGGTCAAGGGCATCGAGCTGGTCGAACTGCCCGGGGCCGACTCCTGCTGCGGCTTCGGCGGAACCTTCGCCCTCAAGAACGCCGACACCTCCACCACCATGCTCGCCGACAAGATGAGCCGGGTCCTGGGCACCGGGGCCGAAGTGCTGTGCGCCGCCGACAACTCGTGCCTGATGCACATCGGCGGCGGCCTCGACCGGCTGAACAGCGGGGTACGCGTCATGCACCTGGCGGAGATCCTGGCCACGACCGAGGGAGCGCCGTGAACCGGAAGAGCACGGCGAAACGAGACAGGGGAGCGCGGTGAGCCGGGGAAGCGGCGGCGGCCTGGACGCGAACGACGGGCGGGTCTGGCTCGGCACCCCCGCCTTCCCGGAGGCGGCCCGCACCGCCCTCGCGGACACTCAGCTGCGCCACAACCTCCGGCACGCCACGACGACCATCCGCGCGAAGCGGCTCGACGCGACCGGCGAAGTACCGCACTGGGAGGAGCTGCGCGAGGCCGGCGCCGCGATCAAACGCCGTACCGCACGCCATCTCGACCACTACCTCGAACAACTGGAGCGCAGCGTCACCGAGGCGGGCGGCACCGTCCACTGGGCGAGCGACGCCGCCGAGGCCAACCGCATCGTCGCCCGCCTGGTGACCGCCACCGGCGCCCGCGAGGTCGTCAAGGTCAAGTCGATGGCCACCCAGGAGATCGGTCTCAACGAGGCGCTCGGCGCCGCCGGCATCACGGCGTACGAGACCGATCTCGCCGAACTCATCGTGCAGCTCGGCGAGGACCGGCCGTCGCACATCCTCGTCCCCGCGATCCACCGCAACCGCGCCGAGATCAGGGACGTCTTCGCCGCGCGCATGGGGGACTGGGGCAGAGCCGCGCCGCAGGACCTCGACGACGACCCCAAGGCGCTCGCCGAGGCGGCCAGGCTCCATCTGCGGGAGAAGTTCCTCACGGCCGAAGTCGCGATCTCCGGGGCGAACTTCGCCGCCGCCGACACCGGCACGGTCGCCGTCGTCGAGTCCGAGGGCAACGGCCGCATGTGCCTGACCCTGCCCAGGACCCTCATCACGGTCATGGGCATCGAGAAGGTCGTCCCGCGCTTCGCCGACCTGGAGGTCTTCCTGCAACTGCTGCCCCGCAGTTCGACGGGCGAGCGGATGAACCCGTACACCTCGCTGTGGACGGGCGTGACCCCGGGCGACGGCCCCCAGGACTTCCATCTCGTCCTCCTCGACAACGGCCGCACCGACGTCCTCAAGGACACCGTCGGCCGGCAGACCCTCGCCTGCATCCGCTGCTCGGCCTGCCTCAACGTCTGCCCCGTGTACGAGCGCACCGGCGGGCACGCCTACGGCTCCGTGTACCCCGGGCCCATCGGCGCGGTGCTCACCCCGCAGCTCGTGGGCGTCGACAAGGCCCCGTCCCTGCCGTTCGCCTCCACCCTGTGCGGCGCCTGCTACGACGCCTGCCCGGTGAAGATCGACATCCCGGAGGTGCTCGTCCACCTGCGGGCCCGGGTCGTCGAGTCGGATCGGAACCGCCGCGCCCTGCCCACACCGGAGGCCCTGGCCATGGCCGCCGCGTCGGCGGTCCTCGACTCGCCCACGCTCCTCGGCATCGCCCAGCGCGCCGCCGCCGCCGGCGGGCGGCTGACGGCCCGCGGCGGACGCATCCGGCGCCTGCCCGGTCCCCTGCGCCGCTGGTCGGCGACGAGGGACACCCCGCCGCCCGCACGAGAGACCTTCCGCACCTGGTGGCGAGAGAACAGGGAGCGCCGATGACCGACGAACGGACGGACCGACCCCGCCCCGGGACCGGCCCCGCCGAGGACGACCGCCACGACCGGACGGACACCGGCCGCGCGGCAGTACTCGGACGTGTCCGGGCCGCCCTCGTCGACGTCCCCGCCGACGAGACACCCGCGGACGTCCACGTCCCGCGCGCGTACCTCCGGACCACGCCGCCGGACGACATCGTCACCCTGTTCGGCGAACGCGTCGCCGACTACCGGGCCACCGTCGTGCGCTGCGCGCCGGAGGAGGTGGCGCGGACCGTGGCCGCCCTCCTCGAACGCCGGGGCGTACGGCGTGTCGTCGTCCCCGACGGCTTCCCGCCGGAG
Source organism: Streptomyces sp. NPDC001728 (assembly GCF_040297565.1). Taxonomy (NCBI): domain Bacteria; kingdom Bacillati; phylum Actinomycetota; class Actinomycetes; order Kitasatosporales; family Streptomycetaceae; genus Streptomyces; species Streptomyces sp. NPDC001728. The sequence goes on from NZ_JBEOZK010000004.1 coordinate 169,648, forward strand.
TTCCTGACCCGTACCGACGCGGATCTCGTCCGGGACGCCCCGCCCCTGACCGTGCGACAGCTCGACGCCGTCGACGGCACGGTGACCACGGTGGCCGTCGCCATCGCGGAGACCGGCACCGTCGTCCTGGACGCCGGCCCCGGGCAGGGCCGCAGGGCGCTGACCCTGGTCCCCGACCACCACCTCTGCGTGGTCCACCCGGAGCAGATCGTCCCCGACGTGCCGGAAGCCCTCGCGCGCCTGGACCCCCGACGGCCCCTGACCCTCGTCTCCGGCCCCTCGGCCACCAGCGACATCGAGCTGCGCCGCGTCGAAGGCGTACACGGGCCCCGGATCCTCGACATCGTCCTGGTCACCTCCGATACCCCTGAGCGGCCTGAGACCGCGGAGACTTCGGAAACCCCCGAGACGCCTGAGGTGCCCCAGACTCCCGAGGCGCCCGACACCCCCGTCACCCCTGGAGCCCGCCCATGAGGATCGCCCTGCACACCCGTGTACGGGAGGACCGCGTCGCCGCCTACGAGGAGGCGCACCGCGACGTACCCGCCGAGCTGACCGCGGCGATCCGTGCGGCCGGCTGCACCTCCTGGACGATCTGGCGCAGCGGCACGGACCTCTTCCACCTGATCGACTGCGAGGACTACGCCCGGCTCCTCGCCGAACTGGAGAAGCTGCCCGTCAACATCGCCTGGCAGACGCGCATGGCCGAACTGCTCGACGTCGTGCACGACTACTCCGAGGACGGCGCGGGGGCCGGGCTGCCGGTGGTGTGGCAGCTGTGAACGACCCCCTGCTCGTCGACGCCCACCACCACCTCTGGGACCTCTCCGTACGCGACCAGGACTGGATCACCGGCCCCGCGCTCGCCCCGCTGCGCCGCACCTTCACGGAGAGCCACCTGAGGGCGGAGGCCACCGCCTCGGGGGTGACGGCCACCGTGCTCGTCCAGACGGTGACCGTGGCCGACGAGACCCCGGAGATGCTGCTCGTGGCCCGTGACAGCGACCTCGTCGCCGGGGTGGTGGGCTGGACGGACCTCACAGCACCCGGCGTCGCCGACACCCTGGCCGCGCTACGGGAACGGCCCGGAGGCCGGCACCTGGTGGGCATCCGCCACCAGGTGCAGTCGGAACCCGACCCCGAGTGGCTTCTGCGCCCCGACGTCCGGCGCGGCCTGCGGGCGGTGGCCGCCACCGGTCTCGCGTACGACCTCGTGATCCTCCCGCACCAGCTGCCGGCCGCGACCGCGGCGGCGTCGGAGCTGCCCGGACTGACCTTCGTGCTCGACCACGCGGCGAAGCCGCCGATCGCGAGCGGCGGGCTGGAACCCTGGGCGGCCCGGCTGCGCGCCTTCGCCGCCCGGCCGAACACCGTGTGCAAACTGTCGGGCCTGCTCACCGAGGCCGACCCGCGTACGTGGACGGTGCCGGACCTGCGCCCGTACACCGACACCCTCCTGGACGCCTTCGGCCCGCACCGGCTCATGTTCGGCTCGGACTGGCCGGTGTGCACCCTGGCGGCGTCCTACGGCCGGACGCTCGCGACCGCCGGGGAACTCACCGATGCGCTGAGCCGCACGGAACGCCGGGCGGTGTTCGGGGGCACGGCCGTGGAGACGTACGGACTGGAGACGTGCGGGCTGGAGACGTAGGGAGCGCCGCGCGGGGGTCCCGCGTCACCGCCCTCGAAGACCACCGCCACCGTCCCCGGTCCGCTGGTGCGGCGCGAACACCCGCGGCTCCCGTTGCGGGCGGCTGATGCGGACCGGGACGCCCGGGGAGTACAGGACGCTGACCGGCTCCCCGAGCGCTTCCTCCAGGCCGGCCGAGGCGAGCAGCGACTCGTCGCCGTCGAGGAGACGGGCGCGGTGCAGCGGCCAGCGGGGGTGGGTGTTCGGAAGGTAGAGCGGCCGGCCCAGGTACCCGCTGTGCAGGCCCCAGCGGGCGGTCAGGAAGTGCTCCAGCTCCGTGGGCTCCTCGACCCGCTCGCCGACGGCCACGCTGATCGCGCTGTGCGCGCCCCGGGGGCCGGGCCAGCGCCGTCGGCTCGCGTACGTCACGGTCGGGCCGTGCGGCGGCTCGGCCGACACGGGCTCGTGCCGCACGGCCCTGCGGAGTCTGCGGCATCGCGGCAGTATCCAGGATCGTCGACATGGGTGTCACCCGGCTGCCGGTGAGAGGTCAGGGGGAGACCGTCGCCGCCGGTGGGGTCCAGCGCCGGGTGCGGGGCGCCGCGCCCGCGACGCCGTACTCCTCCCTGAGGTTCTCGGGGACGGCGTAGTGCATGACCCGCCCGCGCGTGAGCGAGGACAGTTCGAAGAGGGTGGTGAGATGGCCGAGCCGGTCCAGGGCCCAGCCGCCCAGCGGGGAACGGTCCTCGATGGTCTCCAGGACGCCCAGGAGGTGCGGCACCGCCTTCACGACGGTGTCCCAGGGCGTGCTGGCGACCTCCAGCCAGTCGGCGCAGGTGTCCCCGACGAGGTAGCGGATCAGGGCGGCGACCACCGGGTCGAACAGGGTGCCGGGCACGATGTCCTCGTAGAGGTCGATCAGCTGCCGGGTCAGATGTGCGCCCTCCGGGGACGGCCCCATGTGCCGCACCATGTAGCGGTCGAGGAAGTCCCGTGCCTCGTCGAGGGTCTTCGGCACGGCCTCCTGGTCGACGCCGAGCATGGCCCCGACGACCCGCCACGCGTAGTAGTAGGAGGCCGCCCCCTCCTCGGACATGTGGATGCCGAGCCGGTGCAGGCTGTCCAGTACGAGCATCGAGAAGAACATCTGCCCGCCGATCATGTCCTCCTGGCAGATCGGCACCCCCGCCGCTTCCACGTCCCAGCGGTTCTCGCGGACCAGGTGGTGACGGATGGAGGCGTGGAGCAGACGGACCTTCTGCGCGGCGGGGATGAAACGGCTGCCCGCCTCGAAGGCGTCGGGCTGCATCAGCTGGACGGTGAACTGGCCGGTCGCCGCCATCCTGTTGGACGGGTAGTTCAGTCCGTGCGTCGTCGACAGCAGCTTCGCCACGTGCGGGACGAGGTAGCAGGCGGGCATCGACGCGAAGGACAGGGCGGTCGAGATGTGCACGTTGTTGTCGATGAAGAACAGCCGCGCCTTCTCCATCTCGTCCCAGTCCACCCAGGACGGTGGCGCCTCGGTGGCCCGCAGATACTCCTTCGCGACCTCGGGCAGCCCGTCCGGCAGCGGAGCGCCGGCGGTGGAGACGAAGCGCATCAGGGTGTTGAAGGTGCCCGACTCGCCGCGCTCGAAGAGCTCGGCGACGGTGGCGTCGGCGAGCTCGTCGCCGCTCTGCCGCAGGGCGTTCATCGACGCCTCGATGGGGGACATGACAGGACTCCTTGAACGGGGGCGAGGGGTACGGAGGGGCTGGGGCGCGTGTGAAGGAGGAAGAGCCGTGGCGGCGGGCGTCACCAGCCGTCGCCGCGAGGTGGTCAGGACAGGCGGACCGCCGCCGAATGGGCCAGCCCGGTCAGCGCCGAGGCGGCCGGCGCGGGCACGTCCAGCTCGTGGAGGGCGCCGAGCGCCTCCTCGACCCGGGCGGTGATCATGTCCTCGACCCGGTCGGGCGTCCCGAGGCGGCGCATCACCTCCCGTACGGCCTCCAGACCGTCCTCGTCCAGATCGGGCCGGCCCAGCAGGGCACGCAACCGCGCGCGCTCCCCGTCTCCCGCGACGCGCCAGGTCTCGGCGAGGAGGGCCGTCGGCCGATGACCGCGTACGTCGTCGGCGTTGGCCTTCCCGGTGTGGCGCGGGTCACCGAACAGACCCAGCAGATCGTCCCTCAGCTGGAAGGCCTCGCCCAGCGGAAGCCCGTACGCGCTGAATCCCTCGCGCAGCCGCCCGCCCGCCCCGGCCAGGACGCCGCCGATCAGCAGCGGCTGTTCGACGGTGTACTTGGCGGTCTTGTAGCGGATGACCTTCAGCGAGGCCGCCGTGTCCGGGACGGCACCAGTGTGCAGGATCTCCAGGCACTCACCGGCGATCAGCTCGCGGGCCAGCGCCGCCCACAGGGGGCGCGCCCGGCCGAGGTAGGCGGTCGGCAGACCGCTGGTCGCGAACAGCTGCCCGGCCAGCGACATCAGCAGGTCGCCGACGAGCATCGCGAGCGACCGGGCCGCCTCGGGCGCCCGGGGATGGTGGCCCACGGCGGCGCCGAGGGCCATGTGAGCCGTGGGCCGCCCGTGCCGTAACGGGCTGTCGTCGATGAGGTCGTCGTGCACGACCGCCGCCGCGTGCACCAGCTCCATGGAGGCCGCCGCCCGCAACAGGGCCTCGCTGTCGGGCTGCCGTGCGGCGCGCCAGCCCCAGTAGCAGAACGCCGCCCGCAGCCGCTTGCCGACCGCGACCGCCGCCTCGGCCTGATCGGCCACCGGCCCCAGCGCCGGATCGACCGCCGCGAGCAGGTCGGCCTCGTCGGCGACGAACCGGTGCAGCACCTCGTCGACCCGCGCCTTGAACGCGGCCGGCTCCCACCGCTCAGTCGCCATCGCGCACCCGGGTGGCCAGCACGTGCCGGGCGAGGACCTCCAAGTGGGCCGGAGGGACGGCCGCGTAGCGGTCCCGTACGAGCCGGCCGCGCGCCATCAGGTCCTGCTCGGCGTCCGCCACCAGCTCCGCCGTGTCCGAGCGGCGCGCCAGACCCCGTACCAGCCCCAGGGCCGAACCGAGGGTGCTCACCGCCACGTCCGCCAGTCCCGCCACGAGCAGCACCGTCTGCTCGCCGGGCCCCTCGCGGCGCCCCGCATCCCGAGTCATTCCGTCTCCCCACCCACAGTGCGTCGGAACGGCGCAGGTCACGCGCCGCCGTGGGCAGTGTGGCGGCGCGCGGGCCCCCACCACGCGGAAAATCACGAACGAGTGATCACCCCGTTCGACCGCTGACGGGCGGGACGGCCCCGCCGACGCGAGGGGCACGCGCCCACCCCTGCCCCGCCGGCCACCCCGCGTGGGATGTCTGGTGCATTCGCCCCATGAGTGCGGAGACGTACTCATTGACGGGGGAGCGGCTCGCCCACCTGCGCGAGGTGCGCGCCGCGATGCCCCGTCTCAGCCAGGCCGAGCGGGCGGGCGCGCTGTGCGGGAGCGACGGGCCCGCCGTCGTCTGCATACGGCCCGACGCGGCCAAGCCGCCGCACGAGCAGTGGGGAACCCTGCTCACGATCGGCCTGGACGTCACCGATTGCGCGCTCGACCTTCCTGGCCGGCGGCCCGCACGAAGCAGCCCCGTCCTCGGGCTTCACCCGCTTCCGACGGCGGACCCGCTCTCCTCCGTACCCCCGGGACGCCATGCCCCCTACCGTCGGGACACGTTCACACGGCAGACATCCCCCGGGCGGGGAACGGGTCGGACACGTTGCGTATTCATAACGGGTCCAGATCGAAGTGCGGGGCCCCGGGACGCGAGTGCGCAGGGTCCGGGCGTGGGGGAGCGCCGGGACGTGTGCTCGTCGGCGGCGCCGCCGGCCCGAAAGGAACTCTCAGTGGATCGCAGGTCTCTGCTCACCGTCGCGACCGGGGCGGTGGGCGCCGTCGCCGCCTCCCAGATACCGGCGGGTGCGGCGCTCCCCACGCACGCGGAACCCGGGCGACGGCCCTTCGCCACGTTCAACGTCGTCAGCGACATCCAGGGCGACCTCGGTGACTTCGGGGTGGCCCTGGAGGACATGAACCGGACCAACCCCACGAGTTCCGGCCTCGCCGTCGCGGGCGACATCACGCCGCGCGGCTACGACGCCGAGTACGCGGCGGTCGCGACCGAACTCGCCCGCCACAAGCACGCGAAGACGGTCGCCTGGGCGATCGGCAACCACGAGTTCTACGTCCCCAAGTGGCGCGACCCGTCGACGCTCGCGCAGGACGCCTGGCCCAACGGCACCACCGAGGACTCGCTGTTCCGCAGCTTCTACCACTTCGCCGGACGCAACTCGGTGAACGCGGAGCACGTCTTCGGCGGCATCCCGGTGCTCAGCATCGGCACCGAGAAGTACATGCACTACCACGACCCGAAGCTCTGGGACGAGGTATGGCTCAGCGAGGCCCAGCTCACCTGGCTCGAACAGCGCCTCGCCTACTGGGCGCGGCGGCGCAGGCCCGTCATGGTCGTCACGCACCACCCGCTCCCCAACACCGTCTCCGGCAGCCACAACCGCCTGTACTCCCGGGACTACCTCCAGGCGGACCGGCTCCTGGGCATCCTCGGCCGCCACCGTGACGTGTTCCTCTTCTGCGGGCACACCCACTGGGACCTCGCCCTGTCGGACTGGTACGTCCGCCGGGTCGTCCCCGGCACGGCGAACCTGGACGGCTTCTCCGTGATCAACACGGGCGCCGTGCAGACCGGCTACACGGACGACGGCAAGGGCGGCGAGGTCGCCGTGGCGGGCACGTTCAACCAGGGCCTCCAGGTCGAGGTCTTCCACGACCGGGTGGTCGTGAAGGCGCGCGACTTCGCGGCCGGCAGCTGGCTGAAGCAGATCACGGTCCCGCTGTCGACGAGGATCTGACCCACCGGGCGTGACCGGCGACCGGCCGGGCCGTCGACCGCCACCCCGCGAGGGGCGGCGCGAGACCCGGCCACCGGTCACGCCCGCAGCCGTTCACCTTCGACGCGCGGGGCGACGGTCAGTGGCCGACAGCGAGTTCGCCGCTCAGCCTGCCGTGGAGCCGGGCGCTGGGGTCGTTGAGGCCGACGATCTCGACGGCCTTCCCGCGCTGCGCGTACTTGCTCTCGACGATGTCGAGGGCGGCGACGGACGAGGCGTCCCAGACGTGCGCGCCGGACAGGTCGATGACGATCCTGTCGGCGTCGGTGGCGTAGTCGAAACGGCCGACCAGCTCGCCCGCCGAGGCGAAGAACAGCTCGCCGCTGATCCGGTAGACCACGGTCGTGCCGGTGGGATCGGGGACGGCGGTCAGCTCGGCCTGGTGGGCGACGCGCCGGGCGAAGATCACCACGGCGGTCAGGGAGCCGAGGACGACACCGACGGCGAGGTTGTGGGTGGCGAGCACGGCCACGACGGTGACGGCCATGACGACGATCTCACCGGTGGGCATCCGGCGGAGCGTCTTCGGGGCGATCGAGTGCCAGTCGAACGTCGCGATCGACACCATGATCATGACGGCGACCAGGACGGCCATCGGGATGTCGGAGACGACCGGGCCGAAGGCGATGCACAGCACCATCAGGAACGCGCCGGCGAGGAAGGTCGAGAGCCTCGTGCGGGCGCCGGAGACCTTCACGTTGATCATCGTCTGACCGATCACGGCGCAGCCGCCGATGCCGCCGAAGAAGCCGGTGACGATGTTGGCGATGCCCTGGCCGACGGACTCGCGCTTCTTGTCGGACGGCGTGTCGGTGATGTCGTCCACCAGCTTGGCGGTCATCAGCGACTCCATCAGCCCGACCAGCGCCATCGCGAAGGCGTACGGCGCGATCGTCGTCAGCGTGTCCATGGTGAAGGGGACGTCCGGCAGACCGGGCACCGGCAGGGAGGTCGGCAGGGCCCCCTTGTCGCCCACGGTCGGGACCGCGATCCCGGCGGCGACGGTGAGCGCGGTGAGGGCCACGATGGAGACGAGCGGCGCGGGCACCAGCGTGGTGATCTTCGGAAGGAACACCATCAGCGCCAGGCCGGCGGCGAGCAGCGGATAGACGGCCCACGGCACGTCCGTCAGCTCGTGGAGCTGGGTCATGAAGACCAGGATCGCGAGCGAGTTCACGAACCCGACCATCACCGAGCGGGGCACGAACCGCACCAGCTTCGCGACCCCGAGCAGCCCCAGCACGACCTGGAAGACGCCCGCGAGGATGACGGCGGCGATCAGGTACCCGAGCCCGTGCTCACGGTTCAGCGGCGCGATGACGAGGGCGACGGCGCCGGTCGCGGCGGAGATCATCGCCCGCCGGCCACCGACGACGGAGATCGTCACCGCCATGGTGAAGGAGGCGAAGAGACCGAGCGCAGGGTCGACACCGGCGATGATCGAGAACGAGATCGCCTCGGGAATCAGCGCGAGGGCGACGACCAGACCGGCCAGCACCTCGGTACGCCAGACCTTCGGATCGGACAGCCAGTCGGGCCCGAGACGCCGCAGGCGCGAGGTGGTGCGCGGCGCGACGGCCGGGCGGGAAGCGGGGGAGGGCAAGGAGAGGGGACCTGTCGTGCTCGGGCACACCCCCGTACGGCAGGCCGGGGGGTGCGGGAAGGAACGCGGGGGACGAGGAGCCGTACGGGATGCGCGCGGTCCGGGCTCACGGCCGGGGGCAGGCCCTCATGGCGGGCAGACGGAGACGCCGGAGGACACGGGGTCGCGCACGCTTCTCTCCAGCGGGATCGGGATCTTCGCCAGGAGCGTCGTCGGCCCGGCCACAGCAACGGCGCGCAGCCGGTCCACCGGCCTCGCCGCCCGCCGACTCTACCTGGGGAGCGCGTACGCCCGGCCCGGGGCGACCGGGATTCCCGCCGGCCGCTCGCCGTCACCCGCGCGAGCCGTCACCTCGTACGGGCCGTCACCTCGTACGAGCCGCCACGTCGTACGGGCCCGCCCCTCGTACGAGCCGCCACCCCGTGTGAGCCACCCCCTCGTACGATCCGGCACCCCGTACGAGCCGGACCCGGACCCGGACGACCGTCACCCCTTACGGGCTCTCACCTCACCGAGCGCAGGAACGACCTCGTTCGTTCGTGTTCCGGGGCGTCGAGCAGCTGGGCCGCCGCTCCCGACTCGATGATCCGGCCCTGGTCGAACATCAGGATGCGGTCCGACACGTCACGGGCGAAGCCCATCTCGTGGGTGACGCAGAGCAGTGTGATCTCGGTGTCGCGCGCGATGTCCCGCAGCACGTCCAGGACCTCGGCCACCAGCTCCGGGTCGAGCGCGGACGTCACCTCGTCGAGCAGCAGGATCTCGGGCCGCATCGCGAGCGCGCGGGCGATGGCCACCCGCTGCTGCTGCCCGCCGGAGAGCCGGGTGGGCCTGGCGTCGATCTTGTCGTCGAGGCCGACCAGCCCGAGCAGGTCGCGGGCGTGCGCCTCCGCCGCCTCCCGGCTCTCGCCGAGCACGTGGACGGGCGCCTCGACGACGTTCTCCAGCACGTTCATGTGGGGGAAGAGGTTGAACTGCTGGAAGACCATGCCGACCCGGCGCCGCCGCGTCGCGAGCTCTCGCTCGCTCGCCGGCACCAGCTTGCCGCCGTCGGAACCCGAGGGCGTGTGGGAGTAGGGGAGCCCGTCGACGAGGATGACGCCCTCGGTGACCCGCTCCAGTGTCATGAGCAGCCGCAGGATGGTCGTCTTGCCCGAACCGCTCGGCCCGATCAGCGTCACGCGTTCGCCGCGCCCCACGGACAGGTCGAGGCCGTCGAGCACGGTGTTGTCCCCGAACCGCTTGGTGACCCGTTCGAAGCGGACCGCGTCCGGGACCGCGTCCGGGACCGCGTCCGGGACCGCGTCCGGGTTCCCGTCCACGGCCACGGCGGGCGGGTCCGGTCGTGGCCCCGGGGTCTTCGAGAGCCGCTCAGTGGGCAAGGCGTGCCTCCAGTCGTCGTACGAGCAGGGACGTGGGCCAGCTCGCGAGCAGGAACACCGCGGCGGCCAGGGTGAAGCTCTCCAGATAGGCGAAGTGCGTGCTGCCGAAGGCGTTCGCCTCGTGGACCATCTCGTGCACGGTGATCACCGACAGCAGCGGCGTCTCCTTGAAGAGGGAGACGGCGTAGTTCCCGAGCGGCGGCAGGACGTTCCGCACCGCCTGCGGCAGCACCACCGCCCGCCACGTCCGGTGACGCGGCAGCGAGAGCGCCGTGCACGCCTCCCACTGCCCCTTCGGTACGGCGTCGATGCCCGTGCGGTACACCTCGGAGAGGTACGTGGCGTAGTGCACGCCCAGGACGAGCACGCCGAGCGCCAGCGGGTCGAGGGCGGGGATCAGCACCCACGCCGCGAACAGCTGCACGAGCAGCGGCGTCGAGCGGACGAACGCCGCCGCACCGCCGACCGGCGCCGCCACCCACCGGGGCGCCGCCCGCCCCACGACGGCCAGGACCAGGCCGAGGACGGCCGCGACGACGAAGCCGAGGACGGTCGCGGCCAGGGTCACCCCGAAGCCCTTGAGCACGACGGGCAGCGCGGTCAGGGCCGCGTCACCGTCCCACATCACGCACCACCTCCCTGCCCGAGGCGGGCCTTCGCGGACCGCTCCAGGGCGTTCATCAGCAGACTCAGTACGGCGGCCACGGCACCGTAGAGCGCGAGGAGCAGCAGATAGGCGGCGGCCGTGTCACCGGTCGCGGACCGCAACTGGTCGATCTCGAAGGTCAGATCGGGCACGGTGACGAGCGACAGCAAGGGGGTCGCCTTCAGCAGCTGGACCAGCAGGTTCTTGAACGGTGCGATCATCAGCGCCTGTGCCTGCGGCAGCACCACCCGCCTCAGCCGCAGCCCCGGCCGCATGCCGAGCGCGACGGCCGCCTCGCTCTGCGAGGCCGGCACCGCAGCGACCGCGCCCCGCACCACCTCGGCCCCGTACGCCCCGAAGTTGAGTCCGAGCGCGAGGACACCGCACGCGAGCGGCTCCAGCCGGAAGCCGAGCATGGGCAGCGCGAAGAACAGCCAGAACAGCTGCACGTACAGCGAGGTGCCCCGGAAGAACTCGACGACCACCCGCGCCCCGCCGCGTACGATCCCGTGCGAGGAACCGGTCGCGAGCCCCAGCGCGTACGACAGGACGAGGGCGAGCGCCGCCCCCAGGACCGTCGCCTCCACCGTGACGAGCAGGCCCTCTCCGAGCCGGGGCAGGGCGCTCCCCAGTTCGGTGAGGAACCCGGGAGCGGCCTCGGTGGTGCCGGCCGCCTGCGCAGGAGGCAGCGGAGTCCCGGCCACCTGCTCGGGGAGCGGAAGGGATCCGGCCGACTGCCCGTTCGACACGAGGGATTCGGCCACCTGCTCAGGCCGCACAGAGATCGGCCGTCCGCAGGGAGCGGGGCGGCACCTCGCGCTCGGTGAACCCGTAGCGGCCGACGAGCCGCACGTACCGTGCCGGGTCGCCGGTTATCCTCGCCAGCTCCCGGTCGAAGGCGTCCCGCAGCCCGGTCGCCCCCAGCCGGAACACCGCGCCGCCCGCGCTGAACTGCTTGACCCCGTCCACCACGGGCACGAACGGCGCGCCCACCTGCACCGCCGCACCCCGGTTCGTGCGGGACAGCCAGCGCAGCGAGACGCCGGTCAGCGCGAAGGCGTCGATCCGGCCGGCGAGCAGCGCGTCGAGACCGTCCTGCTGCTTGGCCAGCGTCTTCACCGAGCCGTCCGGCACGCCCGCCGCCTTGGCGTACGAGGCCTCCACCGCCGCCGTGAGCACCCCCACGGTGGCGCCCCGCGCCACACAGGACGCGAAGTCGCTCAGCCCCTTCGGGTTCCCCTCGCGGACCATCAGCGCCGTCGGCGAGATGAACTCCGGCTCGGAGAACAGGACCTTGGCGCACCTCTCGGGCGTGATCGCCATGCCCGCGCTCACGAGGTCGAACCGGTCCGCCAGCAGACCAGGGATGAGCGTGCCGAACTCGGTCAGCGTGGGCCGCAGTTCGCGGACTCCCAGCGCCGTGAAGATCTCCCGGTGGAGCGTCGGGGCCTCGCCGGCGAGCGCGTCGCCGTCCCGGAAGCCGTACGGCGCCTCACCGGCGAACCCCACCCGCACGAAGCCCTGCTTCCGCAGCTTCGCCAGCAGGTCCGCGTCGCCCTTCGGCGCCCCGGTGCCGGCCTCGGTGCGGCTGCAGGCCGTCACGAACGCCGGGGTGAGGGCGGCAGCGCCGAGCAGTGCCGATCTGGTGAGGAATCCGCGGCGGTCGAGGGGCGAGCGGCCCCGGCCGGCATCCTGACGGGACATGGACGTCCCCTTCCTTGTCGTACGGACGATGGGCGGCGAGAATCATCCGACGGGTGCGATGTCCCGCGTGGCGATGAAGGCCGGCCGCCGCACCGGCGCCGCGAAGGGCAGTTCCGGCTGGTTGTCGACGCTGTTGAACACGAGGAACACATTGCTGCGCGGGTACGGGGTGATGTTGTCGCCCGAACCGTGCAGGGCGTTGCAGTCGAACCAGGTCGCCGAGCCCGCGGGGCCGGTGAACTGGCGGATGCCGCAGGCGTCGGCGAACGTGGTGAGTGCCTCGTGGGACGGCGTCCCCGCGTCCTGCGTACGGAGCGACTTCTTGTAGTTGTCGCGCGGCGTCTCGCCGGCGCAGCCCAGGAACGTCCGGTGCGAACCCGGCATGATCATCAGGCTGCCGTTGGTGCTGTGGTTCGGGGTGAGGGCGATCGACACGGAGACCGTCCGCATCCGAGGCAGACCGTCCTCCGCGTGCCAGGTCTCGAAGTCGGAGTGCCAGTAGAAGCCGCTGGCGCCGAAGCCCGGCTTGACGTTGACCCGCGACTGGTGGACGTACACATCGGAACCGAGGATCTGACGGGCGCGCCCGACGACGCGCGGGTCCGCCGCGAGCTTGGCGAACACCTCGCTGATCCGGTGCACCTCGAACACCGAGCGGATCTCCTGCGAGTTCGGCTCGACGACGGCCCGCTCGTCCTGCCGGACCGCCGGGTCCGTGACGAGCCGGTCGAGCTCGTCACGGAGCACCTCCACCTCCTCCGGGGTGACGAGCTCGTCGACGGTGACGAACCCGTCGCGCTCGTACTCCTCGAGTTCCCGCGCCCAGAAGGGCCCGGCGGTGCCGGGCGCGGACCACACGACGGGGTCCTTGCGACCGATCAGCTGCTCCTCGGTGCCACGGGTCGGGTAGAGGTCGACGGGACGGGCGGGGGCGGAGGTCATGAGAGGCGGTGCCTTCCTTGTCTCGTGCGGGGTTGTCGGGTGCGGGGGTGCGGGGGCGCAGGGGTTCAGGCGGTGGGCTCGGGTTCGGTGAGCAGGGGGTAGACGCCGTTCTCGTCGTGGTCCTCACGGCCGGTGACCGGCGGGTTGAAGACGCAGAGGCAGCGGAAGTCCCGCTTGACGTCGAGGGTGTGCCGCTCGTGCCCGTCGAGCAGGTACATCGTTCCGGGCACGATCGTGTACGTACGGCCTGTCTCGAGGTCGGTGAGCTCGGCCTCACCGGCGGTGCAGACGACGGCCTCCACGTGGTTGGCGTACCACATGGAGGTACGGGTGCCCGCGTACAGCACGGTCTCGTGCAGGGAGAACCCGACCCGCTCACGGGCCAGGACGATGCGCCTGCTCTCCCAGGTGCCGGAGGCGGCCTTCACATGCCGCTCGGTGCCGTCGAGTTCGTCGAAGGAACGCACGATCACGAGGGATCGCCTTTCTGTCGGGGGTGGGGTGGGGTGGGGTGGAGGAACGGACGCCAGGGCCTGATGCGATGCGGCGCTCGGCGGGATTCGGAACCGGGTGCGATGCGGAGCCGGGCGCGACGTGGGGTGCCCGGTGGCGGGTTCAGGCGGCCCGGCGGTCGGACGTGCGGAGGTCGGCCGTGTGCCGGACGGAACGGGCCAGGATGCCGAGGCCCTCGTCGAGTTCGTCGTCCGTCACCGTCAGCGGCGGCAGCAGCTTGACCACCTCGCCGTGCGGCCCGGACGTCTCCAGGAGCAGACCCAGCTCGAAGGCGCGCCGGCACACGGCCTCGGCCCGCTCGCCGTCGCCGAACTCCAGGCCCCAGACCAGACCGCGGCCCCGGGTCCGGAGCGCCGTGCGGCCGTCCTCGCCGCACAGATCGAGGAGCGCGTGCTCGACACGTCCGGCGCGGGTCAGGGTGCGCTCGCGCAGGGTGCCGTCGGCCCAGAACGTCTCCAGGGCCTTGGTGGCGGTCACGAAGGCGGGGTTGTTGCCGCGGAACGTGCCGTTGTGCTCGCCCGGCTGCCAGACGTCCAGCTCGGGGCGGAACAGGCAGAGGGCCATGGGGAGCCCGTAGCCGCTGATGGACTTCGACAGGGTGACGATGTCGGGCACGATGCCCGCCTCCTCGAAGGAGAAGAAGTCGCCCGTGCGGCCGCAGCCCATCTGCACGTCGTCCACGATGAGCAGCATGTCCCGGCGGCGGCACAGGTCCGCGAGCTGCCGCAGCCACTCGACGCGGGCGACGTTGACGCCGCCCTCGCCCTGGACGGTCTCGACGATGACGGCGGCGGGGTGGTCGAGACCGGAGCCGGGGTCGCCGAGGAGCCGCTCGAACCAGAGGAAGTCCGGCATTCGGCCGCCGAGGTAGTGGTCGAACGGCATCTGGGTGGCGTGGTTGAGCGGGACGCCCGCGCCGGCACGCTTGGCGGCGTTGCCGGTCACGGCGAGCGAGCCGAGGGACATGCCGTGGAAGGCGTTGGTGAACGAGACGACGGTCTCGCGCCCGGTGACCTTGCGGGCGAGTTTGAGGGCGGCCTCGACGGCGTTGGTGCCGGTGGGGCCGGGGAACATGACCTTGTAGGGCAGGGAGCGCGGCTCCAGGACCGTCGTACGGAACGCTTCGAGGAAGTCCCGTTTGGCGGTCGTCGACATGTCCAGGCCGTGGGTGACGCCGTCGCGCGCGAGGTAGTCGAGGAGCGCGCGCTTCAGGACGGGGTTGTTGTGGCCGTAGTTGAGGGAGCCCGCGCCGGCGAAGAAGTCGAGGAAGGGACGCCCGTCCTCGTCGTAGAGCCGGCTCCCGCTCGCGCGCTCGAAGACGACGGGCCAGGCGCGGCAGTAGCTGCGGACCTCGGATTCGACGGTCTCGAAGACGGAAGGGGCGGCGATGATGTCGGTGAGGGCGGTCACGTCTCTCCAGGATCGGTACGGGTGCGGGTGAATGCTGGGCGGGGGCCGTGCCGTGGGTCAGTACGTCAGGGGCCCGATGCGGTAGAGCACTTCGGGTTCGTGTCCGGTGCCGTCGGAGCCGGGGGTGCCGGGGAAGTCCGTGGCCGGGAACAGGACCTCCTGGGTCACGGTCGCGCCGTGGCGGCGCGCGTAGGAGCGGAACATCCGGTCGGAGGGCGCGTTGCCCGGGGTGACGGTCGCCTCCATCCGGTCGAGCCCGTGCTCGGCCGCGACGCGGGCGGCCAGGGAGTCGAGCAGTGCTCCGGCTACCCCGGTTCCGCGGTGCGAACCATCGACGGCGACCTGCCACACGAAGAGCGTGCGGGGGTCGTCGGGGCGCAGATACCCGGTGACGAAGCCGACCGGCCGTCCCACGGAGTCACGGGCGACGGCGGTCGTGTCGGCGAAGTCCCGGCACCACAGCAGGTAGCTGTAGGGCGAGTTGACGTCCAGTTCCCCCGAGTCACGGGCGATCCGCCACAGCCCGGAACCGTCGCTCGCACGGGCCCGTCCGAGGCTGACACCGAGATCGGGCCTGGCCTCGGGGCCGCGTCGGGGGCCGCGTTCGGATCCGGCGGGGTGGTCGGGACTGGTGACCGGGGAGGTCGCATGGGCGGTGGTCATGTGCGCCGAAGCTACCGAGCGAAGAGGGGAACTTCCTGGGGCGGAGGGGTTGTATGCCCGAGCGGGCGCGTGATAGATGCACGACGGCGCTCATAGGCGCCGATGCACCCCCGAGGGCAAGGAAAACCACCCCAAACCGGCGAATATCTTGTGTTTATAACGCCTGAATAACGCATTGTCGATGGCCTACTCGCCTCCCCACCCGATGTGAGACAGTCCCGCTTCTCGGGTTTGAGACGCCCGTACGGGGTCAGGTGTACGGGTTCGGGGGCGGGTGCTCCGCCCACGCGGACAGCGGTTGCAGGGGCGCGACCGATGCTCCCTTCGGCAGTCCAGAAGTCCCGAGAACGGGAAGGCGACCCGATCAGACTTGGTAGGGGCAGAGGGCGATGTTCTCTGATCCGACGCTGATCTCCACCCAGGATTCGTCCATGCTGTCGGGGACCGGTGATGCCACGTCGAACAGCACGGTCCAGTGACCCATCTGCAGGCAGGCGACACCGTCGTCGTACAGGTGGAGAAGACCGCACACGATCACCCGGTCGCCTTCCTGGCGGACTTCCGGTTCGTTGGAGAGGGCAGGCTGGGCGTTCCGCCCCCAGTGGATGTCCTCGCCGACAGTCCATTCGACGTGGTGCCGGCCGTCGGCTTCTGGCGGATCGCCGTGCCAGAGCACCACGGCGGATCCGATGGGGGTGTGAACCTGAACCGTCATGTGCTGATGCAGAGACGACTGCGGCAGGGCTTCCGTGCGAACGAACATCGCCTCATCATCCACGGAAACCACCTCCATGATGTCCATGGACGGAGCCATGGAGAACGGGTCTCGGCAGCCGGACGGAACAGTCGGAGGACAGCCCGCCAGAACGTCATTCGGACCCAGAATTGCGACTGCTCAGGCTCTGAGTCACGACCACCCAACCCCCGGCCACGAGCATCGATGTCAGACCCTGGACCTACCGTGGAGGGGTCCTTAGTCACGCGTGCTGGCTGCTCGTCGCTGCTCGGGACCGGCGCCCCGCCGGCGTGGAACCCGGGCGGGGCGTCGCCGTGCCACCTCGCCGTCCTGCCGTCCTGCTGTCTGTTCAGGACGGCTCACGAGCGGTGGGTCACGGTCGGCCGAGGCCGTCCTCGGTGGTGCGTGTCGGCCGTACCTCGGTGCGGGGGGTCGGGACGAACGGCCGGTGCCGATCCGATGGGTTGGGGGAGCCGTCCCGGGCGCCCTCGATGTGGTCGAGCAACTGGCGGAGCACCGCGAGGGCCTGTGGCGCGGCACCGGGTTCGTCGGCCAGGCGCGCCAGCGTCCGCCGAATGCGGTGCCACGCGCGGCCCGTGCGGCCCGCGCGGTGGTCGGCGAAGGCGCGGGCGTACTGGGCGAGGGCCGCGGCCCACAGGTCGTCGGCGCCGCTCGGCCGGGCCAGCGCGAGGTCCGCGGTGCGCGCGGCGGCCTCGGGATCATGATGGGCCTGGACGACTGACAGGGCCGCCAGGCTGACGGCCGGCGGCGGGCCGCCGTAGGCCCCCTCCGGAACGGTGTCGGCGGCCAGGCGGTAGGAGCGGGAGGCCGCCTCCCGGTCGCGCCGTTGCCAGGCGAGCGCTCCGTGGACGTGGGCGATACGGCCCACGAGGGCGTCGTCCCCGGCCATGACGGCGGCCGGCCACGCGAGGTCAAGCAGCCGGTGCGCCGTCCGGGGGTCCCGCGCCGCGACCAGCCAGGCCGCCAGCCATCGCCCACGGGCCGTCAGAGGACTGCCGGCGGGGAGGTGGGGGAGCAGACCGAGCAGGAGACGGCCACCCTCCGAGCCGCGCTCGTGCGCCGCCCACCAGAACCACAGGTGCAGGACTGTCTCCACCGCCGCTTCGACGTGCTCGGCGCAGGCGACGCCGCAGGCCTCGGCCGTGCGGTCGGCATCGGTCGTGTGCTCGAAACCGGTTGAACGGTCGAAGCCCGCTGCGTGCTCGACACCGGCCGTCGGGTCGGAGCCGGTCGTGTTCCCGGGATCGGCCGTCGGGTCGGGGTCGGTCGTGTTCCCGGGATCGGCCGTCGGGTCGGGGTCGGTCGTGTTCCCGGGATCGGCCGTCGGGTCGCGGTCGGTCGTGGTCTCGGGATCGGCTGGGTGCACGGCGTCCGCGTCCGTCGTGTCCACGGCGGTGGCCGCGCCCCCGGCGCCGTCGGAGCGCCCGGCGCCGGCCGCGTGTTCGGTGCGAGGCATGTGGTGTGCGTGGAGCGCGCCCGCGAGCACCCCCTCGGCCAAGGACATCAGCTCGTCGTGCTCGTCGAGGACGATCCGCACCGCCTGGCGCTGGAGCCCCATGTCCCACAGCGTCTCGGCGACCGCCGCGACCCCTCGGAAGTGGCTCGCGTGCCGAGCCAGCGCATGCTGCGAATCGCCTGCCCCGCGCAGCCGTTCGGCACCGAAGTCGCGCGCCGCACGCACCATGCGATAGCGGGGACGGCGTACCGCACCCGGCTCGCCGATCACCTGGAGCACCCCCGTCGCACTGAGCAGCGCCAAGCAGGAGGGCACGTGCTCCGGCTCGACTTCGCCACCCGCGCACAGGCGAACCGCCGCCTCCTCGCTGAACGACCCCGCGAAGACACTCGCGCGGTGCCAGACCTTGCGTTCCGCCGGATCGCACAGCGCGTGCACCGCGCCGAGGGAGGCCCGCAGGGACCGGTGACGGCGGAGGGCCGGACCCGGACCGGCCAGCCAGCACTGGTCCGTCTCCAGGCGGTCGGCGAGTTCACGTACCGTACGGTCGCCCAGTCGGCCGGCCGCCA
Source organism: Streptomyces sp. NPDC001728 (assembly GCF_040297565.1). NCBI lineage: Bacteria > Bacillati > Actinomycetota > Actinomycetes > Kitasatosporales > Streptomycetaceae > Streptomyces > Streptomyces sp. NPDC001728. Next base: position 187,852 of record NZ_JBEOZK010000004.1, read on the forward strand.
GCTCGATCGCCAGCGGAACCCCTTCCAGGAGACGGCACACCCGCCGCACGTCCGGCATGTCTTCCTCCGCCACCGGCGGGCAGCCGTGCACGCGTGCGAGGAAGAGCTCGACGGCGGGTGCGAGATCCGGCGAACCCGAAGGCGCATCGACGGCCAACGGCGCCACCCGCACCACCCGTTCGGCGCCGAGCCCGAGCGCGCGGCGCGCGGTCACGAGGACCCGCAGCGCGGGCACGGCCATGAGCAGCCGCTGCACCAGGCCCGCGCACTCGGCGTGCACGGGGTCGACGTCGTCCAGGACCAGCAGGAGCCCGTGCGCGGCTGCGGCGCACGCGGCGACGGTGACGTCCCCGGGCTTCGTGCCCGGCGGCACTCCCGTGGCGGCGGTGAGCGCCCGGGCCACCCGCCCGGCCAGGGCGTCCGGTCCGACGGGCACTCCGTCGTGCCACCGCACCCGGACCATGTCCTGCCAGGGACCGCCGGCGAAGGGTGCCGCGACAGCCACGGCGAGACGGCTCTTGCCGACTCCGGCCGCCCCCGTCACGGTCACCTGCCGGTGGCGGGCCAGGGCGGCACGCAGTTCCGCGAGTTCCCCGGCGCGGCCCAGCAGGCCGCCCGTCTCCAGGGCGGACGGGCTGCCGGGCCCGTCGTCGAAGCCGTCGGCCCGTGTCCACACATGGGGGTACTTCACGACCTCGGTGCCATCGCTTCCCTTGAGGACGCCACCTCGAAGGCCTCGCCGTGCGGCGGGAAAGCCGCAGGCCCAGCGTGCAGAACCGTCACTGCAAGCGGCGTCACGGCAACCTCAACGCGTGAGCGGTACGCAGGGTGGCGCGGGCGCGCGCCTGATCACACCCCAGGGGGAGCGGTCGTATGCCTGTGCGTGAAGCGAGCCGCCGGGGCGTCGGGAAGCGACAGAGACGGGCAGCGGACCCTTTCCCGGGGCCCGCTGCCCGCCTCCGTGGCAGGTCGCGGCGCGTACGTCAGGGCGCGCAGGCACCTGCGCGTACCTCAGGCCCGCCGTACAGCACTACGAGTACGTGACGACGGGCGTACGTGAGACAGGCGTACGCCCCCGAAGGGAGTACGTCCCAAGGGGCGTACGCGAGACAGACGTACGTCCCGACGGGCATACGTCCCGACGGGCGCACGCGAGACGGCGTCCCTCCCGCCCCGCGCACATCACGGCTCGTCCCGCACCCGTCCCGCGAACTCCGGGCCAGACACGGGCTCCCAAGCCCCGTCGTAGGTGGTGAGCTGCCCCCGCAACGACTCCACCGGCTCGCTGAGGCCGTCCTTGACCGTCGGCACGGTCACCTCCGCGCTCGTGGCGCCCGCGGGGACGTCGACGCCGAGGTACAGGCCGCCGTTCTCGATGCGCGAAAGCGGGACGGCCGGGTCCGGAACCTCGCCGAGGTGGTCGAGCAGCCACGCCCGGTCGACGTCCGCCGTGGACAGTTCCGGCGCTTCCACCGGGGACGGTCCCGCATCGGCGGCCGGCGGGAGGAAGGTGACGCTGCCGGAGATGTCGACATCGGCGGGCTCGGAGAGCGTCACCCGCCAGGTGAGGGCGGAGCCCTCGGGCACGTCGTCCGCGACGGGAGCGAGGCTCACCGCCGGCACGGCGTCGTCGTTGAGCGCGGTCACCCCGCCCCGGTGCGCGCCGACCACGGTCCCGCGCACGGCCTTGACGAAGGCGTCGTGCGCGACGTCGTATCCGTAACGGGTGTTGCCGCGCACCTCGACCGGTACGTCGATGTCGTGGCGCCCGGGACGCACCGTCACGACACGCGAGGTGAACTCGTCCGAGTCCGGCTTGGGGACGAACAGCCGGACCTGACCGCTGCCTTGGCCGGATACCCGCACCGGCACCCGGTAGGCGCGGACACCGGAGTCGCCCTCCGCGACGCTGAGACGGCCGACGTCGACACGCGCGAGGGCGGCGGGGCGCACGGCGGGGGTGCCGGGGCGCCAGCCCCACGCGTCCATCAGCCAGGCGCGACCGGCACGACCGCGCGGGGTCAGCTCCAGCGTCGTGACGCGCTTCAGATCGAGACGGGAGCGCACCGCGGCCGACAGTGGTACACGCACCTCGCGTGCCCAGGAGGAGGCGGTCCGCTCGCTGCCGGGCAGTCCGTCGATCCGGGTACGGCCCAGGTGCGCGCGGCGCCCGGACCCGTCGGTGACGCTCACGTCCAGTTCGGTGCCCGTGCTGTTGGGCGGGACGATCAGGCGAAGGGCCAGGGAATCGGCACCCGCCAGGGAGACGGGCCGGGTGGAGCGCACCCGCACGGGCGCCCCGGGCCTCGGCCACGCCATCGCGACGGCGTCACGGCCCGGTTCGGGATTGGCCTCCCAGTACGCGAAGTGCGGCGAAAGGCCACCCGTCTCCGGGGACAGGCAGGCGCGGGCGGCGTCGGGGTCGACCTGGGCGCAGAGCCTGCCGCCACCGGACACGGTCACCGAGGGACCCGGCAGGAAGGCCGGCGTACGGTTCGCGCCGACGGCGTGGGCGAGGACGCGGGCCGGGCCGGCGGAGGGCGCACGGCGGCCCGTGCCGTCGAGGAGCGGACGCACCCGGTCGTCTCCGCCGACGAACAGCCGGGCCGCCGCCGCGACATAGGTGGCGCCGGCGGCCTGCTGCTGCGTGGCCGTCAGACGGGTCCGGGCCCCCGGCGAGCAGACCGGGTCGGCGCCGTCCTCGGAGAAGAAGTCGTCGTGGGCCGGCGCCTCGGCCTGGCCGGGGGTCCACTCGCTGTTGAAGAAGTTGTGGTTGGCGCCGACCACGTAGACGGCACTGTGCAGAGCCGCACCCCGGCTGACGCCCCGGGTCCCGTCGACGTAGTTCTGGCCCTGGAGGTCGGACACGTCGCCGTCGCAGCCGGGCAGGACGGTCACCGAGGGCACATCGGGAGCCGGGTTGTTGCCGAAGATCGTGGGGCCGATCAGGACGGTGCCGCGGATCCTCCACCGGACGGGACCCCGGTAGCCGTCCTGCCCGGCGGGCGCCGGGTTGAGGCTGTCGAGGGCGGCCCGGTTGACTCCCTCGCCGCCCCGGGAGTGGCCGACGAGCAGCACCCGCGACAGGTCGGCGGGGGAGGTGCGGCGTACGGCGGCCGGAGCGGCCGACCTGTTCGCGGACCAGGCCGCCCAACGGGCCAGATGCAGCCGTACGAGCGAGGAGCGGGCCTGGGCACCGCCGTCCTCGGCCCGGTCGTCCTGGCCGTTGATGCCGTTCGCGGAGACGGACATCGTCACGTACCCCTGCGAGGCCAGGAGCCGCTGGGCGCGCAGATACCCCTCGTGGCTCGGTATCGGCCGGGTTCCGTCCGCGCAGGGCCAGGAACCGTTCATCTCCTCAGTTCCCGGGGTGTAGCAGGTGTCGTGGCGGCCGTGCAGGAAGAGGGCCACCGGCCGCTTGCCCGGCGCGTCGGCCGGTCCCACCACCGTGGCGCGCATCTCGACGGGCTCGGGGAACCCGGGAAGCCGCACGGACGCCAGGTCGTAGGAGCCGCTCACGGTGCGGTAGCGGCCCGGCACCCCGGGATCCACCCGGTTCGCGGGAAGCGGGGCCTCCGGCAGCGCGGCGGGAGCGGGTGGCCGGGCGCCGACGGAACGGGCGGGTCCGGTCGCGTCCAGCCGACGCCCACCGGCCGTCACCCGCAACCGCGTCCCTTCGGTGAACCGGAAGTCCCCCAGCGGCAACCGGAAGGTCCGGCCGTCCCGCTGGGCCACGGGTATGCCGAGCAGCCGGTCACCCGCGTGGAACTCGACCCGGGCATCGCCCATGGGCACGGGCTCGGACGCCGTCCAGACCAACTGGCGACCCGCACCGCCACCGACGACCTGCCAGCCCTCGGGAAGCTCGGACTCCCCGAACCGGCCCACGGACGCGGCGACGGACGACCCGCCGGGGGCGGGCAGAGCATGAGCGGACCCGGGCGACACGAGGGCAAGGGCGAGTAAGGAGGCGGTCGTGGCGGTCATGCCACGTATGCCACGTACGACACGTATCAAAGCGGTCTTCCTCACGATTCGATCGATCTCATGGAGGCAGGGGGCGCTCCGGCGCCGATGGGGCAGGCGCCGCCGCCGATGGCCTGGGCACCGGGAACCGGGAAACCGGGAACGAACGGAGCCCCGTCCGAGAGAGGGCAACGGGGCTTCGGGGGTTGCCTCATGGGGTGCGAGGTGGCTGAATCGTGGCGGGTGGCGGGTGGCCGATGCGCTGGCCACGGACCTACAGAGCAGGCCGGCCCGCTCAGCCCCGCCGCTGCCGTACGAACCCCGGCATCACCACGGCCAGGACCGCACCAACCGTGACGACGACGGGCCAGACATGCTCGGTGAGCCGGTACGCACCGATGCCGCAGACCACGAAGAGGACGCCCCACACCCACCCCACAGCGGTGGACCGCCCGGAACCCCCGCTGGACGACCGCCTGCCCGCGATGGCGGCGAAGTGCTCCCGCAGCGCGGCGCTCGGCCATCCGTCGCCGGCACCTGCCAGGAGCCAGACCGGATCCGTGTGCTGCCACCGCTGAAAATCCGATATCAGTCTGTCCACGCGTCGGCCGGCCGCCGTGGTGGGATCGGCGTCGAGGCGCTCCATTTCGGACAGGGTCTCCTCGAACAGCAGGCGGATGCCGCCGTCACCGCCGTCGGCCAACGCCTCGGTCCGCAGCAGTACGTAGGGGCCGAACCGGGCCTCGATGAGCGCGGCGAACTCGTCGTAGAGGGGCGAGTACCGCTCGCCGAGCCGACCGACGAGTCCCGGTCGCCGGGCGTGCAGCCGCGACAGCGCCGTCGGCTGGTCGACCACCAGGTAGGGGTACGTGGCATCGCCCCACTCGCTCAGCAACTCCGCGTGCTCCTCGGTACCGGCGTCCTCGGTGTCGGCGATCCTCGCCTCCATGAGGTCGCCGGGGCCGAACATCGCCCACCACAGCAGCGGAGGCCAGTTCTTTGCCTCCAGCTCCATCGCCCCGTCGAAGAATCCGGCCCGTTCACCCGCCGACCCGTCCGGCGTACGGGGCTCCAGGGCCCTGTCCAGATAGAGGCGCACACTCATTACGGTTCCCCACCCTCACTTGCGGATACGCCGACCAGGGGCGCCGATGACCGCCGCAGCACCACTGCAGCCCCCTTCCCTGCCGCCGAGGGCGAGGGCGATCACGAACCCGAGGCGTGTCGTCCGGGCGGTGTCGACCAGATGGGCGAGCACGTCGTGCAGGTCGAGCCGTCACAGAGCGACGGCTCCCGCCACTGTTCGTCATCGAGGTGGACGAGGTCCCTGATCAGGGCCACCCGCTCGGCGTGCACCAGCGTCCAGACGTCCTCCGTCCAGACGTCCTCCGTCATGACCTCTCCCAGTCCTCGCGGCCCGCAGCGTCTCTCCGTGGGACTTCCGAGATGGCGGAAACTCATCGCCCGGAGGCGCGGCGCCGCCCTGTGGCGGGCCCGATGGGCGCGCTGTCCCGCACAGGACGTTCCAGCAGGTGGCACCGCGCGCCTCCCCGCCCATCAGGACCACGAAGCCGCCACCAGCGACCTTTCCGCCGCCGCCAGGTGGACCGCCGAGGCCAGCCACGCCCGGGCGTACCCGTCGGCCGAGGCGTCGGTGAGCCGGCCGAAGGCGTCGCGGGGGCGACGGTCCGCCTCCGCCATCACCGCCTCCGCCAGCTGCGCCGCCCCGCCGAGTCCCGCCCTGCGCAGCGGTACGACGAAGGCTGCCGTCTCCGCGCCGCGACCGGCCTCGGCCACGGCGCGTCTCCCGCCCGCGACCCCCGTCTCCAGAAGGCGCCGCACCCGCCACAACGGCGCGTCCGCCAGCGGATCCGGCCCTGCGGTCACCGGCCCCGTCGGCTCGGCCCCGGTCACCTCGGGCGGGAAGTGACCGCCCTGGAGGCGGTCGTATCCCAGATCGGCCCGACCGAGCCACTCCTCCGGCAGCCTCAGTGTGTGCGGGGCCCCCGGCACCGGGCCGACGGCCAGCGGCCGGAGCGTCGCGGCCCGCTCCAGGTCCGGCCGGCCGAGCACCCGCAACGCGAGCCCCGGACACCGCGCGAGCCTGCGCAGGTTCGCGGCGTGCGGCAGCCCCGGATGGGGGTGCGCGGGGCGCAGCCGCACCAGCGGACCGTCATCGGCGACACGGGCCACCAGATACTCCCCGGCCGCGCCGACCACCACCACGTCACAGCCCAGCAGGGGCGCCGCGGTCCCGTCGCCCTCGGAGGAACCGGCGTCGAGCGCGGCGGCCATGGCCTCGTGCACCGGTCGCGCGAACAGCGCGGCGACCGGCTCCTCGGACCACTCGACCCCGCGCACCGGCGTCGCGCTCACGCCCCGGCCCGCCCCGAGCCGTCCGTCCTGGGACACGGTCGCGCCGACGATCCGCAGCCCACCGCGCGCCAGCCCGCCGTGGTCGAGGACGGCCCCGCCGAGCGCCACGGACGCGGTCCCCGCCCCCTTGGCGCGGGCCAGGCCCCCCGGACGTACGTCGGACACTGTGTAGCAGGCACCGGCAGGGTCCACCAGATGGGTCGCGACGCCCCCGTACCCGGTGGCGGACAGCACCGGCTCCCGGCACAGTCCGTACACCCGCAGGCTGCCGCCCTCCCCGTACGCACGGCGCACGGAGCCGGTCGCACCGGCACCGGCCGATCCCGAGGCGAGCAGGGCGGCCTCGGAGAGGAGTTCACGGAAGGCGCCCGTGAGGTCCCCGAGCCGCTGGCCCTGGCTGCTCTCCCGCGCGGCCCGCAATCCCCGTACGACGCGCAGAGCGGCGGCCTCGGCCCGGGGCAGCCCTGCCAGCCGCGCGGTGTGGGCGGCGCGCAGCAACTCGGCCTGGACCACGGCCCCGCCGGCGGTGACACCCGCGGACAGCGCCTCGGCCGCCGCCTGCCACAGCGCGGTCGCGGCCCGCACCTGAGCGGTGGTGAGCGCGGGGGCCGGCTCGTGCGGCGCTTCGGCGCCGACGGCACCCACACCCCGAGCCGACGTGTCGCCGGCCTCCGAGGCCCCCGAACTGTCCGTCCCGCTCGACCCGTTCAGCCCACCCGAACGCCCCTGCTCGCCCGAAGCCTCCAGCTCGCCCGGCGCCCCCATCTCCGCGATCGGCGCCGCTCCCAGGACGGCCGCCCGGTGCAGGCAGCGCGGGGCCAGCAGGCACGTACAGACCGCCTGCCCGGCGTCGACGACCGCTCCGGACGGGCCGGGGCGCAGGCTGACGACCGCGTCCTCACCGAAGGGCACGTCCACGGATCCGTCGGCCGCCGCGGCGATGTTCGCCGCACAGCTCTCGATCGCGGCGTCGAGCTTCTTGCGCAGCCTCGCGCTGAGCTGTTCGACGGCCTCGGCGAGGACCTCGGGGGCGACGGGAGGCAGGGCATCGGTGCTCAACGGGCTTCTCCACGGAGGCGGTCGCCCACCCAGCGGGCGAGGGCGAGCGGACTGAGGGCGGCCACCGGCATACCGGCGGCGACGAGTTGGCGTGCCACGGGGACCGAGTAGCGAGGCGTGCCGGCGTCGTCGAGCGCCGCGCAGCCCAGCAGCTGCGCCCCGGAGGAGGCGAGCGCGCGCACCTCGCCCAGCAGCCCCGACAGCGGCGCGCCCTCCTCGAAGTCGCTGACCACGACGACGAGGGTGCGGCTCGGCACGGTGATCAGAGAGCGGGCGTGCGCGAGCCCCGCCGCGATGTGCGTCCCGCCGCCGACCCGGACCTCGAGGAGGAGGGACAGGGGGTCGTCGACCCGGTCGGTGAGGTCCACCACCTGGGTGGAGAAGGCCAGGAAGTGCGTCGACAGCGTCGGAACGCCGCCCAGCACCGCGGCGGTCAGCGCCGACCAGATCACCGACGCCTCCATCGACCCGGAGACGTCGACGACCAGGACCAGCCGCCAGTCCGCCTCCTTGCTCGCCCGTGTGCTGAAGACCGGACGCTCCGGTACGACCACGACGCGGCCGTCGTCCGTACGCCGGGTGTGGGCGAGGTTGGCGCGCAGCGTACGGGCGAGGTCGAGCCGACCGCCGGGGCGCCGCGTCGGGCGCGGTGTGGCCAGACCGGAGAGCGCCGGGCGCAGCCGGGTGGCCAGTTCCCGCGCGAGTTCGTCGACGAGCCGCTTCACCAGCGGGCGCAGCCGGGCGAGTTGCGCCTCGGGCATCCCGCCGGCCAGGGAGAGGACGGAACTCAGCAGCTCGACGGACGGGCGCACCGCCGCCGGGTCCAGCTGGGCGAGGACGTCGGAGCGCCCCGCGTCCGCCGCCTCGGCGAGGACCTCTTCCCGTACGTCGGCTCCGAAGAGGGCCTCCAGCTCCTGCGACCACTCCCTGGCGGTGGGGAAGGAGGCGTCCTGCCCTCCGCCCTGACCCGACCCGCCGTCCACGTCGTCGGCGCCCTCGCCCCGCCCGCCGCCGTACAGCTCGTCCAGGGCACGGGCGTACCGGCGTGCGTCCGCCGAGAGCCGTTCCTTGTGGCGTCCGAGGAGGAGCCGCCACCGATCGGCATGCCCGAGCAGCGGCTCAGGCCCCCGGCCTCGATCCTGCTCGGCCTGTTCAGGCTCCCCCTTCGGCACCGACGGCTGGGACGATCTCGACAGCGACCTCGACAACGACCCCGACGACCCCGCCCCGGTGGCCGCCGCATCGCGGGCATCCGTCGCGAGACGGAGCCCCTCGGACGCGTCCGGCACGGCCAGGGCCAGGCTCTTCAGCGCGGCGAGTCCCGCCGCGTCGGCGGCGGCCCACAGGGCGAGCAACTCGGGCGGCGCGTCGAGCGAGAGGTCGAGCCGGTCGCCGAGCCGCTCGGTCACGGTCGTCAGCAGCCGGTCCCGCGCGGCGGGCGTCAGAGCGTCGAAACCGCCCCGAAGCGCCGGGAGCCGGTCCAGGAACTCCTGGTCGACCAGGGCCTCGACCCCGTCGAGCAGCGGGGTCAGCGCGTCCGGGGACGCCTGGAGCAGCGGTCCGGCGGCTGTCAGCAGTCCCGCGAGGCGCTTGGTGAGCGCCCGCCGGGCGGCGGGCGCGGTCGCACCGTCGAGCCAGTCGGCCACGCGCGCGCCGAGCCCGGCGGCCGGATCCAGGTCGAGCATGACCCGTACGGCGAGGGCGGCGCCCTGCATCAACGGCGCCGCCCCCGAGTCGAGTTCGGCCAGGGCCCGGTCGAGCCGGAGGCCCAGGTGCCGGGCGGCCGTCCGGTCCGCCAGTGCCACCAGCGCCCGAGCGTCCGCGGCGCTGTCGCTTCCGGCCAGACCCGGCAGGGACCGTACGGCGGCGTCGAGGAGTTCGCCCGTGAGCGCCTCGGCCGTGGCGCGGGCGCCCTGGGTCGTGCCGGGGTGGTGTCCGCGCCGTATGCCCTCCAGGAGGTCCATTGCTTCGAGGAGTTCGGGCAGCTCGGCGGTGTCGGGCAGTACGGCGCCGGCCTCGCGCAGCCGTGCGTCGACCAGATCGGGCAGGTCGCAGCGGACGGCGGCGGTGAGCCCGGTCAGGATCTGCGCCGGGGTCGGTCCACCGTCGGCCGCCTCACGACGCGCGGTCTCGCCCAGCGCGCCGGAGGCGGCCTGTGCCGCGGTCACCCCACGGACTCCGGCGAGATCGAGGCGCGCCGACACGGAGGGGGTCCACCGCAGACGCCACTTGGTGCCGAGCGCGGTGCCGTCGCCGGTGGCGGCCACCGTGAGGGATTCGCCGTACGAGGCACCGATGACCATCAGACGTTGCAGCAGGACCTCCCGCCGGCCGTCGAGCGGCGACCGGAGCGGATCGAGGCGGACCTCGCGCGGCTCGGGCTCGCCCGCGCCGGGCAGCCGCAGCCGGGCGAGTTCGTCATCGACCGAGGGGCCCAGACCGGAACGGGGCGCGCGCGGGGTGATCCGCCCCCGCGCGCTGCCGACGAACACGGCCTCCAGCGCCCGGGCCAGCGCCCGGCCACGGCCGAGGGGCTCGCCCTGCCCGAGTACGGTGGTGACCGCCTCCAGCAGTTCGCCGCGCCCGGGGGCGGGCAGCCCGCGCAGCGTGGCCAGGTCGCAGGCGAGCCGCAGGGTCTCGGCAGCCTCACCGGTACCGGCGGTGTGGCCGGCGCGCCGCATCTCCCGGCAGACGCCCGTCACCGCGACGGCGGCCGCCTCACGGATACGGTCCGCGTCACCGGCGGCGCCGAGTACGGCCTGCTGCCAGAGGGGGTCACGGATACCGGCGGGGTAGCCGGACCGGGAGTCGAGAAGATCGAACGAGTAGGGGACGAAGGAGGTCACCGCGGCGCTGCTCGCGCCCCGGGGCGCGGAAGCGCTCGCACCCCCGGACCCGCTCCGGTCCGGTTGGCCGCCGGTACGTCCGGAGTCGGCCGCCCCCGGACGCCGAACGCCCACCCCGTCCGAGCCATTGCCGGTGCCGGTGTCCAAGCCATTGCCGGTGTCGCTGCGCGTGTCCGTGGGCAGTTCCGTACCTGTGCTCGCAGCCGGCTCCGTACGCGCGTCGGTATCCGGGTCCGGTTCCGGGCGGGCCATCAGCGCCGGGGCGTGGAACGCGCCGATCACGGCGGCGACCCGGCGCCCTCCCACCGAGGCCGCCGCGACGACCTGCCGCATCCGGGCCTCACGGGCCAGATCGGTCGCTGGCACGTCGGCGTCGGCACGCAGGGCCCAGCCCACGCCCAGGGCCGCGCGGCGCACGGCCTCGGCGGGGCAGCCGGGAGCGAGGACCTCCACGGCCCGGTCCCACATGTCCTCACCGTCCCGGCCCGTGCCGGCGGCGGCGAGCGCGGCGCCGAAGGAACGGCGGCCCTCCCGGTCGTCCGTGCCCGGTCCGTCGCGACGCGCACTCTCCTCGGCCTCCCCACCCGCCCCGGCGCCGGCCGCATCGTCGGAACCCGCGCCATCCGCAGACCCCGTGACCTGGTCGGAATCCGTGACATCCCCAGAACTGGCGACATCCACGGAGTCCCCGTCCTCGCCGGAACCCGCAGGACCCGCGGCCGGCACGGTCTCCCGCGACCAGCCCGGATCGCCCAACGGCAGGTCGCAGCACACGACCTCCGCCCCGCGCTCCCGCGCCCACCGCACCGCCGCCAGCTCCGGCGAGAAGTCGGCGAACGGGTAGAACGCCAGGCCTTCGCCCTCGCCCGCCCCGGCCAGGGCGACCGGGGCGACGGTCTCCGGGTCGGCCAGATGCTCCAGCCACGGCTGGAAGTCGGCCGGGAGTTCCACGCAGACCACCTCGGCGCCCGCCTCGTCCAGCAGGGCGGGCACCACGGCGGCCAGCGCCGGACTGTGGTGGCGCACTCCGAGCAGGTACGGCTCGCGCGACGCGGCCAGCGCGTCCACGGCCGCCCGGGGATCGACGTTCGTCAACGCAGGCTCCCGCGCAGGTCCCAGAGCCGACGCCACATCGCCGAGCCGCCCTCGGCCCGGCGCCGGACCGGTCCGTCCCAGTACCCCAGGAGCCGGGCGTGGTCGGCCGGATCGTCCTTCCGTACGACACCCAGCAGGTGGCCCGGCAGCAGGTCGAGGACATCACCGCCAGGCAGGTACGCGGCCGCGACGCCCAACGACGCCGCCACCTGCACGGCCTCGGCCGTGGACATCACCGTGCCGGGCCGCTCGACCTCCCAGCCCTCGGTGGACCGACCGGAGCGGAGGTCCCGGAAGACGGTGACGAGGGCGTCGAGGACGGCGTCGTCGACCCCGAAGGACGCGCCCGCCCGCTGGACCGCCGCGACCGCCTGACGCCGGATCAGGACGGCCTCGGCGTCGGCGTCAGCGATCGGGCCCACCGTCTCGAAGTTGAACCGGCGCTTCAGCGCGGCGGACATCTCGGAGACCCCGCGGTCGCGGAGGTTGGCGGTGGCGATGACGGTGAAGCCGGGTGCGGCGCCGACCACCGCGTCCTCGGTGGCGGTCAGTTCGGGCACGGTGATCCGGCGGTCGGACAGGATGGACACGAGGGCGTCCTGTACCTCGGGCAGGCAGCGGGTGATCTCCTCCACGCGCACCACGCGCCCGGTACGCATGGCGGCGAGCACGGGGGAGTCGACCAGGGCCTGCGGGGTCGGACCCTGCGCGAGGAGGAGGGCGTAGTTCCAGCCGTAGCGGAACGCGTCCTCCGTGGTGCCCGCCGTGCCCTGCACGGTCAGGGCACTCGTCCCGCTGACGGCGGCAGCGAGCAGCTCCGACAGCATCGACTTGGCGGTGCCGGGCTCGCCGGTGAGCAGCAGTCCGCGCTCCCCGGCGAGAGTGACGACGCAGCGCTCCACGAGAGCGCGTTCACCGACGAACTTCGGCGCGATCGCCAGCTTCGACGGCAGTCCGGCCCGACGCCCGGGCAGGGCCAGCTCCACGCCGTCGCTGCCGCAGACGAAGGTGACGACGGCGCGCGGGGTGAGCGCCCAGCCCGGCGGGCGCGGGCCCGGGTCCTGAACGGCGAGGAAGGCGAGCTCGGCGGCATGGCGCTCCTCGGCCGGCAGAACCTGCCGGGCCGGCACGGCCCGTTCGGTGACGGTCATACGGAAGTCCTCCGGGTGTGCGAGACGAAAGGGATACAGCTACGCGTGCGGATACGAGCACGAGAACCGGCGCGGGTGCGAACTCACCTCGGTCGCGGGGCGTCTTACAGCCACGGACCAGGGGGCGTGCGGCGGGGAGGGAGAGGCGAGGGGGAACGGACGCGGCGCGGCCCGGCGCGGCACACCGAGAGCGGAATGCCGCGCTGGTGCCGGGTCCGCGCGATACGACCGCGCGAACCCGCACCGCCGCACCAGGTGGCCAGTGCCCGAAGTCTCACGGAACGGCCACCTCACCGGGACCGGCGGGCGACGACCCGCCGGTCCCTGGCCCACGGCCCTCAGCGACGCCGTCTGGTCCGCCGCACCTTCAGCTCCTCGAACCGAGGAACGTCCCCGTCCAGGACCCGCTGCCACGCGCGGGCGAACAGCTCCGCGACGGGTTCGACCGGCACCAGTGCGCCAAGCACCGGGTGACCGCCCGCCACCGGCCCGTACATCGACAGCTTCCACTGCTCCACGGGCAGCACCGGCGCCGACTGTTCGACCCACGCGCCGGGCAGGAACAGCGAGCGGCCGGCCCTGGCCCGTACGGCCGAGACGACCAGGTCTCCGGCCTCCAGTTCGGCGCGCGCAGCCTTGAGACGGGCCGGCTTCCACCCCGTCCACCGTGCCGTGTTGCGGTCGGTCGGGTCGGGCATGGCCAGCAGCATCAGGTACAGCACGGCCGCGTCCGCCCCCAGACCGTGGGCCCCGGCGACCTCCGCCACGAGCGCGGGCACCGAGCGGGACGGATCCTGCGGCCACCAGGTGCCGTCCGGGCCCGTCTCGCCGGCCGCGGGCGCGCCCGGATCGGCCAGCAGCCGCGCGAACACCGGATCGTGCGCGCGCCGCAGCGCCACCTCCACCGCGGTCTCCTCCTGGTCCGGGCCCCGCAGCGCCACCAGGTACGGGTCGGACCCGGTGGAGTCGAGCAGGGCGGTCCGCAGCGCCGGCTGGGGCTGGTCGTCCTGCGTGGCCATCAGCACGGCGCCGTACCGTTCGTGACCCGGTGCCTCCTCGGTCGGCGCGCCCGCCACCTTGCGGAATTCCGGGAGGTTTGTGTAGTGCCCCACGGACAACAGCAGGTCGGGCGAGGCGAGCCGCTGCCGAACGGCGGTGAGCGCACTGGGGAGCGCCGCGCGCAGGGGATCCCCGGCGGGCAGCCGGTGAGCCATCCAGGCCGCGAGGCCCATCGAGCCCGTGAGCACCGACGAGGTGAACGGATCCTCGGCCGGGGCCACGGTCGCCGGACGGTCGCCCGCGATGTGCCACGCGACGTCCACGCTCAGCTCCGGCGACGTCGCGGGGTCGATCAGCGCCGGGAGGGCCCGGTGCACGGGCCAGCCGACGCGCGCACCGCGCGAGGCCTCCGCGGCGAGCCAGTCGGGGACCTGCGCACGGCGTCCCACGCGCGCGTTCCACACGGCTGCCGCCGCCGCCACGTCGGGCCCCACGCTCCACAGCCGCGCCGGGTCGTCGGGAAGCAGCGCCGCGACCACGGCCCGGCGCACCTCGACGGAGAGCGTCCGCAGTTCGTCGCGCGCCTGCCGGGCCTCGGCCACCTTCAGGCCGAGGGTCTTGCGCAGCTCCGCCGGAAGGAAGTTGTTCTCCCAGCTGTCCACATCGGGCATGCCCAGGACCACGAGCCGGGCCAGCGCCCCGGACGCCCCGGTGAGCCGCCCGAACTCCTCCGCCGCCTCCGGCAGGAAAGGGACCGCCGCACGGGACGACGCCTCCCGCAGGAATGCGGTCAGCCACTCGGCGCCGCGCGCGCCGTCACCGACCGGCGCGGCGTCGCGCAGGGTGTACGGGCCGGGCACCTCGAATCGGCCCGCGGGGTCGTACAGCAGCGCCCCGAACTCCCGCCCGTCGGGCACGCTCTGGTTGTGCTCGGTGATCCCGAGCACCGACCCGCCGCCGAGCGGCAGGACGCAGCGGTGCCACATCCCGTGCTCCCGGCCGTCCGGGTTGTGCAGGTGCGACGAGCCGAGGTGGACCGTCACCCTTCGCCACTGCGCGGCCGAGCCCGCCGTGGAGGCCAGCCCCAGCGCGTCGATCCGACCGAGGACGCCGAGCAGCGCGGCCCGGTGTTCGTCCGTACTTCCGGGGGCGAAGGCGCGGTACGCGATCGCCGCCGGCTCGTCGAGGAGGGAGGTGAAGACCAGCCCCGAGTACGGCAGGGACGGCAGGTCGAAGTGCGTCCGGCCCGGTCGGGCCACGGCGGTGGCATCGGCCCGTACCGAGGCCAGCTCCTCCAGGAATCGGTGGGCGAGGTCCTCGTCGGAGCCCCGACGGTAGTACCCGGAGCCGGCGAGGCCGCTCAGCGCCGTGCCGAGCAGACGGTCGGCCGGGCCTTCCCGGCGGACCTCCTCGGGCTCGGCCGCCGGGTCGAGCCGCTCCGCCACGGAGTCGAGGGCCTTCTGCTGCTGGACGGCGAAGTGCAGCACCTTCACCACACCCGCGATCAGTTCGGGCGCGGAGATCTCCGGCAGCGCGCTGCTCACGAGCTCCGGCAGGTCCGCCGCGCGCTCCGCGGCGGCAGCCGCCTTCAGGAGGGTGCCGGCCGTCCCGGCGTCCGCCCCGCGCAGCACGGCCGATCCCGCCGCGTCCCGTGTGCGCAGTGCGTACAGGTGGGACAGGGGCGGCAGCGGCGCGGCGGCCGTCCCGTACAACTGGTTCAGGGTGCCGTCGGTCTTCGCCGTGACCACGCCCTCCGGGTCGCTGAGCGACAGCACCCGCCACTGCTGGCTCACGGCCCTCGGCCGGTCGTCGCCGGGGAACGTGAGCGCCGCGAGCGGCATGTCGGAGCCCTCGGGCAGGACGACGCGCCGCCCGGCGGTGTCCTCGGCCTGCCAGCCGTTGCCGGGCAGCCGTACGACGCGCCAGCCCATCAGCCCGTCCGTCGACGTGCCGAGTGCCGATCCCCCGACCGCCGGTGCCGGGCGCAGCCACGACGCGTGGGCGAGCAGTTCGGCCCCCGTACCGTGGGAACGCAGTGCGTCGGCGAGGAACCCGGGCTGCGACCGCCGGCCGTACCCGCCCCGCACCGGGTCGTACTCGACCCAACCGCTCTCGCCGTGCCGGTCCTCCGCCTGCCACACCCAGTACGCCGTGCCGTCGGACACCAGCGGTCGCTCCGAGGGCACCTTCGTGTCGCCGCGGTGCAGCACTCCGCCGCCGGTGGTGCGGCCACCGCCGGGCAGCGGCAGGCTGACGTGAGAGGAACGCATGGACCAGAAGTCGGCGCCGCCGTCCAGGGGGAACACCCGGTCGGGCGCGGTGTGCCAGTAGCCCTGCGGCTCCTCGCTCCGCCCGTAGGACCGCCAGAACACCAGCAGGGCGCCGTCCACGTAGTGGAACCCGAAGCGGTGGGACGGCCCCGACGGTACGCGCAGATCGTGCGTGAGTACGGTGGAGTCGGCGTCGATGACCCGCACCTGCACGGCATTCGCCACGATCAGGTACGGCCAGGCCTCGACGACGGTCAGACCGTCGAACCTGTCGCTGCGGTCGCGCCCGGGAGCCAGCTCCGCGAGCGCCTCCTCCCACGCAGGCCAGTGCAGCTCCTCCCACAGACCGCCGCGCAGGGTGCGCGCGAACGTCTCGCCGAGATCGGCGGCGGCCGCCGCCGCGACCTCCTGCGGCGCGAGCGCGAGGGCCTCGACGGGCAGCCACGTCAGGCGTGCGATCGCGCCCGGAAGTCCCGGCAGTCCGGCCGCCGCCGAATCGCGGGCGACCTCGCGCACCCACTCGGCGAGCATCGGGCGGCCACCGTCCGTCTCGGCGAGCCGCCGCAGCACGTACGCCCCGGTGCTCGCGTCATTGAATCCGTTCGCCCCGGCGCGGAAGGCGGGACGGAAACGGGGGTCGGCGGCGAGGGCGACCAGGTTCCGGCGGTGCTCGCCGCGCGCCCAGTCCGACAGGCCCAGGGCCTCGTGGCTCCTGTTGCGGCCGGGCGCCGCCGGGTCGGCGACCGGGATCTCCAGCGCGAGCAGCAGATCCAGCAGGTTCACGTCCTCGACGCCCATCCGGAGGGCGTCCCCGCCCTCGGGCCTGGTCGCCAGATCGGCCCGCAGCCGCCCGGCCGCCCGGTTCACCAGGTCCAGCAGGGCCGCCGGGGTCGGACGGGTGCCCCAGCCCTGGTGCCGGGCGTTGTGGAAGCGCTCCAGCCAGCCGGCCGCACCGTCGGCGCAGCTCTCCTCCTGCGGGACGTCCGCGTCGGTGAGACCCGCGTCGGCACCGGACTCCACCAGGATGTCCAGCCACAGGTCGCTGAGTTCGGCCTCACCCCCCGGCGGCGTCATCGACAGCAGAGTGCCCCGCACCGACGGGACGCGGTGGGCGAGCGCGACCAGCGCGGCGCGGTGCGTCTTCCACCAGCCGGCAGCCGCCCGCAGCGTCGCCGGCAGGGGAAGGAGTTCGGCGAGGTAGTCCTGCTCCTCCTCGCTCGCGGACAGACCCGCGGCGCGGGCCAGCCGCCGCAGCTCCACGGCGGCCTGGGCGGACGGTACGAGTCCGCCGGCGGTCCGGCGCACGCACAGCCGCCGGAAGCGCGCGTAGGCCTCGGCGGGCGAGAGCCGGGCGGACAGCTCCTTGCCGTAGCTCGTGAGGACCTTCACCGGCAGCGCGCCGGCCAGGGCGAACTCGAGGAACACGGCGTCGAGCCGGTCCTCGTCGACCGACAGACCGTGCTGCGCCTCGCTGGTGCGGGCGCGCCCGAACAGCTGGCCCGCGTACGTCGTGTTCTCGACGCCGAGGAAGACCCGGGCGCTCTGCTCGTAGAAGACGGGCAGGAAGTGCGGGACGGCGGAGGCGAGGCGTCCGGCCAGCTCGTGGCAGGCGTCGAGGGCGGCCTTCGGCTTGGTCTTCGCCTGCCGGGCCAGCCGGTCCAGTTCCGGCACCACGGCCAGCGCGTGGTGCCCGTCCGCCGGGTGGTGGACGAGTACCCACTCAGGGAAGCCCAGTTCCCGGCGCTGGCCGAGGCCCACCACGACCGGGTTCCCGTGCGGTTCGAGTCCGAGGAAGCCCGTGGCGAGGTCCTCGGCGGGGCCGAGTTCGGCGGCGGCGAGCCGGACGACGACCCGCTCCTCCCCGAGCACCGCGTGGCGGTAGGTCCGCGCGGTCAGCTCGACCGCCGCCTCGCCCGCCCCTTCGGTGTCGGCCGGGAGCACCGCTCCGGCCTTCAGCAGCTCCGTGTTGTCGGAAACGGTCGTGCCGGTCACGCGTCCTCACCCTCTTCGATCGTGCGGCCGGCGTACAGCGCCGCGGCCATGCGCATTCCCTCGGACCAGGCCACCGGTCCGACCTCGCTCAGCCGCACCGCGCGGCCGTCCTCGTCGTGCCAGCTCAGCGCGCCGGTCTCCGACTCCCCTTCCCAGTACGGTTCGCCGATCCAGACGGACGCCTCCGTGCCGCTGCCCCCGTCGCGCACCTTGCACGTGGCGTAGCCGCCGG
Organism: Streptomyces sp. NPDC001728; assembly: GCF_040297565.1. Lineage (NCBI taxonomy): Bacteria > Bacillati > Actinomycetota > Actinomycetes > Kitasatosporales > Streptomycetaceae > Streptomyces > Streptomyces sp. NPDC001728. The sequence goes on from NZ_JBEOZK010000004.1 coordinate 205,838, forward strand.
ACACGCGGTAGCCGAGGCCGGTGGCCCGCGCCGCGAGCCCGAAGCGCGAGGCGAACTTCCCGCCCGCGTAGTCCCGTACCTCCGTCGCCGTCTCCGCGTGCCCGGCGGTGGGCCTGGCCCAGGTGGCGCGGTGGATCTGCTCCACCCGCTGGGTGATGCCCAGTTCGGCCGCGAAGTCCCGGACGTCGTCCAGGTCGGGCAGGAGCACGGGATGGGGGAGGGTCACCGTGCGCGGGGAGAGCCGTACGGTCTCGCCGTCGAGGTCCACCGTCTTGAGCTCACCGTCCGCGGTGACGTCGCGGAGGAAGCCGACCTCGTCCGGGTCGTCGCCCACCACCGCCATGTCACGGAGGGCGGACTGCCACGCCTCGTCCGGCCACACCCGCGCGATCAGCTCGGTCGGCACCGGCAGCGAGGACACCATCCAGGTGTCGACCTGCGCCACGCACGAGGCCGCGTGCCGGTCCAGCCATTCGCCGAGCTGCCGCAGCCGGTCGGTCTCCGGATGGTCGCGCAAGGCCTTTGGGAGGCTCTTCAACTGCCGCCCCCCGGAACGCCGGGCGACCACCCGTCCGTCATCAAGGGTGATCTCGTATCCCTCACCCGCTGCAAGCCACGCCATGGGCCGTGCCCCTCCGCCTGTCCGGTCAGAATCCGCGCAGCTCGAACCATGGGGACGACAGGACGACGCCCCTGAACTGCGGTATGCCGGGACACTATCCAGAGCCACTGACAACGCCCGCCCGGGTGCCGGAGGACGGCGGACCCCCTCGTGACGCGGGCCCACCCCCTGGCGCCCCGCCAGGCGGGGGAGGGGGTGGGCGGAGGCGCGGGATCAGGGACGAGTCGGGGACCGGCCCAGGGAAGAGCCAGGGACGAGTCGGGGGAGATTCAGGGGTGTACGAGGGGCGAATGAGTACGCGTCAGATGCCGCAGCCGGAAGCGGACCAGAAGCGGCCGTCCCGGTGGTCGACGTGGGTGTGATCGCTGTGCCCCGGGTAGCCCGGGCCGAGGATGCCGTTGAAGCCGTGATTGCGGGCCTGCTGCGCGAGGAGGCACAGCGAGTGCGGTCCGGAGCCGAGGTCGGCCGCGTCGCCGTAGAGGTGTCGGCTCGACGAGGCGCCGCCGACGGCGGCGTTGCAGGCCTGGCTGCGGAAGCCGCTGGTGACGCGGATGCTCTGGTCGCCGAGGGCGTGCCGCAGGGCCTCCAGCTTCCACATGGTGCGCAGGGCGTTCGACTTGGCGGTCGCCGCGCTCACCGCTCCTCCGGCCCAGGTGGTGTTGCAGGTGTTGAGTTCGGCGTAGGTGAAGTGGATCGGGGTGCAGTCGTCGTCCTGGAGCGCGTAGATCTTGCTGAACGTCGCGGGTCCTGCGACGCCGTCGGCGGCGAGTCCGTAGGCGCTCTGGAAGCGCTTGACGGCGGCTGCCGTGCCCGGTCCGTAGTCGCCGTCGATGGCGAGCACTCCGCCGTAGCCGGGGTATCCGGCCACTCGGACCTGCAGGGCCGTGACGTCGGCGCCGGAAGTGCCTTGGGAGAGGGTGCGCGACCAGGTGTAGCAGCCGTCGGCCTGGGCGGCGCCGGCGGTCGCCATCACCCCGGTCAAAGATGCGGTCATGATCATGACAATAGAGAGCAGCAGGCGCAGGGGCGGAAAACTCGGGGAGCGTCGGAACATCGATCCTCCATGGCCTCACGGATCCGAGATGACCCAGGGATGAGAGTCCCCCCGAGATTGACGCCCCGGTCGACGCGCGTCAACCACGCCGAGCTGACCGCCGCTTGTCGTTCCGATGACGCCGGGGCGACCGCCCGCACGCGACGTCCGCGAGTGGGGGATCGGGAGGTGGCGAGCGGCATGCGGACCACCGGGGCCAGGGTCGCCGAACCCGCTCCGGGCACCGATGTCAGACCCCCACGAGAAGATCTCTCCATGACGACTTCTCCCGCCGCTGAGGCGATGTCCGGCCTGCCCAACCTGCCCGTGCTGACCGGCCGTGACGAGTACGAGGCCGCCCTCCGAAGCCTGCGCGAAGCCTCGCGGCAGTACTACGACGACGGTGACAGCGTCATGGACGACACCGCGTACGACCGGCTTCGGCTGGCCGTGCTGGCCTGGGAGCGCGAGAACCCCGCCGAGGTCGCGACGGACTCTCCCACCGGGCTTGTCGCCGACGGCGCCGCCCCGGTCGGCGACATCGCGCACACCACCCGGCTGCTGAGCCTCGACAACGTCTTCGACGCCGAAGGACTGGTGGCCTGGGGCGCCTCCGTCCAGCGTCGGCTGGGCCGTGCACCCGTCGGCGGCTTCACCGTCGAGCCCAAGATCGACGGCGCGGCCGTGGCCGCCCGGTACCGCGCCGGCCGCCTCGTCCAGGTCATCACCCGGGGGGACGGCAGCCATGGCGAGGACGTCAGCCATGTCATCGGCCAGATCGACGGCCTCCCCGAACAGCTCGAAGAGGAGGTCACCGTCGAGGTCAGGGGCGAGGTCGCCTTCACCCAGGAGCAGTTCGAGACGGCGAACGAGGTCCGCACCGCCCACGGCGCACAGGTCTTCGCCAACCCCCGCAACGGCACCGCCGGCACCCTGAGGGCGAAGGACCGCCCGTACCGGCTCCGCATGACCTTCTGGGCCTACGGCGCGGTGGAACTCGACGGGACACCGTTCCCGCCCGAGGACGCCGCGGCGACGCACGCCGAGACGCTGTCCGCGGTGGCCACCGCCGGCGTGTGCACGACGGCGGCCTCCCCCGCGGGCCTCGCCGTCGTCCCCGACCTCGCCGAGGCCCAGCGGAGGATCGACGCGATCGCCGCCACGCGCGCGGAGCTGCCGGTCGGCATCGACGGCGTGGTCGTCAAACTGAACGACACCGCCGAGCAGACGGCCGCCGGCACCGGTACGCGGTTCCCCTACTGGGCCATCGCGGTCAAACTGCCCGCGGTCGAGCGGCAGACCGTCCTGGAGGACGTCGTGTGGGAGGTCGGCCGCACCGGGGTCCTCGCACCGACCGCGATCCTCGCCCCCGTCGAGATCGACGGCTCCACCGTCACCCGGGCCACCCTGCACAACCCCGCCGACATCCGCCGGCGCGACCTCCACCTCGGCGACACCGTCACCGTCTACAAGGCCGGTGACATCATCCCGCGCGTCCAGGCCGCCGTGGTCGTGCTCCGCCCCGCCGGAGCACGCGAGGTGCCACTGCCGCAGACCTGCCCCCACTGCGACGGCGCGATCGACAAGGGCCAGGAGCGGTGGCGCTGCGCCAAGGGCACCGCCTGCGCCCTCCCGGCGCTGATCGAGTACGCCGCCGGGCGCGAGATGCTCGACATCGACGGCCTCGGCAGGACGTATGTGGCCGCCCTGGTCGGCTCCGGCGACGTCACGGACATCGCGGACCTCTTCACCCTGACCATCGACCAGCTCACCATCGCCTCCGGCAGCGCCAAGCGGGCCGCGAAGCTCGCCGAGCAGATCGAGATCGCCAGGACCCGCCCCCTCAACCGGGTCTTCTGCGCCCTGGGCGTCCTGGGCACGGGCCGCAGCATGTCCCGCCGTATCGCCCGTCACTTCCGCACCATGGACGCGATACGCCGGGCCGACGCGGCGGAGATGCAGGACGTGGAGGGCATCGGCCCGGAGAAGGCCCCGGTCATCGTCGAGCAGGTGGCCGCGCTGGCCCCCGTCATCGACAAGCTGATCGCGGCGGGGGTCAACATGACCGAGCCCGAGGACCCGTCGGCCGGCCAGGGCGGCGGGCCGCTGGACGGCAAGGTCGTCGTGGTCACCGGCAAGATGGCCGGACCGCTGGAGGGGTTCGGCCGCTCCGAGATGAACGCCCTGATCGAGAAGGCCGGCGGGCGAGCGGGAAGCAGCGTCAACGCCAGGACGTCCATCCTCGTCGCCGCCCCGTCCGCGAACGGCAAGCCCAGCTCGAAGGCGGTCAAGGCCGCCGAACTCGGAGTGGAGGTACTCGCACCGGAAGCCTTCGCCGAACTGGTCGCGGACTGCCTGACGTGAGGTGAGGCCACGAGCGCGCGCGTTCCACGACGAGTGGACAGCCGCTCCGGGCGTCAGCGCAGGGCGATCCGCGCGGTCACGGGAAGATGGTCACTGCCGGTGGCGGGCAGCGTGCGGATCGACCGGACCACGGCCCCGCGCGCCAGGACCTGGTCGATGCGGGCCACCGGCAGACCGGCCGGAAAGCTGAACGCGAAGCCCCGCTCTGGTGTGCCCAGCCGCGAAGTCAGGGGCGCCAGGCCACGATCGTCGACCGTCCCGTTGAGGTCGCCGAGAAGGACCACCCTGTTCGCTTCCTCGGCGGCCAGCATCCGGCCCAGCAGTCCGGCGCTCTCGTCGCGCCGGGCGGAGGCGAGGCCGCCGGCCCCCACCCGCACGGACGGCAGATGCGCCACGTACGCGACGACGTCCCCGGACGGCATACGCACCACGGCGCGCAGCGCGCGGTTCCAGCCCTCCGCGATGTCCCGGGGCTTGATGTCCAACGGCTGTGCATCGGCGAGCGGATGGCGGGACCAGAGACCGACCGTGCCGTGCACCACGTGGTACGGGTACTCCGGGGCGAGCACCGCCTCGTACTCCCGCCGCGCCGGATCCACCAGTTCCTGGAGCGCGATCAGATCGGGTCCGGCGGCGGCGAGGGCACGGGCGGTTCCCACCGGATCGGGGTTCTCGTCACTGACGTTGTGCTGTACGACGACGAGCTCGCGCCCGTTCGGCGATCCGGAGGGGAGCAGCAGCACGCCGTACGAACGACTCCAGACGGCGACGGGCAGCAGCAGGGCCACCAGCGCCACGACGGACCGGCGGATCAGCGCCAGGACGGCGAGGAGGGCGACCACCGGCCCCAGCCACGGCAGGAAGGACTCCAGCAGACTGCCCAGCCGGCCGGGGGAGTTGGGCAGGACGGAAGGGAAGGCGAGGAGCCCCGCCGTGACACACGCCAGTGCGGCGATCACCCGCCCGGAACCGCGACCGCGCGTCCACCCGCCCGGGCCACGCACCCAGCCCCAGAGCCGGGCCCTACCCCGGCGGTTCTCCGGCTCGCGGTCCGCCCCGGTCTCCCTCGTCCCCACCCTCGTTCCCTCCCTCGGCGTCGTTGATCAGGACGAACCCAGGGAGGGATCGGGTTCCGCTACGGCTCCGGCAAGGGGCGCGTAGTCGTATGCCCGCCGGTCAGCAGGTGATGGTGCCCCTGCGCAGGGCGTGACCGCCGGTGTTGCTGTCGTCCGACCAGTACACCGGCTTGGAGCCACCGGCACACGTCTCGGCGCCGCTCACGGAGAAGCCCTCGTTGTTGAGGTCCGCCATGCCGGTGGGACGGTTGTAGACCGCGGTCACGGCGAAGGCGCCGGCCGCGTTCACCCGGAGCGTCCGGTGCTGCCCGCCGCACGTGTCGTCGCAGACCGCCCACAGGCGCGAGGCTCCCGGCTCCCACTGCACCTCCATGACCCCGCTCAGCCCGCTGCTGACGGTGGCGACCCGGGTGAAGGAGCCGGAGTCCGCGAGGACGTAGCCGTGGACCGCACCGGTTCCCTCGACACCGACGAAGAAGACCCCGCCGGTGTGGGCGCCGTACCCGGCCGGGTCGTAGGCGGCGCCGGTCGACGCGTCCTTGAACCCGGCGCCGGTCAGGGCGGCGTCGGGAACCCAGGTGATGCCCTCGAAGCCGAGGTTGGACCCCACCGAGGGCAGGTCGGAGGTCAGGTTCCACTCCTTGGCCGCGGTGAGGGTGCCCGACGTCCCGGTCGCGTCGTAGCGGAGCACCGACAGGCGGCTGGTCCCGGAGGCGTCACCGTTCCGCTCGCTCGCCACGAACACGCCGCCCGCCGAGCCCGTACCCGTGAGCGTGACGCCCTCGCTGTCGGGGCTTCCGGAGCCCGTCGGGAAGCGCAGGGTCTTTCCGGCGGACCAGCCGTTCGCGGTGTCCGGCTTCCAGCCACCCGAGCCGTCGCCCACCAGGCGCCAGAGCTTGCCGGAGTTCTGCGCGGCCCACATGACACCGCCCTCCTGGTGGAGGCCGCTGAGGTCCTCTCCGAAGACGTCGGAGCCGTCGGCGGTGGCCACCGCGGTGCCGCCCGGCCAGGCCACCGGGGTGGTCGAACCTCCGCCGGTCCCGCCGCAGCCGTTGGGGGCGCCCAGGGTCAGGGCGGCGGACTTGAACGCGCCGGTGCCGTCGGGGCAGCGCGACCAGGAAGGCGCCGAGTGCGTGGTCCACGTGAAGCTGTCGACGAGGGTGCTGCCGTCCGGCAGGTAGAGGCGTGCCTTGTCGGCGGAGCCCAGACCGAACGAGCCGTGCACGTCGAAGGCGCGGAACCCGCCGGGAGCCAGCGAGGTCCCGGCGGGGATCTTGTACTTCGAGCCGCTCTGGTCGTCCCTGAGGATCCAGCCGGAGATGTCGACGCTCGCGGCGCCCTTGTTGTACAGCTCGACGGAGTCCTCGACGCTGCCGGTGGTCACCACCTCGTTGATCCGGATGTCGTCGGCCGGGGCCGCGTGGGCCGGCGTCGCCTGGAGCACGCCGGCGGCCAGCAGAGGGGCGGTGAGAGCGAGGCGGAGGCTACGGCCCCACCCAGGTGTACGTGTGGTCACGATGTCCGTCCAGGGATGAGTTCCGACAGGGCGGCACGACGCTCCAGGCACGGACCGAACGAGCGGCCTCCGACGGCTGATCGTGCCATGAACGGTGGACGAACCACGAGCATTCCGGAGGGCGCACGGGGGCGCGTCGAAGCGGCAGGGTCGTACGAGCACCGCCGACGCCCCGGCGGCCGGGATCCGCCACCGCGAAGTGGCGTGTACTGGGCCGCGTGCACCCGCTCGTGGCGGGGGAGTGTTCCCCCGACCGGAGAATCGAACGACGGCCCCAGAACGAGGTGATCGCCGGTGCGAACGATGCCGGGAGAAGGCACTGCCCTGGATACGGATCCGGCTCTGGCCCGGGAACGCCTGGTCGCCGCCGTCACCGAGGCGGCGGTCACCGAGCTGCGACCGGTCGCGGAGCGCACGGCACTGGACGGTGTTCCCCCGGCCCACCTCGACGAGTTGGCCCGGCGAGGGGCGTACGGGCTCGTGGGGTACGAGCCGTCGAGGGGGAGCGGGTGCACCCACGACCAGGTGGTGCGCGCGGTCCACGAGATCCTCTCGGCCGTCGATCCGTCGACCTGGTTCGTGTACACCCAGCACTTCGCGCTGGTGAAGGCACTGACCAAGAGCGACAACACCGAGCTGCGCGACCGCCGGCTCCCCGAACTGGTCACGGGTGGGAGACACGCCACCGCCGGCTTCGCGTATCTCCGTCATCCCAGCCCGCCCGTGACCGCCGAGCAGGTCGAGGGCGGCTGGCGGTTGCGGGGCCGTATGCCCTGGATGACCGGCTGGACCATCACGGACACGGCGATCCTCGGCGCGGTCACTCCCGACGACCGGGCCCTCTTCGTACGGGTCGACAGCGGGCCGGAAGCCCGGAACGGGCTGGTCGCCGTCGACTCCCCACCGCTGTGGGCGATGGGCGGAACGCACACGACGGCGGTGGAGGTCCGGGACGTCCTCGTGCCGCACGAGGACGTGATCTCCCTGGAACCCAGGCAGGACTGGGCCCTCGCCTACGACACGGAGAACGCGAACGCCCACCCGGCCGTCTTCGGCCACCTGCGGGCGGCCGTCGACCTGCTGCTCGCCGCCGCCCCACGGGCGGGGGCCGCGTACGAGACCCTCGCCCACCGACTGGCCGACCAGGCCGCCCGGCTCCGTACCGAGGCCTACGCCCTGCGTGACGAGCTCCCGCCGGACAAGGAGCTGACGGCCCGGACCGAGATCCGGGCCGCCGCCCTGGACCTCGGCGTCCGGGCCGCGACCGCCTGTGTGGCGGCGACCGGAGGCCGGGCCGTCCAGTACGGCGACACCGCGGGCCGGCTCGCCCGCGAGGCGCTCTTCCACCTGATCCAGGCCCAGACCCCACAACTGCGCGAGGCCACGGCGGGCGTCACGCTCAGCGGCATCTGAGCCGAGAGGGGTCCCCGGAGCCACGGGCCGGTGGCTCCGGAGGGTCAGCGCAGTGCTCCGGCCGCCGAGGTGAGCGCCCCGGGCTCGCGATACGCGGCCGGGCGCGTCAACAGATCGGTTGCCAGCCGCAGACAGCGCAGCTCGCACGCGGCCCGGTCCTCGTCCGAGGAGATGCTCTCCAGCTCCGCCACGTGAGCCATGCCGATGATCCGGCGGATGATCTCGGCGCCGCAGAAGCCGATCGTGTCGGCGAGGACCGCGTTCAGATACCGCTCGCGTTCGGCCCGCAGCCCTCGGGTGTCCGCGAACAGGGCGCGTGGATAGGCGTCCCCCTGGTCCGCCTGTTCCCACAGCGTGGTGAACCCGCTCGCGAAGCCCTGCCACACGTCGTCGACGACGCGCAGCAGCCACTCCTGCTGCTCGGTCCTGCGGACAGGGGAGGCGGCGACTCCGCTCCCGTGCGCGTCCAGGGCGAAGTAGGCCAGGAGGAGGTGGGCGAAGAGACTGCCGATGTCGAACCCCATCGGGCCGTGGACCGCGAACTCCTGGTCGATGACGCGCGTGTCGTCCTCGGTCACCAGGATCGACCCCGTGTGCAGGTCGCCGTGGAGCAGGGCGTCGGCGCCGGTGAGATAGCGCAGCTTGAGGCGGGACACCGCGATCTTGAGCGCGGCGTCCTTCCTGAGGCGCTCGACCGTGGTGTCGAGGTGGGGGCTGGTCCAGCGGTTGCGGTGGTGGTCGTGGTAGATCTCGGTGAAGATCATGTCCTCCATGATCCGCGTCATCTCGGTGTTGCCGCTGAACTCGGCGACGAGCGCCCGTTTCCGCGGCGCCGCGCACGCGAGGTCGCTGGTGAGGAAGAGCGAGCGCGCGAGGTAGTGGGCGAGCTGGCCGGCGAGCCGCGGATAGTGGGTGCCCTGGAGCAGCCCCTGTCGGAGCACGATGTGCGGCGTCAGGAACTCGGTGACGAGCAAGCTCATCCCGGAGTCGTAGTGCAGCACCCGGGGCACGCGTTCCGGAACGACCCCGCCGTGCTCCTGGAGCGCCCGGTACTCGTACCGCGCCCGGAGGGGAGTGAGCGGCCAGGACGCGCCGCTGACGCGCACGTACGGCATGGCCTGTTTCACGCACACGCGGCCGGCCGGACCGGTCACCTCGAAGACGTAGTTGACGTTGCCGTCTCCGATCTCCTTGGCCTGCCAGGAGTCCGGCCGGCCGCCGAGGAGAGCCGCCACGGAGGGGACGGATCCCAGGTACGCGGGCAGCGTGTACTCGTCGAACAGACGGGGCGGGGCTTGGATGTTCATGATCCTCCGTCAAGCGTCAAGGCGGACAACGATGGTGGGCGGACGTGCGGAAGGCCGGACGGATGGATGGACGGGCGGTCAGCCGGCTCACACGCCGTCGTGCTCCGGAAGCTCCCACCCCTGAGCGGCCGAAGCGCGGAGCCAGCTCGGCCGTGCCCGACGCAGCGGTCCCTGGAGTACGTGCTCGGCGGCTGCCAGGACCCCTTCGACCGAGCCGGGCCGCAGTGTCCACGCGTCGTTGACCCAGTACACCGGCTCGCCCGGAAGAGGCCTCCGCATGACCGGAATGACTTCCTCCAGGTCATGACCGGGACGCCAGACGGGCCAGGCCCCGCCGTGCTCCTCGACGGACCAGTGCTGCCAGCGGGCCGACACCGGCGGCGGCGCGTCGGCGATGCCGTGAACGTCCAGAAGCATCGCGTGCGCCCGCTCGACCTGAAGCCGGCTCGCCACCCCCGGCCCCGACCCCACCCCGGGCCCCATCCGAGGGCCCGAGCCGGATCCGACCCCGGGCTCCGGACCCCACCCGCCCCCCGGTCTCGCCCCCGTCCGACGCCTCAGCCCACCGTCCGGATACGGCGGACCGGAGGCGAGGTCCGCCCACTGGTCGACGGCCGAGCCGTTCGCGTACGCCGCCAGCATCGTCCCCGGCGCGCCCCCCGAACCCGGCCCGGTCGCCCAGTACCAGAACTGACGGAGCGGCAGATCGGTGGTGCCACGGCCCTCACTCACCCCCGATCCGAGCCACCAGGAGGACGGATATCCGAGGAACAGCTTCATCGCGGGTACGGCTCGCGAGGCGGCGAACCCGGAGCGGAAGGGGCCTTCGTCAACTGGCAGGACGCCCGGTCGGAGGAGTTCGACGGCCCGGTTGGGCAGCGCCAGGACCACCGTCCTGGCCAGCACGTGGACGAGCTGCCCGGCCGCCCCCGCCGCATCGGTACGGACGAAGCGGAGCCGGTAGAGGGGCTCGCCGTCCCGTTCCCCCGCCCGGTCGACTCCGGTCAGCCGGTGGCCGAGAAAGATGTCGCCGCCGGCGGCGGCGAAGCGCTCGCCGAGTGCGAGGGGGACCTGCTGGAAGCCGTGCCGTAATCGGAGGTGCCCGCCGGGCGGGGCGCCCTGGAACATCTCGTCCAGGGTGCCCGCGACACTTCCGGCCGAGGAGCGGCTGTTGTACCCCCCGGTGTCGTGCAGCAGTGCGGCGGCCTCGCGGGTGAGGACGGTGTCCAAGAGCAGCGCCCAGGGGACCTCGTGGAGACGGAGCCCCCGCCACCGGGCGTCTCGACGCGCCACCCGGTACCGGGCGACCGCCGAGGCCGCCGTCCTCCCGTCCCCGCGGACGGCGGCCCGGTCGTATGCGTCCCGCAGCGCCGAGAACTCGGGCAGCACGCGCCGTGCGACAAGAAGCGACAGCTCGCCGCCGGTCAGGCCCCGCTCACCCGGGGCGAGCCGGTACGGGACGGGGGCGGCCGGGTCCCGTAACTCCCGTCGGCGGAGCCGTACCCCGCGCGCGTGGACGAGGTTCTCCGGCCTGTCGAAGAAGAAGGGCGCCGCGTCCGTCCGCAGACCGAGGTGCTCGACCAGGTCGACGACATGGTGCTCACCGCCGTCGAAGCGCATCCCCCCGAACTCGGCCACGGGTCCGGGCATGCCCGGAAGCGGCGCCGACCAGAGACGGCCGCCCAGCCGGTCCGAGGCCTCGAACAGCGCGGTCCGGGGCGGGCGCCGAACGGCGTCCGACCGGTCCAGGAGCCGACGGGCGAGATAGCACCCGCCCACGCCCCCGCCCACCACCACCGCATCCCACATCGTGGTGCTCCCTCCCCCGAGATCGGCTGCTTCGCGCCCTTGTGACGGTTCGACAGATCCCACACACTGAAGCATCTTGGTCACACAGCGTGGTCGTCGCGGGTGCTCGTCGATCGGCCGTGTGCCCGCGGTGCCCGCTGTGGTGCCTGGCGCGGGTCCTGGAGTGGGTCCCGCTCCGATGCAGCTCCGGCGAACCGCCGACCTCTCGGCGGCGTACGACCGCTCTCGCCGGAGCGATCCCTGTCCGACGGCGAAGGGGTTCAAACGATGGCGTTCCGGAATGGCGTACCCGCATCGGCTGCCGAGGGCTACGGGCAGATGGAGCGGTACTTCCGCGATGTGCGCTCGTTCTTCGAAGTGCTCGACGTACGCTTCTCGATCCCCGAGTACGGGGTCAGCCTCCGCCCGATCGGCGGAAACGCGCTGTTCTCGAACGCCAACAGCTACTTACTCTCGGACGACAGCTCCTACCCCTTCTACCTGTGGCAGCCGACCTGGCTCGGCCGCTTCTACCTGGACCCGACCACGGTCCCGCACGGCACCGACCCCAGCGACTGTCCGATGGACGAAGCCGGTCTCATCGCCTTCGTCTGGCCCCGGCTGGGCTTCAACGACGCCTACCTCGACGACGCGGACGAGCCCGAATGCTGGTTCGGCGTCTGCGACCCCCGGCCGGCCGACCCCCGGGAGAGGGCGTACGACAGCGCGGAGAAGATCTTCCAGTTCTTCCGCCTGGAACGGACCCGCCGCAACGAGGCCGACGGGTGGACCACCGGCGGATTCCGCGGCGCCGAGATGGGCTGCGACCTCCGAGGCCAGTGGTACCTGCGCCGTGTCCCGCTCTCCCAGCTCACCAGCTACCACCAGATCGAGAAGAACATCATCGCGCCACTCGGCGGCAAGTTCCACGAGCTGAGCAAGGAGAGCACCCCCGACCGTCCACTCGACGACGGACTCCTCACCGACCCCGCCGCCCTCACGGAACCCGGGGGTCCGGCGGCCGGGTGAGAGCCCGGATCGCGCTCGGGGGCCGGCCGGTGCGCTCCACGCTCCGGCCGGCCTCCGTCGTAGGCTGACTGTCGTACAGGACGGACAGGAGGCTGAGATGGCCGAGTCGAAGCTCGCCGAGGTGATGGCCGAGCTGGCCGCCCTCGAAGACCCGAAGGCACGCGCGGTGAACGAGAGGCACGGTGACGATCACGGTGTGAACCTCGGCAGACTGCGCGCGCTCGCGAAACGGCTCAAGACGCAGCAGGACCTCGCGTCCCGCCTCTGGGAGACGGGCGACACCGCCGCGCGGCTGCTGGCCCTCCTGATCTGCCGCCCGAAGGCGTTCGGGCGCGACGAGCTGGACGCGATGCTGCGCGAGGCCCGCACACCCAAGGTGCACGACTGGCTCGTGAACTACGTCGTGAAGAAGAACCCGCATGCCGAGGAACTGCGCCTCGCGTGGCTCGCCGACGCCGATCCCGTGGTCGCGAGCGCCGGCTGGGCGCTGACGACCGAGCGCGTCGCCAAGAAGCCCGACGGCCTCGACCTCTCGGGACTGCTCGACATCATCGAGGCCCGGATGCGGGACGCCCCGGAGCGCCTGCAATGGGCGATGAACCACTGCCTGGCCCAGATCGGGATCGAGCACCCGGAACACCGCGCCCGCGCGATCGGCATCGGCGAGCGCCTGCAGGTGCTCAAGGACTACCCGACGCCCTCGGGCTGCACGTCGCCGTTCGCGCCCGTCTGGATCACCGAGATGGTGCGCAGGCAGCAGGACAGCACGGCGGTCTGACCGACAGCCGCAGGGGTCGGCAACCGGTAGACCCGGGGGTCGGCAATCGGCAGCCGCATCACGGCGTCGGCGTGCGGCTCCTCGTACGCGGCTCCTTCCCCGCATGACACCACCATCCGTACGAATTCCCCGGGGGTACCACGAACGTGAACATCGACGTGCTCGGCCCACAGACACTGATCGCGGACGTACCGGCCTTCGCCGCCCATGCCCGCTCCGCCGTACTCCTCCGTCCGGCGGCGGGTGACCCCGGCCCGCACGACAACTCGGTCGGCGGCCCGCTGCTGTGGCCGAGGGACGAGCCGTGGCCGGTGTGCCGGGCGCCGCACGTGGTGGACAAGCGGGAGAAGCTGTCGGATCAGGACAAGGAGATCTGGCAGGACTGCGACCGCCGGATGAAGGAACGGCGCCGTGCGCGGGGTGGCGGCGCGTACGTGATGAGCGAGGAGGACGCCGAAGCGCAGCGGCGGATCATGGACGGTGCCGGCTCGCTCGACATGGTCACCTGGGAGCGGATCCGGACGGTTTCGGAAGCCCCCGCCGTACCCGTTCCCATGATCCCGGTGCTCCAGCTCCGCGCCGGCGATGTTCCCGTCCTGCCCATGCCGGAAGGGACGGACCTGCTTCAGCTGCTGTGGTGCCCCGACGACCACGCCGAGCCGCCGGGCCAGTGGAACTACTGGGGCCCGAACGCCGAACTGCGCTTCCGCGCCGAGGGAGCCGCCGGTCCGATCCTCGACGACCCGCCGCAGCCGGAGCACGCCGAGGACGTCTACCTGCCGAACCCGTGCCTCCTGGACCCGTTCCGTGTCGTGGACCTGCCCGAGCAGGGCGAACTCCCCGAGGAGCTCGTCGAAACGGCGCGGGAGTGGGCCGAAGAACGTGACACCGAGTACGCCAGAACGCTCGCCTGCCTCCCCGGCTGGAAGGCAGGGGGCTGGCCCAGCTGGCACCTCACCGACCTCGTGCCCATCGACTGCGCCGCATGCGGAACCCGGATGCGCCTGCTGCTGACCCTGGACAGCGGGAAGGACCCCGGGCTCAACCTGGGCCGCTTCGGCGAACTCCGCGTCTTCACCTGCCCCACGGACCTCTCCCACCAGTTCCGGCTGAACGTGCAGTAGCCCGTCGCGAGGGGGCCGCCCTCGTTCCTCCCCACGGGTGAGCCGCCGACTCCGCGACCGTGCCGTCCAGCGCACTCGTTCAGGTGAACGTAGGCCCGTCGGCCGCCGCGCGGTGGCGGGGCGGGAGCGCGGTCGACCCGCAAGGTCCGGTGCCGGACCCCACGGCCACGTCGTTACGATCGGCGCCGCCGAGGCCGACGTAGCCACGCCTGCTGTCATGCACAGACCTGACCTGCTGATATGCGCTAGGCCGGCGGTGGCGAGGCCCGGCTCTTCCGCACGAGGCCGGGGAGGCACACGTACATGACGGACGAGCGAGGCGCCCGGGACGGGCAGCGGAGTGCGGGGACCCGACTGGCACAACTGATGCGCCGTTGGTGGGAAGAGGCCGGGAGTACGACCGGCGGCGCCCGGCCGACGCAACAGGCGCTCGCCACGAGGCTCGGGGTCGACCAGACGACCCTGTCGCGCTACCTGAACCCGAGGCACGCGTCGACCGCTCCTCTGCGGGTGGTCGACAATCTGCACGCCCAACTGCGTGCCCCCGCGGCGGAACTCGAACAGGCGCGGGCGCTCTGCCGGGCCGCCTGGCGGGAGAACGGCCGACAGCGGACGGCTGAGGGCGGAGGCGGGGCGCCCGCCGCTCCGACGGACGCGACCGAGCGGACCGCTGGTACGGCCGGAGCCGACGGCACGGCCGGAGCCGACGGCACGGCCGGAACCGCCGGGCCGACCTCCGAGCCCTCCGCCGACAAGGGAGCCGTCGCCACCGGGGCCGGGGCAAGGCCCGAATCCGCAGCGGCAACCGCCGAGCACGCACCCGACCACGCAAAAGACCAAGCACCCGACCAGGTACCCGATCAAGCCACCGCCCCGAGCGCCCGCAGCACCCCCGCCCGTCGCCGCAACCGCCGGCTCCTCCCGGCCCTCTTCGTGTCGGCCGTCGCCCTGGCCTTCATCGCCGGAGCGGTGGTCCACGACCGCCTCTCCGCCGAGGACCCCGCGGCCACGGTCGCCGGTGCGGCCGGTGCCGTACCGGCGGGGGAGGCGCCGCGCAGGTGGCCTTTGCTGCGCATGGGCGTGGAAGACCAGTTCACCCGCGCCCGCGCCCTCCAGTACCTCCTGACCGCCCGCGGCTACGACGTGCGGGCCGACGGCTTCTTCCGGCAGGACACCTGGGACGCCGTCGTGGACTTCCAGCGACGGCACGACCTGCAGGCCGACGGCAAGGTGGGCGAGAAGACCTGGCCCGAGCTGGTCATGGACGTCCGGCCGGGTTCAGGTGAGTTCGAGGTACGAGCCGTACAGGAGCTGCTGAACAACGTGGGCCAGGGCGGCACAGCGGTCTCGGGCAGGTTCACCGCGGTCACCACGGAGGACCTGAAGTACTTCCAGCGCACGCACGATCTGCCGGAGACCGGCCGCGTGGACGCGGACACCTGGCTGGCCCTGCTGGTGGGACAACAGCCCCCCGTCAAGGCGCCGGACTATCAGAGGGGCACGAGCAGCCGGCAGCCCTCCGCGCCCGGGTGAGGGATCGGCGCTCGGCGAGGGCAAGGGCGGCCCGAGCGTGATCCAGCGGCCCTGCTATGCCGTCTCCTCGGCACGGCCTTCATGCAGCAGTACATAATCCCAGGTCAGAGCCCCGTGATGCAGGGTGCATCGATGTGCCTGGGTCAGCCGCCGGATCGGCTTCCCCGGACCCGGCCGGCCCGGCAATGCTGGTTCTGCGGCCGGCACCCCGGACGGCACGCCCCCTCGGTGGGCGTCGCGTTCAGGTCCTCGTCCCGGTCCGCGTTCCCACCAGCAGTCCGCCCGAAGGGGGCACCCATGTCCGCTGTCCGCAAGACCATCACGTCCGCTCTGTCGACCGCCGTACTCGCAGGGGGACTCGCCCTGGGCGTCGTCACTCCGGCGAGCGCGGCCGGCTGCCCGTCCTCCGCCGCTCCGGTGATCAACGGCGCGGCGGCGAGCTGGAGCCTGCGCTGCTCCGGCAAGGACGTGACGGTGTCCGGCTGGCTCCAGGACACCAGCATGGACGGCAAGTGCGCCAAGGTCCGCATCAACGCCGGCAACGGCGAGTACAAGGCGGAGACCGCGTGCAACTCCGGTGTCCGCAAGCAGTTCTCCTTCACCTTCAAGGGGACGAAGACGGCACAGGTACGCCTCGCCACCGTCTGACGGCCCGACCGCCCGCCCTTCCCGCACGACGGGGTCCCCCCGTCGTGCGGGAAGCACGAGGAAGAGAGACATGAGCAAGAGCAGCAGCAACGGACGCCGTCTGCGCGGAGCCGTGATCGCCGCGTCCGCGGCCACCGTCCTGGCCCTGGCACCGGCCGCCCTCGCACAAGGGCCCGGGGGTGCGCCGCAGAAGCCCGTGGACGCGCCGACCACCCTGGTCTTCGACAAGAACCTGAGTGATCCGACCGACTCGCGCCTGTCCGTCTTCAAGGGAACGAAGCTCTGGGCCACCTACCGGGCGGGATCGGGTCTCAAGGTCACGGACGACTGCGTACGTGCCAGGGGCTGGCTGCCCAACGGCAACTGGAGGATCAAGCTCAAGACCCCCACGTACAACGGCAACCTCATCAAGGGCTACGCGATCCACCTGGAGGACATGAAGTGCTCCAAGGGCACGCTGACACGCACGGAGATGTTCATCCACTCCGAGATGAACCGCGACGGCAGCGCGGGCGGCACTGAACCCCGCCGCTGGGACGGCGCCGGCGACTACAAGTCCAACGGCTGTGTGAAGCTCAATCCGGTGGACATCAAGGCGATGTTCCGGCTCCTCGACCGCGCCGACATCGGCTGGCCGACCCACCTGC
Organism: Streptomyces sp. NPDC001728; assembly: GCF_040297565.1. Classification (NCBI taxonomy): domain Bacteria; kingdom Bacillati; phylum Actinomycetota; class Actinomycetes; order Kitasatosporales; family Streptomycetaceae; genus Streptomyces; species Streptomyces sp. NPDC001728. Next base: position 222,716 of record NZ_JBEOZK010000004.1, read on the forward strand.
GCGTGGTGTCCTGACCCGGACGCGCGAGAGGGGCGCCGGTTCCGTCGTCGAGCGGACGGGAACCGGCGCCCCTCGTGGTGAGCGCGCAGGGGCCCTCAGTAGACGTGACCCACATGGGCGAGCGCCTGCTTCAGCACCATCCCGTGACCGCCCGGCATCTCGCCCTGCACGGCGGCGGACGCCGCTTCCTGCGGGCTGAACCACACCAGGTCCAGCGCGTCCTGCCGAGGTCGGCAGTCGCCGGTCACCGGAACGATGTACGCGAGGGAGACGGCGTGTTGACGCGGGTCGTGGTAGGCCGTGACACCGGCCGTGGGGAAGTACTCGGCGACCGTGAAGGGCTGCAAGGACGCCGGGACTCGGGGGAGGGCCATGGGACCGAGGTCCTTCTCCAGATGGCGGAGCAACGCGTCACGGACCCGCTCGTGGTGCATGACACGCCCCGACACCAGGGTGCGGCTTATCGTTCCGTCCGCGCCGATGCGCAGAAGCACTCCGATACTGGTGACTTCGCCGCTGTCGTCCACGCGCACGGGCACGGCCTCGACGTACAGGATCGGCATCTGGGCGCGGGCGGCTTCCAGCTCGTCCTTGGTCAGCCAGCCGGGCGTGGTCTCGGTCATGTCAGACATCGCCTCATCATACTTTCCGGGCGGGGTGTCGGCCCAGGTGACATGTCTGCCAGTCGGGTGGGAATTCGAACGGAACGAGGGCGTGCCCGAACGAGCGGACGACAGCGTCGCACTCCGTCACCATGCGGGCATATGACGGCGTGTCGGTGACCGGAGGGCGTGTGACGAGGGAATTCGTCCGATTCTTCCGTACCCTCGCATCCGGGGAACCCGGCGGTGTATAACGCAGCGCAATCAGCCGCCGAACGAAAGAGCGATGATGTCGTCCACGGAAGGTCCGCCGGTTCCGGACGGACCAGAAGTCCCGGGATCCGCAACGGATTCACGGAAGCGCCACCGAATCCTCGTGGCCGCCACCGCGAGCCTGCTCGCCCTGTGCGGCGCGCTCGCGGCCTACGGAACCCTCGGATCCGACAACACCTCCGAGCCCGGACACGGGAACGCCAACGGGAACGCGGTGGCCGGAGGGCCATCCGCGACCGCGCGGACCGAAGTGGCGTACGAGGTCCTCGGCGAGGGCACCGCCGACATCGCCTACCGCGAGGCGGACGCCGAAGACATCGTCAGGAACGTCCGCCTGCCCTGGCGGAAGACGGTACGTCTGCCTCAGGGCACGACCCCGGCCGTCAGCGTCACCCTCGGCGAGAGGGGCGGCCGGGCCGGCTGCGGCCTCACCGTCGCCGGTCGGCACGTCATGCGCTCCACCGCGGAGGGCGCCTTCGGGCGCGGCAACTGCGCGAGCGCGGACCCCGACGCCGCCCCCGCTTCGACCCCCAGCCCCGTCCCCACCAGCTCCTAAGGAACACCGTGATTCCCCAGCTCCTCGGCCGTACCGGCCGCCGCGCCGCCACCGTGGCCGGACTCGCCGCTGTCGTCCTGGCCTCCACCGGCCTCACCGCAACCACCACCGCAGCCGCCCCGACGCCCGTATCCGCGTCCCCCGCCGCCGACGGCAGCGGGCACGGACTGCAGAGCATCCGGCTCGACGACACCGATCCCGTACGCCGCGCCCTGCCGGCCCGCACCACCGAACCCTTCAGCATGATCGGGCTCACCTGGACCGATCCCCGGGCCGAACTGGGCGGCACGGCCGAGGTCCGTACCCGTGACCACCGCACCGGTGCCTGGTCCGCCTGGCGCGCGCTCGACCTGGACGCACGAACCCCGGAAACGGGCCTCGACGGCCGCGCCCCCGGAGTACGAGCGGGTACCCAGCCGCTGTGGACCGGTCCGTCGAACGGCGTGCAGGTACGGGTCACCGCCGCGCCCGGCACCCGGGCGAGCCTGCCCAAGGGCCTGCGGCTCGAACTCGTGGACCCGCTCGCCGATGAGGCCCGTGCGGAGACGCGAACGTCCACGACGCTCACCGCGAACGGGCAGCCGGCCGTCACCCCGCGCTCGGGCTGGGGCGCGGACGAGTCGCTGGTCCTGGCCCCCCCGACGTACACGGCCGAGACGAAGGCCGTCTTCGTCCACCACACCGCCGGCACCAATGACTACACCTGCGACCAGTCGGCCGCCATCATCCGCGCGATCTTCCTCTACCACGTCCAGGGCCAGGGCTGGAACGACATCGGCTACCAGTTCCTGGTCGACAAGTGCGGAACCGTCTTCGAGGGCCGCGCGGGCGGCATCGACAAGCCGGTCCTGGGCGCCCAGACGTACGGCTTCAACACGGACACCACCGGCATCGCCGTCCTCGGCAACTACAACGAGGCCGTCAGCACCGCACCGGTACTCGACGCGATCGCGGGCGTCGCCGCGTGGAAGCTCGGTCTGTACGGGTACGACCCCGCCGGGACCGTGAACCTCGTCGCGGCGGCGGACAACGGCCTGTACAAGAAGGGCCAGGTGGTCACACTGAACCGGATCTCGGGACACCGCGACGGCTACCCGACGGAGTGCCCCGGGGCCAACTTGTACGCGGACCTGCCGACGATCCGCCAGCTGGCAGTCCCGCAGCCGACGGCGCAGTCGAACTGACGCAGCCGCCCGGGGAACTGCCCCCCCCGGCACGGACGGCGACCGCATGGCCCGCGACCGCGACCTCGACGGCCGGTGGCCCTTCCGTGCCCGCTGCATGGCCCGAACTGACAGAAGAACTGCGTCAGTGCGGCCTTCTGGAGCCCGGAGTGATGACGGCGGGGTGCCAAGAACCCGAAGAGTCGTCATCACGGCCTTCCCCGGCGTAGAGCTGCTGGACGTCACAGGTCCCGCCGAGGTGTTCTCGGTCGCCACCCGGATGCTGCCCGCCGGCGTTCCCGGCTACCGGGTGGAGATCGCGGACGCCGAGCGTGCGGCGGCACGAAGGCCCGACGAGTCGGCTCGATCTGCTCCGGCGCGCACCTGCTGACCGCGGCGGGACCGCTGGACGGACTCCCGGCCACCACACACTGGCTCACCGCCCCGCGCCTCGTGGCGGACCACGAGCGTGTCGCCGTCGACGCGGACCCGATCTTCATCAAGGCCGGACGGGTATGGACCTGCGCGGGCGTCACCTCGGGACTGGACCTGGCGCTGGCCGTGGTCGCGGACGACCACGACCACGGCCAGCGCCTGCGCTCGCCGTGGCCCGTGTGCTGGTCATCTAGATCAAACGCCCGGCGGGCAGAGCCAGTTCAGTGTTCCGATCTCACGGCAGGTCCCCTCGGACGACGGGACTACACGAAGCGCTGCGCGGCGGAGCCGTTGCAGGCCTGGAGTGCGACCGCCTTGTTCGCGACCGGCTGGGTCAGGCACAGGCCGGTGGCGGTCGCCGGGCGGATCGTGCCGTCCGAGGGCCGCGTCCACTTCTGGTTCGCGCCGCCGTGGCAGTTCCACAGGATGGCGGCGGTGGGAGCGGCGATGTCACGGGAGTCCAGGCACCGGTCGTGGGACAGACCGACGTGGAGCGAGCCCTGCTCGGAGTCGTACCACCAGGTCTGGTTGCGGCCACCGAGGCAGTCCCAGCCCACGACCGCCGTGTAGTTGCGCGAGGAGCCTCCGACGGCGTCCAGGCACTGTCCGGTGGCCACGTTCTTGACCGGCTTGAACATGTCGTCCCATGCGCCGGTGTAGAGCTTCGGTGCGTTGGTGGAGGCGGGGTCGGCGCACGACGCCTCGCGCAGACCGGAGTTGTAGAACTGGGTGAAGCAGGACGCGAACGCGGCGTGGCCGGTGGCGTTGGGGTGGTACGACTGCCGGACGGAGTTCTCGTCCGGCGGGAACGACCCGTCGTAGAAGAAGCCGCGGGCCCACGTCTGCTCCGTGCACACCTCGTGCCCGTGGAACAGGCGGGAGGCGTCCAGGTAGTCGGCGCCGGAGAGCTGTGCCGCCCTGCGGATGCCGCGCTCGAAGACGGGGACCGCGGTGTTGCGGCCCCAGCCCGCGTCGGAGTCGTAGCCTAGGCAGCCGCCGGGCAGCTTCCCGGGGAAGTTCGGGTTGTCCGCCATGTCGGGGCTGATCGGCGACGGGTAGCTCATGAGCACGAGCTTGTACGCGTCGTCCGTGTACCCGGCGTCGCGCATGACCTTCTTGAGGTCGGTGACGGTCGCGGAGACCTTAGGGACGATGCCGTCCACACGGGCCTGCCAGCCCGGCGCGTACTTCGGCTCGCAGGTGCCCTGGCTGAGGACCCAGCGCGTGACGCAGTCCGTCATCACCGGACCGAACTGGACGTCGTCGTTGGCGCCGACGACGACCACCACCATCTTGACGCGGGTGTTGCGCGCCTTGATCGCGAGGTGGTCGCTCTGCACGAGCTGATCGGGGTACTGCTTCACGCCGCCGACCTTGACGTGGTACGTGGCCGCGCCCGAACAGGCGATGTTCGTGGGGGCGTCGGCCGGGATGCCGGTCCGGTAGATCGCGGCGTCCTGCGAGCGGTGGCACCAGTTCGTCGGTCCGTCGGTCCCGGGCCAGTACGTGCCTGCGCCCTCGCCGGAGATCTCCGAGTCACCGATCGACACGAGCGAGGTCTTCCGCTCGGCCTGCGGGCGCTCCTCGGGACTGCCGTACAGGCTGACGGCCTCGGCCGCGCGGATCTGCTCAAGCTCGGCGGGCAGCGGCGTGGACGCCGTGGCGTCGGCGACCACGACGGGGGTGGCGGCCGCGAGGGGGGTGGCGTTCGCGGAGGGTATGGCGAGCGCGGCGAGACAGAGGGCCGCCGCCGCTGCGGCGGCGCAGGCTCTCATACGTGGCCTGGCATGTGACATGAAGCCTCCCGGGTTGGTGTTACCCCCGGTATCTACTAGCCGGTATGCGCCCTGGGAAGCCCCTGGACATGACAAGTGCTCAACCTTCCGGAACGCGGGAGTCGCGCCGGGTCCCGTTGGCGCCCAGCCGGGGGCCGTGCCGACCGCCCCACTACACTGCGTCCCGGCCACCCACGCGCACGGAGCCATCGCCGCCGTCGGAGCACGCAGTCCTCCTCGGCCTCGCGGGCTGGCTGATGCGGGTGGCCGGGATCGTCGCGTACGGCATCACCCTCGTCCGCGATGCGACGGAGAGCAAGCCAAAGACAACCGGCCGCCGGCCGAACGCGGTCACGGCAGGCCGCGCGGAAGGAAGAACCCATGCCGTCACCACTGACGTTCGGGGACGAACTGCGGGCGGAGCTGGGAACCCCCCAAAGCTCCCGCAGCCTGGACAGCAGCCCGCGCTCCCTCGTGTGGAGCGTCGAACTGTCAGAGAGGACGGCGGTGGTCAAACAGGTCGTCGACGGCCCCGACGCCGACGAGCGCTACGCCCGCGAGGTGGCCGCCCTGCGGCTCGCCGCCCGAGCCGAACCGCCCGTGGTGCCCGTACTGCTGGCCGCCGATCCCGGCGAACGCGTGCTGGTACTGGAACACCTGGAACACCGGCACCCGTCGGGCGACTGGATCGTCGACTACGCCGCCGCGCTGGCCCGCCTGCACGCCACCGCGGGCCCCGAGGACGCCGACGTACTACCCCGATGGCAGGGCCCGGACAACGCCGACATCGACTCCTTCCTCAGCCTGGCCGCCGCCCTCCAGGTGCCCGTCGGGCCCGGCGTCACCCACGAACTGGGCGAGCTGGTGAAGCGACTCGACCAAGCGCCCGGCCACGCCCTCCTCCACGGCGATCCCTGTCCCGGGAACGACCTCCACACCGCCGAAGGGGTCAGATTCGTCGACTTCGAGCAGGCGTCCCTGGGCAGCGGCTTGATGGAGCTGGCCTATCTGTACATCGGCTTCCCGACCTGCTGGTGTGTCACCACGGCACCCCAGCCGCTACTGGAACGGGCGGAGAGCGCGTACCGCACCGCCTGGCTCACCGCGACCGGCTCCGACCACGAAAACCAGGACGACCTCACCGACGCGTGCACCGGCTGGCTGCTCCGCGGCGACGCACTGGTGGAGCGAGCACACCGTGACGGCACCGACCACCTCGCCCGGATTCCGCATGAGGACTGGGAATGGGGCACGGCGACGGCGAGGCAACGACTCGTCCACCGGCTGGGCGTCGTCAGCCGGAGGACCACCGACCACACCTCACTGAGCGAGGTGAGCGGCCTCACCGCCGACATGCGCGAACGAATGCTGGCGCGATGGCCCACACTTCGACCGGTCCCGACGGAGCGACCCTGGAGAGGGTGGCACTCCTGGATCGAAGCCCCGCCCCCAAAGACGCGCTCGACGGCCACGGAGCAGCCTCTCGCCCGGGCCGACTACGCGCGAGCCCCTCGTCAGGCGGGCTCGACAAGGAGCTGACCGCCGCTGAAATGAACCTGGGCCTTGGTTCCGGCGTTGATGTTCCACTGCGGGGTGATGGTGACGCGCTCACCGGGCTTCATACCGCTGAGCAGGTGACGGCGTGAGGCGTAGACGCGGCTGGGACCGTGGGCGGAGAGCCCGCGGGCAGGACTCGCGGGGGTGTACCCGCCGCTGGCCTGCCACAGCGCCCATACGGTGGCGGAGGGGCCCGCGGTGGTGTGGAGGGCAGCCGAGATGGTGACGTACGCGGCGCCGGACGACGGCACGGTGAAGGTGATGGGGGCCCAGTCGGCGACGGGGAAGTCCACCGAGGACTCCAGCCGGTCGCAGGCGGGCGCGGTCCGCTGGCTCGAGATGAGCAGCGGGGGGCGATGAGTGCCCTCGGTGAAGGGGGCGTCGGCCTGCCGGCGCAGCTGTTCGGCGAGGTGCCCGGAGGGTATCCCGTGCACCTGGATCCGTACGGTCGCGGGCTCGGAGTGGTTGCTGGCGACCCAGGCGACGGCTTCGATCTTGCGAGGGCCGGGGGACCAGGTCCGCGGAGGGCTCCAGCTCCACTGACCGTCGGCGCCGACGGGGGATTCGCCGACCCGGACGCCGTCGTCGAGCAGGTGGACGGCGCGCACGCCCTTCTGGGCGGTGCCGCGGAACTCGGGCCGAGGGTGGGTGTACGAACCGTCCGACGGCGTAGTGATCACCGGGGGCTCGACATGGGTGACCACGACGAAGTCGACGGTCGCCGTGTTGGTGAGGTCCTCGCCGCGCCCCGCGGCGACGAGCAGCGTGTGCTCACCGGCCGGCCAACCGCTTTCGCGGCGCCAGTTCCAGGCCCCGTTCGGGCCAGGAGGGGTGGTGCCGATGCAGCGGGTGCCGACGAAGAAGTAGAGGGTGTCCGTGTCCGGCGGGCAGGCGCCGGTCAGGGACACGAGCGGGCCGACGATCGCCTGCGCGCGAGGGGCCGTGATCGTCACGGGTCGCGGGGCGACGGGCTCCGGCTCGGGCTGGGCACGCCACGACCACTGGCGCTTGCGCTGCGGTTCGGGCCGCTGTCCCAGCCACGATTCGGCCCGGAGGAGGGCGGCTTCCTGCTCGGCGGCGGCGTCCTTCAAGGCGCCGAGCTCGTCGTCGGTCAGGACGGCACCCACCGCGCGCTGCGGGATGACGTCCGCCGTCAGCAGGTCGTTGTCGGACAGCTGGGCCAGCAGCCAGGCGGCTGTGGCGTGCGCGCCGCGGGTGTTGAGGTGGGTCCAGTCCCGCTTGCCCTGCGGATGCTCGGGGTGCTGCCCGGGCTCGAACCAGCCCAGCAGCCGCACGGCCGCCATCGGGCCGAGATCCTGCCACAGCTCCTCGGACCACCGGTTGAGGTCCACCAGCGGTACGCCCACGTCGGAGGCGGTCTTGACCATGATGTCGGCGCGCTCGCGCAGTCCGTTGGACACCTGCCCGTCCGCGTGGAACGTTCCTCGCGCGAGCGACGTCACGAACACCGGCGACACCCCGAGCTCCCGCAGCGTCTCCGCGTACAGCTCCAGGTACGCCCGGAACTCATCGGCGCTCGTGTACTTGTCGGGCTCCATCATGTTCTGGTCGTTGTGCCCGAAGGAGATCAGCGCGATGTCGCCCGGGCGCGCCTCGTTCAGCACCCGGATGAAGGGGTGGGTGTAGAAACTGCGGCTAGAGGCGTTGTACAGAGCGAAGTTGAGCACCTCGATGTGCCCGACGAGCAGTTCGGAAAGCGCCTGCCCCCAGCCCTGCAGGGGATGCTGCTTGGGATTCACCGCAGCGGTCGAGTCGCTCAGAACAAGGATGCGCGGTCCGCTCGCGTCGTCCTGCGGTGCGTCACGCAGAATGCCGGCCACAGCAGTTGACTCCGTAGCCTTCGGCGTAGGGCTCGCCTCACCGGAAGCTGACGTTATGGAACCCTGGGTGGATGCGGGGGACATGACGAGAACGCTCCGATGCGAACAGGGGACTTGTTATGAACGAGGTCGGTTCGACCATGGGTTTGCGGTGTGTGCGGAGGCACTGGCAGTGCTGAGGCTGAACGTTGAGCCGGTTCGTGCGCGCTACGGCGCAGGTCACCCGACCATGACTCGAGGTCCGTCAGGTTTCGACGTCACCCGCAGCCCGGTATTCGGGGCAATCCGGAATCTCGCCGCAGCGATTCCGTCGTCGCGATTCGTCAACGTTTCCAGGCCCTGATTTCAATAGGAGCTAGCCAGTGGTGCGGGCGCGCCTGAACAACATGCCACGCCGACGTCGAAGGGTCAAAGGAAACTCATAGGAATCTCAAGGCCCGCTGAAATCCGAGTCATGGATTCGCGCAGAAAGTAAGATATTGCCCGAATCCATGGGGCCTTGAGCCCCGTAGGACGTGACCAACCTCATGACCCGAGCGGGAACTGGTCCACGGAACCGGAACGTCTCCGGCCCGGAGGCGCAGGTGTGGCAACACAAGGGCCGAACCACGCCACGGCCCCCGCCCCGACCAGCCGGCCGAATCGGCCGTGGCAACGCCGACACGACCGCCCGCGCTCCACCCGAGCGGCCGGCTACAGCAAGACGGCCACCGCTGTCGCCGGAGGCCCCGAAACGGCTGCCCGAGCCGATCGGACGAGCGAGCGGTGTCGGTGCGCCCGGCGCCTGGAGCGCCGGACTTGCCGACCATCAGGTCGACCTCAACGCGGACTACCTGTCGGTGGTCGTGGACGGCTCGGTCCAGGCCTGGACGAACAACGGCGCGGTATTCAGCGGCGGCTGCCCGGCAACCTCGGGCGGCAGCCATCCGCACAGTCTCAAGATCAGCGATCTGCCGGCGGCAGCAATCCGCCCGCGCTCACACCCCCTCCCCCTCGGGCGGGGAGGGAAGCCTCGTCATCCGCATCAGCGCGGGATCGCTCCGGAACCCGAACTGCTCGTACAGCGGCGCGGCGTCCACGCTCGCGTGCAGCTCCAAGAGCGTCACCCCATCGCGTTCGAGGCGCTCCGCGTCGAGAGGCTCCGAGAGGATCAACTCCGAACGGAGCCGAATGATCTCGTCGGCATCGTCCGGCGTGCCCGGCCTCGCGGCTGATCCAGCTTCGACCGGAGCGTCCGTTCTGTGGCCCATGGGAAGTACCTCCGTCAAACGGTCTCAAAAATGACCAGAACGAGCCTGGGGTTGAGCAACCAGAGATCCCCATGGGTGCCCCCGAGGACCGTCGGCGGCAGCATCGCAGCAAGCTTCGCCACGCCCTCAGGTACTCCGCATCTCCCAGCTCCAGACGGACCGGGTCCTCTCCAAGCGGCGCGCCACAGCCAGGCGTACGGACCGCCCCACGCCGTAACCGTCCCTATCCGGTCCCGGGGACAAGACGGACTCGGTCCATCTTGGGGTCATACCCGATGAGGTCGCCGGGCTCCTGGAAGTGAACCGCGACCCGGGCCCCGGCCCGGTAGGCATCGATCCCCGCCCGGCAGTACGCGACCATCGGCTCCGGCATCGCGTCGAACGCGAACCACCCCATCCCGTCGCACACCTCACGCTCCATGACCCTCGGTACGCCGCTCCACCGCCGGACCTCGAAGAAGAACCCGACGCGCGCGCCGCCGCCGGGGGAGCGGTGGTGCACGGTCACGGCGGCGTGGACGTCGGCCGGGTCGACGAGGAGGCCGGTCTCCTCCCTCGTCTCCCGGACGAGCGCGGTGACGACGTCTTCGTGCGGACCGTCCAGGTGACCGGACGGAAGATGCCAGTGGCCCTGGGCATAGACGGCACCGGCTCGGCGGGAGAGCAGTACCTCGCCCCCGTTGTCCCCGTCACGGATCGCGAGCAGGTGAACATCCAGCGGCTCGGTGTGCCGCACAGTGCCGCTCACGCGCCGGCTCCTTCGCGACGGGTGAGGAAGGCGTCGCCCCGCTCGCACAAGACCGGCCAGCCGACGACGCCCTGCTCGAAGACCATGCCCGGCCACCGGCCGAGGAACTCGGCGGCGCCGCCCAGGAACCACGAGCCGATCGTCGAGCCGAAGAACCCGGCGCCCCCGGTGCCCCGACCCTTCACGCGGTCGTCCCCTCAGCTACGTTCCCCGCGCCGGGGGACGCTGACTGTCCTGGAACCACAGGCGAAAGGAATTGACGGGCCTGCAGCTGGTACGCCTCGCGGAACGCACTCGTACCGCATGCAGGGTCCATGAGCTCCTCGAACGTCCCGTGCTCGATGACGTGTCCCTCCTCCAGGACGTAGATCAGATCCGCGTGCCGGACGCTGTGCAGCCGGTGAGTGATGAGAACAGTGGTCTGACCGGTTCCCGCGAGCTGGTGGATCTGGTCGAAGACCCGCTGCTCGGCCATCGGATCCAGGGCGCTGGTCGGCTCGTCGACGACCAGGACCTGTCCGTTCCTGAACTTCGCCCGGGCCAGCCCGACTTTCTGCCACTGCCCACCGGAGAGCCCCTGCCCGCCCTTGTAACCGCGGGCCAATAGCGTGTTCAGGCCGCGGGGAAGTCCCTTGACGACCTCATCAGCTCCCGCGTACGCGGCCGCGGCCTCGATGGCCGAGTCGTCCATCGCCGCGTTGCTGCGGCCGATGCCGATGTTGACCCGAGCGGTGAAAGGCCACCTCTGGAAGTCCTGCGCAACCATCGCGACCCGGGAGAAGATCCGGGCCCGGCACGCGTCGGAGGCACTGACATCCCCCCACATGACCCGACCCGCAGAAGGCAGATACATCCCGCACAACAGTTTCGAAATAGTCGACTTACCCGACCCGTTCTTCCCGACCAGTGCCACGGTCCTACCACGGGGAATGACCAGGTCCACCTCCCGCAGCGACGGTTCGTCGGCACCGTGATAGGTGAAGGAGACCTTCTCGAAACGGATCGCGTCGAAGTCCTCCGGTACGTCCACGCCCGCCTCCGGGATCGCCCGCCGCTCCGCCTCGACGCACAGCCGCTCCAGGTCGGCGACGAACAGGGACTCCTCCTGGATGTCGGTGACCCGTAGCACCAGGTCGGTGATGCTCGCCGACCCCGCCCGGATCGCGAGAACCGCCGTTCCGCCGACCGCGAGCGCCATTTGCCCATTCCACAGCAGCAGGCCCAGCACCGCGTAGGCGGCCACGGTGGCCACACCACGGGCCCCGTCCGCGAACAACCCCGTACGAGCCGCTACCCACGCGAGCCGCGTCTGCTCCCGCTCGCTCGTCTCCGCCATGCCCCGGAAGTGCTCCAGCAGGAACGGACCCACGTCGTGGACGCGGACCTCCCCCGCAGCCTGCTGATCGATCAGCAGGCGGCTGATCAGCTGCGCGGCCCTGGCATGCTGGACGAACCGGTGCCAGCTCGTGTACCGGGCCCGGGCCATCGTCAGCGAACCCCACGCGCTGGGCAGCGCCATCGAGACCAGCAGCGGCAGCAGCACCACGTGCAGGACCGTCAGCACGCTCGCGGCGGCGATCAGGGAGATCCCCGAGGCGACCACGGCCGTGCAGTAGCCCACCATCCGCCGCGCCGCGTCGGCGCCCCACTGAGCCGAGTCCATCAGCTTGTGGAACGAGTCGTCCTCGATCGCGTCCATCTCCACCCGCGCGACAAGCCCCAGGTACCGCTCGGTGGCGACACGCTGGACCTTGGGCTCCAGAACCCCGGTCGATGCGGTGGAAGCCGACTTCAGCAGGGAGGAGACGACCGCCATCACGGACACGAACACCAAGGCCGGCAGAGCCGCCCGCAGCCGGTCGGACAGGAGGCCCGACGCCAACAACTCGGTCAGCAAGGAGTTGACCGCCACCAGAGACAGCGCCTGCGCCACACCGCGGCCGATCTCACTGCCGGCCACCGTGTACAGCGCTCGCCGGTCAGCCTGCCGAGACAGCCGTACGGCAACCCCGACCTGCCGGGGAAAGCTCACGGCCATGCTCCACATACCGAGCTTCACCCACGTACCGCGGTGCACATTCCAGCCGTGGTCGTACGCGAGTTCACCGCCGAACAACAACTGCTCGGACGCCGAAGGAGCCTCCGCGCTTGCCTCGTCCGAAGCGGCACTCATGCCACCCACCTCGCATCCGTGCGCGCCGCACAACAGCCACCGGCACCACGTCGAACCCGCACCGACACGGCCAGGAGCCGGGGCACAGGAAGAAGAACGGTCCGAACCACAGGACGGGGATACATCGCGGCCTCCAGGCAGACGAGTGGGGGTGTCGGACGGCTCAACGACGGAATGCTCGGTGTCGAGCACATGCGATTCGGACGGCGTTCGAACCCCGAAGGCAGGCGAAAATGAGTTCGTGCCGTGTGCACCGATCCGTACGGGAACAGGACTCTGACCGAAGCCGGGTGTGGCCGAAACGCCGAGGGCGGGAGAGGGGAAGCCCAGGCTCTTCGGCGAATCACCGGCGGGCGCCTTCCCACATGCGGAGGAAGCACCACCGCAGCCCAGCCCGTGTCCCGAGGCGGGCTCGCGTCACTGCGGCGAGCCGCGTGTCCGGCGCGCCGGCGAGGAACCCCCGCCCCTGCCCAGCTCGGCGGGCAGCCGTTGGGGAGCGGCCCGGCGCGGGTCCGTAGAACCGAGCGGACGGGGCACTCGGCCTTCACTACCCGCCGTCGCCTGCCGTCACGTCTCCACGCTGCCGCTCCCGCACCGGCCAAGCCGCAAACGGGGGACCCTGCACCAGCGGTTCTACTGGTGTGGCATTACCCCGATGCGATCCCGAAACCGAAACCCAGGCACTGTCCTCGGTGAGCAGGACGTTCGACAGCTTCAGATCCCGGTGGATGATTCCGGCCCGACAACTGGGACCTACTGTCCCGGGATGCATCCTGCCGACGGCTCAACGGCGCGAGTTCGCTTGGCAAAGGCACCGGCTACCTTGCGGACCATGGGAAACTCGGGCGGATCATTGGCGACCCGGTCCACCAGGGAACTACACGGGCTCAGAGGTCCTCACGGAAGCCGCCGATGGTGTGACTTTCGGCTTGGTTGCTCGTTGATCCGTTCGTGGCGGAGAGGAACTCTCGGCCGTGGATCGTGTCCGATGAACTGTGGCTGCTGGTAGAGCCGTTGCTGCCCGTCCCGGCGCCGGAACCGGCGTTGTGACGGCTGCGGATTCCTGACCGGCAGGCTCTGTGCGGGGTCTTGTTCGTCCTCCACACCGGGATCCAGTGGGAGTACCTGCCCCAGGAGCTCGGCTTCGGGTCCGGCATGACGTGCTGGCGTCGTCTTGCCGCGTGGAACGAGGCCCGTGTGTGGGACCGGCTCCATGTCGTCCTGCTGACGAAGTTGAGGTCTGCGAAGCAGCTGGACTGGTCGCGGGCGGTGATCGACTCCAGCCACGTCCGGGCCGCCCGACGGGGCCCAAGAGTGGTCCCAGCCCGGTCGACCGCGCACGTCCGGGCAGCAAGCACCACGTCCTCGTCGACAGGCAGGGCATCCCGCTCGCCGTGTCTCTGACCGGCGGAATCCGCAATGACGTCACCCAGCTGATGCCTCCATTTGCGAAGATCCCGTCCGTCGCGGGCCTGGTCGGCCGGCCGCGGCGACGTCCGGACATGCTGCTGGCCGACCGGGACTACGACCACGACAAATACCGCCGTCTCGTCTGGGCGCAGGGCATCAAACCGGTGACCGCCCGACGTGGCGTCCCGCATGGTTCCGGCCTCGGCGTCCACCGCTGGGTCATCGAGCGGACGATCACCTGGCTGCATGGCTTCCGGCGTCTCCGCGTCCGCTGGGAACGACGCGACGACATCCACGAGGCCTTTCTCGGTCTCGCGACCTGCCTCATCACCCACCGCCGCGTCCAACGTCTTTGTCAGGACCTCTCATACGGGCAGCCGGATTCACAGGCATCGACGACACAGAGACGTCGGCGGAGGGCTGGCAGATCGCGGACTTCGCCGAAGCCGAACGGAACAGCCCGTCGCACCTCGTCCAGCAAATGGGGTCAGCGACCGGCAAAGGCGGTGTCGGTTTCATCGAGGCCCTCACGCCGGACGGCAGCAGCTTGGAAGGCGGCCTGCTCAATCGCGAGATGGCGAAGAGCTACGAGGTACCTCTGGAGCACGTCGCGAGCGAACCCGCTGTGGCTGGCGCACTCGCCTGGTCGGCCACAGCCGGACTGACACCCGACGAGGAAACAATCCGGCAGCCCTCACAGGGCCGGCTCTGTCCGCGGAAGGAGCTCTCCGCAGCCCCCTGGCACCCCCGGGGCTGCCAGGAGCAACCTAGCCCTCGCAAGCCAGAACCTGGGGGCTACGTGAATGCGCACATTAGCGGTCCATGAGAAAAGTTCGGCCACGGTTGATGGCTCAGACCCGCCCTCTCAGGGGTGAAGTGGCCAGCGGAGCAAGCACTACCCCGGCCGTGGCCCCGAACGGGGCGGCCGGGCAGCAGCAGGGCTCAGACTGAGACCGAGAGCAGATCCACCACGAAGACGAGCGTCGAGCCCGCCGGGATCAACGGCGAGGGCGACTGGTTGCCGTAGCCGAGGCGCGGAGGAACGATGATCTCGCGCCGACCACCGACCTTCATCCCCCTGACCCCCCGGTCCCACCCCTTGATGACCCTGCCACCCCCCAGGGCGAACTTGAATGGCTGACCGTGATCCCAGGAGGCATCGAACTCCTTTCCGGACTCGAAGGTGACTCCGACATAATGCACTCGGACAACCCTGCCCGGCTTCGCCTCGAGCCCGTCCCCGACGACGAGGTCCCGGATGGTCAGCTCGGCCGGAGCGTCACCCTCCGGGAGGCCGACCTCGGGCTTCGTCAGTTCACTCATCGCAACCTCAATACTCTCTGTCAAAAGCCCTAGCACGGACCGGCCGCCCGCAAGATCACTCCACGTAGTAGACCATCATGCAGCCCCCGGAGTGATCTTGACTTGTCCACGTAGACTCCGACATTTTCGGGATTCTTAGACCGTGTCCTATGTGGTGAGGCGGAGGAGTCGCTTGTAGCAGCAGATGGCTGCGGCCAGGCCGAGAAAGGCCAGGTAGTTGCGGGGGTGACGCTCGTAACGGTGGTTGAGCCGGCGGTAGCCGGTCAGCCAGGACATGGTCCGCTCGATCACCCATCTGCGCCGCCCTAGCTGTTCGCTGGACTCGATGCCCTTACGTGCAATGCGGACGCCGATGCGTTTACCGCGGAGCCATTTCCGCAGCTCAGGGATGTCGTAGGCCTTGTCGGCATGCAGACGCTGGGGCTTGAAGTGGCGGCCACGGTGGGGGTCGTGTCTCGTTTGGTGACCGAGCACCATGGGCTTCAGGGCTTGGCTGTCGTGGGTGTTGGCGGCCGAGACGCCGACGAGGAGGGGCAGCCCGTTCGCGTCCGACAGAACGTGCATCTTTGAACCCGCCTTGCCCCGGTCCACAGGGCTTGGACCGGTGAGTTCACCCCCTTTTTTCGCCCTCACGTGGGCGGAGTCGAGCACCGCGCGGGACAGGTCGAGCAGGCCGGCGTCGTCGAGGCGGTGCAGGATCTCCTCGTGCAGCCGGCCCCACACACCGGCCCGGGACCAGATCAGGAACCGGCGATGGGCTGTCGACTTCGAGACTCCGAAGCAGGGTGGCAGGGCCCGCCAGGCGCAACCACTGACCAGGACGTAGATGATCGCGGCGAACAGCGTCTCATCAGGCGTGTCCTGCGTCCCGCCGCCCTGCGGCCGCACCCTAACTCCATGTGCTGTCCGAGGCCCAGGGGCCTTGGGTCAAGGCCCCCGGCTGCCTTCCCCGCAAGGCCGTACGACCTGGTCAAGGAGTTCACGATCGCACTGGTCGTGGTCGCGCTGCTCACCGCGGGCCTGGCCGCCGTCTTCTCCTCGCCCGACGTCAAGCCGGTGACCCTGGCCTCCTGGGCGCGGGCCGACGGCGCCGACTTCACCGCGACGGCCGTGACCGAGCTCGGTGGCACCAGCGGAACGGCCGTGTACGGGCCGCCGTACAACCACGCGCCTGGCGCGGCGCAGAAACTCGGGCCGGTCGGGCTGCAGAGCGCCGCGGGGGTCCGCATCCCGGTGGACACGGCAACCGACTTCGTGCTGCGTCCACTGCGCGACGCCCCGGAACCACCCGCCGTTCTGCGCGGGCCTCGCCACCTGGGATGCCGCTCCGGCGGCCCAGCGCCAGGCATGGACCTCGGCCTACTCCGACGCCCTGACCAAAGCCCGGCGGCGGCGCCCCCGCGAAGGGCGATTACGGCCCGGTCCCTGTCCCCGTCGCACGCCTTCTCGGTCTGGCCCGCAGCGGCGCACTGGATGGCGAACTCCAGGCGGAGGGCAGGTTCTACACCTTCTGGTATCAGATCGACCCCTTCAAGTGCTCCGGCAACGCCGACGCCCTGATCTGGGGTGCTCAGTCTGGGATTGATGCTTGCGCCTTTCATCCCTGGAGTGCGATCCGTACCGCGCTGGACGCGGGTGTACCGGTTGATCTGGCGCACGTACTACGACGAACGAGCTGTGGAACGGGACCGGCAGGAGTGATCTTCGCTCGCCGTCGCCGGTCTTTCAGGTCGGACAAGCCTCGTTGTCCAGACCTGCGCCATCGGCGCGCCGAGCTCGATGCGGGCCCGGACGACCGGTCACGTACGGACCTTGCCGCCTGGCGCAGGCGTCCGGCGGGCAACCTTGACCAGCCGCAGCGCCATCATCGGACAAGCCGCGACTGCACGGCGGGCATCGCGTACCAGGGTGGCCGGCACGGCGGTGGTACGGAACACCGGATAGCCCCACTCGTCCAGCCCGATGAGTTCGGGCAGCAGCTCGGCGCACAGCCCGTGGCCGTCGCACGCGGTGAAGTCGATGGCGAGCGCGTGGTCGTGGGTCATCGCCATTCCTCGTCTTCCGGTGGCCGCGCGGACGGCACCCGCAGCGTCAGGGGGGCGTGCGCGAAGGCGCATGGCCCGCGGCGGACATGGCGGAGCACGTCGTCGCCGAAGACCCGCAGCGCGGAGGCTGCGAGCCGGGCGGCTCCGTCGGGGTGGCGGCATGCGCCACGGCCGGGGAGAAGGCCGAGCCGCTGGTTCAGACGGTCCAGAACCGAGGCCCCGGGCCATCCCCAGGCCAGTTCGGCGAAGTCCTCGGCCACGGAAGGGAGTCCGAATCGGCAGGGACCGCACTGCCGGGCGCTCTGGGCCGCCAGATAGGCCAGCGCGGCGGCCGTCTCCGCGAGTCCGCAGGCGTCCTCGGGCAGCGCCGCCAGCACCCCGGCGCCCCGGCCCAGCGTCGTACCGTCCAGCGGGGCGGTCAGCCAGTTGCCGAAGAAGCCGCCCGCGAGCACCGCACCGAGCCGTTCGGTGGGCCCGCCCGCCGCGTCCAGGGCACCGGCGACGGAGCTGCCCATCGGCACCTCGTACACCCCCGGGGAGCGGACCGCGCCGGAGAGCGTCACCAGGGTGGTGCCCGGCGCCTGCGCGCTGCCGCGCTCCCGGAACCAGCCGGGACCGTAGCGGGCGATCAGCGCCAGGTGGGCCAGCGTCTCCACGTTGTCGACGAGGGTCGGGTGCCGGCCCACTCCTTTCTCGAAGGGCCGGGGCGGGGTGGCCAGGGGCCGGGCCTCGCCGCCGTTCAGCCAGTTCACCAGCGAGGTCTCCTCGCTGGAGACGAAGTGGTGCGGCAGGGAGTGGAGGCGCAGGGCGATGCGGTCCGTGCCGGCGCGCCGGCGTTCCTCCAGCGCTCGGGCCAGTCCGCGGTACTGCTCCTCGCGGGTGCGGGCCAGGCAGACGTGCACCGTGGGGGCGCCGACCGCCTCCGCGGCGAGCACGGCTCCGTCCAGGACCAGGTGCGGGGCGAGGAAGAGCAGCGTCTGGTCCTTGTGGCTGGCGGGTTCGCTCTCCATCCCGTTGGCGATCACGACGGCCGTCCCTCGCTTCCCGGCGACCGTGGCGAGCTTGCGCCCGGTGGGGAACCCTCCGCCGCCCCGGCCGATGAGCCCGGCCTGCTGGACCGCGCTCACCAGCGTGCTGCGCGCGGCGGCCAGTGGCGCGGGGCTGTACCGCTCCAGGTGTTCGGCGAGGCCGGCGGGGCCGCCGGTCTCGTACCAGCCGCTCAGCAGGCGGGTGCCGTGCGGGCCGTCCGGCGGTCGTATGTCCGGTGCGGCGGACGTGGTGACGGTTTCCGGGTTCACTCGCCGTCTCCTCCCTCCGCGTCGTCCCCGCCGGATGGCGGCTGGTGGGTCGCGGGTGGCGACGTGCCCGGCCGGTCCGGCGCGGTGGCCGGCACCGAGCCGCCGGCGTGGTGCGCCCAGCCCGGCCGCAGCGGCCCGACGGCGAGGAACGCGGTGAGCATCACCGGGATCAGCGCCATGGCCGGCACCGCCCAGATCCGGACCCGTCGTCCCGCGTCCGTGGCGGCGTGGGCGAGCCGCCACCCCGCTGCGGCGAGTACGGCTGCCAGGCAGCCCGCGTACAACAGGAGTTGCGGGCCGAGACGGGTATCCGTGCCGGTGCCGACCGCGTGGAACAGGGCCACCGGCCACGCCCCGTAGGCGAGCCAGTGCACCGCCTTCCACCGGCGGCGACCCAGTCGGTGGCGCAGGGCGCTGGTGATCCCGACGGCCAGCAGCAGGTCCAGGGCCACCGCGCCCAGCCCCACCCACAGGGGCCGGTACGCCGACGCGAACGGCACGATGGCGGCCAGTGGACTGATGCTCGCGTAGCTGTCGGCCACGGCGGTGGCGATGTGCAGGCCGAGAAAGGCCAGAGTGAGAAGGGAAAGGTTGCGGTGGAGCGTGGACACCTCGAACCTGGCGATCCGCCGGGGCGCGTACCGTCCGCCAGCCGCGACACCGAGCACGACCGTGGCGGTGAGCAGCAGGAGCGAGACCGTGCCGGAGGCCCGGGTGGCATACCAGAGCGGGCTCGGTCCGGACGAGAGCGCGAGCAGGGCGTGTGCGGAGCCGGTCATCGGGGGCCTCCCGTCGGGTCGGCGGGCCATCCGTTCACGCGCAGGACGCTTCCGTCGGAGCGGACCAGTCGGCCGGGCAACCCGGTGGCGCGCAGCCAGTGCGGGGCGCGCTCACCCAGGACGATCGCGGCTGTGCTGGCCGTGTTGGCGTCGACGCAGGTGGCGGCGGCCACGCTGACGGTGCGCCAGACCTCGTCGGCGGAGTCGCCGGTGGCCGGGTCGACGATGTGGTGCCGGTCCAGGCCCCCGCGCCGCCAGGCACGGACCGTGGTGCCCGAGGTGGCGAGGCCGCCTGCCCGCACCGTGACGACCGGTCCGGTCGGCGAGGGCGGGGCTGCGTGGTTGTCGGTCAGGGCGATACGCCAGCCGCCGTCCGGGGACCGGCCGGCCGCAGCCAGGTCACCGCCGAGGTTGACCAGGATTCCGCAGCCGGCCACTTGGGCCGCCTGTCGGGCGGCCCGGTCGGCGGCCAGCGCCTTGGCCGTGGCGCCCAGGTCGAGCGCGGCACCGGCGGGCAGCCACAGCAGGCGCAGGGCCGGGTCCCAGCCGATGGTGCGCCATCCGGCGGCGGGCTTGAGCACGGGCGGCGGCCCGCTTCTGGCGACATCGGAGAACGTGCGGTCGTAGCCGAGCGCCACGACGGCCGGAGCCACGGTGGGATCGACCGCGCCGCCGGTCAGTTCGGCGGCGCGCAGTGCCACGTCCACGGCCTCGGCCAGCAGTGGCCCGACCGGAGCCGGACGACCGGTGCCCGCGGCGGCGTTGGCACGGCTGAGCTCCGAGTCGGGGCGGAACCGGCTGCACGCGGCGTCGATGGCGGCGAGTTCGGCTCGCAGCACGTCAAGGGCCGCGGCTTCCCGGGCCGGGTCGGAGGTGAGCAGGACGACCGTGGTGCCCAGCGCGCGCAGTGAGGTGCACGCGGGCTCCCGTCGCAGGTGCCCCGTAACGGCGGTCATGACGCACCCGACTGGGTCTGAGGCGCCTGCGAGGTCGCGCCGGGGGCCTGCCCGGGGGAGCGCAAACCGCCCTGCGTGGCGCTGGTGCCGCTGCCGGACGTGGTGGAGGAAGGCGTCGAGTGAACACCCGGAATCAGGTGCGCGTAGGCGGTGCCGAGCGTGGCCGTACCCGCGACCGCAGCGGCCATCATCCAGCGGGTGGCCTTGCTCACTCGGCGCCGTCCGTGGCCACGGCGGTTCACGGCGGCCGTGACGGAAGGGCCAGAGCGAGGGTCTGGCTGAGACATGGCGGACTCCTCAACTGCAAAGGCACTGCTTCCTCTCCCAGAGTGCCGTGTGGCCGATCAGGAACCGGTTCAGGAAGTCCTCAGAACTGGTTAAGATCCCCGGCGGGCAGTTCCAGTACGACGGTCAGGCCACCGCCCGGGGTCTGCTCCAGCCGCGTCGTGCCGCCATTGGCGGTGATCAGCCGGTGCACGATGGCCAGCCCCAGGCCGGTACCCGACGCCTCAGGATTGCCGAACCGGCGGAAGGCCGCATCGCGTGCAGACTCGCTCATGCCCGGGCCGTCGTCGGCCACCGTCAGCACGACGCGGTCGCGGCGGGCCAGCCCCTCGACTCGCACCTGCGTGCCCTCGCCCAGCGCGTCGAGCGCGTTGGCCAGCAGATTGTCGAGCACCTGCTCGAGATCTCCCGCCCCCAGACGCGCCGTCAGTCCGAATCGGCAGTGATCCGCGAGCGAGACGTGCCGCTCCAGTGCCACCGGGCTCCAGGCGGCGACCCGGTCCGCGACCACCTCGTCGACCCGGACCGGAACCGGCCGCGGCACCACGTTCTCCGCGCGGGCCACCGCGAGCAGCCCGTCCACCAGCCGGGAAAGGCGAGCCAGCTCCTCCTGGGCGGAGGCGAGTTCGGCCGCCGTCTCGTCGTCGGCGTCCGCTGCCAGGACATCCAGACGCAGCCGCAGCGCCGCGAGCGGCGTGCGCAACTGATGCGACACGTCGGCGACGACAACCCGGTGACCGTGGATCAGCGCTTCCAGCCTGGCGGCCATGGTGTTGAAGGTCGCCGATAGCCTGCGTACCTCGTCGGGCCCCCGACCGCCGGGCGCCCGCACTTCCAGGTCGCCTTCTCCCAGTTGCCGGGCGGCGGCGTCCACGGCTCGCAGCGGACGGCCGACCCAGCGGGCGAGCGCCACGGCCAGCAATGCGCCCGCGCCGAGACCGGCCACTCCGATCAACGCCAGCCGCCCCCACATCGTGGAGATCCGCTCGTTCATCGGCTCCGCCGACCGGGAGAGCACCGCGACGCCGACGGGGTGCGTGGTGTCGCCGACTGGCACCGCGACGACAAACCGGTCGTCGCGTTGCAGGGCGACCGTTTCCGGATGGTCGATCACCCGACGCGCGAGCGCGGCCCACCCTTCGACGGTCCTTTTTGCTTCCTTCCCGGTCTGCTCCGGGCACGGGGTGGATGCCTTCCTGGTCCCGGCGGAGTCGAAGACCGCGGCGCAGTCCCCGGTCTGCCGCGCCCGCTCCAGCAGTTGTCGCATGGAGGCGGGGGAACTCTGGTCGGAGAGGTGCTCCTCCGCCGCGGCGGCGATCGTCCGGTCCGCCGCCTCGGCGTTGTCCCGGAAGGAGGTGCGTTCGCGGCCTGCCAGGGACACTCCGAGCGGTACGACGGCCAGCGCCAGGAGCACGATGACCAGGGCCATGACGGCCAGCGCGATTCGCCGGGTCATCGCTGTGCCGGTCCTGCCGCGTCCCCGTCGGGCGGGCCGAGGCGGAAGCCCCTGCCGTACACCGTCTCGACCAGTCCCGGAGCATCGAGCTTGCGCCGCAGTGCGGCGATGTGCACATCCAGAACCTTCGTCGGTCCGTACCAGTGCGCGTCCCAGGCGCGTTCCAGGATCTCCTGCCGGGTCACCACCCGGCCGGGATCGACGGCCAGCGCCTCCAGAATGTCGAACTCCTTGGGGGTGAGTGCCACTTCCCGCTGCCCCACGGTGACCTTGTGGGTGCGTAGATCCATCTCCAAGGACCCATGGCGCAGCACTTCCGGGCCCGCCGGGCCGACCGGGTGCACACGGCGCAGCACGGCCCGGATCCGGGCGAGCAACTCCGCCAGGCCGAACGGCTTGACGAGGTAGTCGTCGGCCCCTTCGTCGAGCGCGGCGACCCGGTCGCCCTCCTCACCCCGTGCCGTCACGACGATGATCGCCACGTCCGAGCGGCTCCGCAGCCGGCGGCAGACTTCGACGCCGTCCAGATCGGGCAGCCCCAGATCCAGCAGTACCACATCGGGCTCGGGCACCGCCGCGAGCGCCTGCCGACCGGTGGACACGCTCTCAGCCGTGTAACCGGCCCGCCGCAGTCCACGCACCAGGAGGTCCGCGATCCCGGTGTCGTCCTCGACGACCAGTACCCGCATCCCCTCAGCCTAGTGCGCTGACCGGCACGGGTGCCTGCGACACCCATGGCCTCGGCCACTTGCACGAGCAGGAGCCCGGCGGTGAGGTCACCGGTGGTGGAGATCTGCGGCGGGCAAGCGGCCGGGGGCACTGTCAGGCACTCGGGTGGAAAAGCGGTTCGGACGAAGCGCGCCGCCACGAAACCGGTGGGTGCGCAGGCGCAGGCGAGGCCGATGGCCATCCATCCGAGAGGTTCCGTCTCCAGGACCGAGCTCAGCAAGGGTACGTACGGCGCCGCTGCCGCCAGCATGGCGGAGGCGAGGACAGGCAGGGGGAGGAACGTCCCGCGGGTCAGCAGCCGTGTCCGCAGTCCCAGAACGACACCGAGCTGGGCGGCGAGCAGGGCGAGGAGCGGGACCTCTGCCACGGGAGGTCGAGGGCCTGGGCGGCGAGTCCTTCCTCCAGGCTGTAGGGCTTGGTGACATAGACATCGCCGCCTGCGGTGATGCCCGCGATGCGGTCCTCGACCGCATCGCGGGCGGTCAGGAACAAGACACACACGCGAGGTGCCTCACGCCGGAGGGCGCGCAGAACCTGCAGACCGTTGACGTCGGGCAGCATCCAGTCGAGGACCACTGCGTCGGGCCGGAATTCACGGGCGGTGGCGAGCGCGGTCGCACCGTCGGCTGCTGTGCGGACCTGCCACCCCTCGTCGGTCATGACTGAGGACGTCGGTGACGTCGGGTTCGTCGTCCACGACCAGGATCCGCACGGGTTCTCCGTCGGGGCGGTGCAGAAATGATGTCGCACGTGGCTCGTCCATGGTTCCTTCAGCATCCCCCGGCACATGCCACGGCAGGGCGAGCCGCGTCTCTGGGTTTCCTCTGAATCTGCGCTGAGGTCCTGCCTCGGGGGTGTTTTTCAGAAACTACTCAGAGGTTGGGCTGTGAGGCTGCCCTGTCCGGAGCCGAACACCAACCCCGAAGGAGCCCCCCCAGTGGGACTAGACCTGATCAACGGCATACCCGCACACGTCCTGTTCGTGCACATCGTCGTGGTCCTGGTACCCCTCACCGCCCTCGCCCTGATTCTGTGCGCCGGCCTCCCGTCGACCATGCGCCGGTTCGGACTGGCGCTGCCCGTTCTCGCCCTGGTTTCCCTGATCAGCGTTCCGGTCGCAACGAGCGCCGGTGAGTGGCTGGAGGGGCATGTGGACAGCAATGCCATGGTCCGTAAGCACATCGAACTCGGTGACGGACTGCTCCCTTGGGTCATCGCGCTGTTCCTGTTGTCCGCGGCGGTGTGGTGGTCCTACCGCCGCGCCGTCCACCGCACACCCGACGCTGTCGGAACCACCAGCACGGTGGCCCTCCCTCTGCGCGTCGCTGCCGTGGTGCTGTCCCTCATCGTCGGAGTCGGTGCCGGCGTACAGGTCTACCGAATCGGCGACTCCGGCGCCAAAGCCGCCTGGCGCGATGGCTACTCAGCCGCCGCCCACTCCGACGGCGGCTGATACGAACTCCGGGGCGACCGCCGCCGTGCATCCGTGTGTCAGCGGTTGCGGTGGCGCGCCGCTCAGAGCTCGCTCAGAGGTTCCCGTACCACAGTGAAATGAAGTCCAGCCCTGAGGAGACCGTCATGGCTGCCGCGACTCATCGTCCGCCTCCGGTGACACACCGCGCGCCCGGCCCGCCGCGGCACCGGGCGACCGCCGCGCTGCTCCTCGGTGCTGCCTGGGCCGGCGGATTCGCCGTGCTCGCCCTGTGGTGGCGGAACACGGACGCCGTCGTCGGCGCGGCCGGCTGGCTGACCGGTGTCGGCCGGATCACCGGCCTGATGTGCGGCTACATGTGTGCCGTGCTCGTCGCCCTCATGGCCCGTGTGCCCTGGCTGGAGGCAGGTGTGGGCAGTGACCGTACCGCCCGCTGGCACGCCTCAGCGGGCCGCTGGACGATCAGCCTGCTGATCTGCCACATCGTCTTCATCACCCTCGGCTACGCGGCCCAGGCTCGCACGGGCCTCCTGTCACAGCTCGGCACGATCGTCTTCGACATGCCGGACATGCTCAAGGCCACGGCAGGCGCCGTGATCCTGCTGGCCGTCGGCTACACCTCGATGCGCGCCGTGCGCGCCCGCATGCGGTACGAGACCTGGTACCACCTGCACCTGCTCACCTATGGCGCCGTGTTCCTGGCCTTCTTCCACCAGTTGTCGACCGGCGCGGACTTCGTCAGCAGCACCGGCGCGCAGGCTGCCTGGTACATCCTGTACATCAGTGTCGCCTGCCTTGTCGTCTGGTTCCGCGTCATCACTCCGGTGCGGCTCAATCTGCGGTACCGCATCCGCGTGGACACCGTCGTGCAGGAGGCGACCGGCGTCTACTCCGTCTGGCTGCGCGGCCACCACCTCGAACGGATCGGCGCCCTACCGGGACAGTTTCTGCGCTGGCGCTTCCTCACCCCCGGGATGTGGCTCGCCAGCCATCCGTATTCCCTGTCGGCCGTGCCCCGCGGCGATCTGATGCGCATCACCGTCAAGGAGCAGGGTGACCACAGCGGCGCCGTCGCGGGACTACGTCCCGGCACGCGCGTTTGGGCCGAGGGCCCCTATGGTGCGCTCACCGCCCGGCGGCGCAGCCGCGACAAGGTGCTGCTGATTGCCGGCGGCACCGGGATCACCCCGC
Source organism: Streptomyces sp. NPDC001728 (assembly GCF_040297565.1). NCBI lineage: Bacteria > Bacillati > Actinomycetota > Actinomycetes > Kitasatosporales > Streptomycetaceae > Streptomyces > Streptomyces sp. NPDC001728. The sequence continues at coordinate 247,993 of NZ_JBEOZK010000004.1, forward strand.
TGCGCACCCTCTTCGAGACCCTGCCCGCCCGGCCCGGCGACCTCACCCTCCTCTACCGCGCCCGCACTGAGGACGAGCTGGTGCTGCGCGACGAGCTCGAGGCCATAGCCGCCGGGCGCGAGGCCCGCCTCGTGTACGCGCTCAACACCCCCGACGGCCGCCGTGCCCAGTTCACAGCGGACCGGCTCCGCGCGCTGCTGCCCGACATCGAGCGGCACGACGTGTACCTGTGCGGGCCGCCCGGGCTCTCGCAGACCGCGTACGACGCGCTGCGAGACGCGGGGGTACCGGCGTCCCGTATCCACCACGAGTCCTTCGAACTGTGAGACCCGCCATGCGCGCCCACTCGCTCCGTCGCACCCTGCTGACCGGCGTCGGGACCGTCACCGTGACGGTGCTCGCGCTGTCCCTCAAGCCGCACCACGTGCCCTCCGTCGCCGCGCCCGTCACGCCGCCGCTGTCGAGTTCCAGCAGCGGGACGGGTCCGGGCGCGGGCCCGGGCTCGGCCTCCAGCAACCGGACCGTCACCGGGTCCACGGTCCAGACCCGCTACGGCCCCGTTCAGGTCCAGCTCACCCTCGACGGCTCGAAGATCACGTCCGCCCGGGCGCTTCGGCATCCCGACAGCGACCACCGCAGCGTGGAGATCAACTCGACCGCGATACCCACCCTCGTCCGGGAGACAGTCAAGGCGCAGAGTTCCCACGTCGATGCCGTCTCCGGGGCGACCTACACCAGCGAGGGCTACGTCACCTCGCTCCAGAGCGCACTGGACCAGGCCCATGCCTGAACCGGCCGAAGCTCCCGGACTGCGTCGCGTGGTGCACACGATGGGCACGGTGTTCTCGTGCACGGTGCGCGACGCGCCGACCCCCGCGTTGACGAGGGCGCTGGACGCGGCCGAAGCACTGCTGCGCCACGTGGACGAGGTCTTCTCCCCGTACCGCACTGACAGCGCGGTCTCGCTGCTGCGCGTCGGCGTACAGGTCCCCGACGAGTGGCAGGCGGAGGTGGACGAGATCCGCACCCTGTGCGAGACGGCTCACCGTGACACCGCGGGCCGCTTCGACGCCTGGTACGCGGGGGAGTACGACCCGAGCGGGCTGGTCAAGGGGTGGGCGGTGGAACGGGCGGCGCGGCTTCTGCACGAGGCCGGCTCCGAACACGTCTGTCTCAATGGAGGCGGCGACATCCAGCTGTACGGCGGCCCCTGGCGGGTGGGCATCGCGCATCCGCTGCTGCGGGACAGCTACGCGGCGATCGTCGAGTCCGCTGAGGGCCGGCTGGCCATCGCCACGTCCGGCCCCGCCGAACGAGGCTGCCACATCGTCGACCCGCACACGCAGGCCCCGCCCGAGGATGGGCTCGCGTCACTGACCGTCCTGGCGACGGGACTCACCCGGGCCGACACACTGGCGACCGCCGTGTACGCCGGAGGGGCCGCGGGCGCGCGAGGTTGGCTGGAGGGGCAGCAGGACGTGGCGGCGCTGGGGGTGGAGTGGGACGGCACGACGTGGACGGCGCGGGGGACGACGGGCCCGGAGCCCGTGACGCCGAGGATCTTGCGGGGAACGGCCTAGTGTCCTGAGCCGGTAGTTCGTCGGCTGTGCAAGGCGAGGGATTCGAGGATCTGGTCGGCGGTCTTGGTCCAGATGAACGGCTTGGGGTCTTCGTTCCATGAGTCGATCCAGGTGCGGATGTCCTCTCCAGCGCCTGGACCGGCTTGTGGACGCCTCGCCGTTTCCGCTTGTTCGTCAGCTCGGCGAACCACCGCTCGACCAGGTTCAGCCAGGACGAGCTGGTGGGTGTGAAGTGCATGTGGAACCTGGGATGGGCCAGCAGCCGCTTCTTGACGGGCACTCCGGGCATCATCGGCAGCACCGGCTGAGACCGGTCCAGTGCCTGGATCTGCGACTTCTCGTCCGCACACAGCACCAGCGCCCGCTCCGGCGGATCGAGATACAGGCCCACCACGTCACGGACCTTGTCGACGAAGAACGGGTCCGTGGACAGCTTGAACGTCTCCGAGCGGTGCGGCTGCAACCCGAAAGCCCGCCACACCCGGGAAACGGTCGACTGCGACAGTCCGGTCTTCTTCGCCATCGACCGGTTCGACCAGTGCGTGGCGTTCTCCGGCCTCGACTCCAGGTCCGGGCGATCAGATCGGCGACCTGCTCGTCCATCACCGTGCGGGGCCGTCCAGGACGCGGCAGGTGATGAACGGGATCTTGTGGAAGCTGTCCACCGGTGCGGCCTGGCGCGACCTGCCCGAACGCTTTGGGCCGTGGAAGACGGTCTGGGAGCGCTTCCGGCACTGGTCCGCCGACGGGACCTGGGACCGGCTGCTGGCCCATGTCCAGCAACACTCCGACGCCGTCGGGACCGTCGACTGGTCGGTCGTCTGCGTGGACTCGGCGACGGTCCGGGCGCATCAGCACGCGGCCGGGGCCCGAAAAGGGGGCTCCGGGAAGGCGAGGCCCTCGGCCGGTCGCGCGGCGGTCTGACCAGCAAGACTCACCTGGCCTGCGACGGCCGGGGCCGCCCGCTCGCGTTCACGATCACGGGCGGGAACGCCAACGACTGCACCCAGTTCGAGGCCGTCATGGACCGGATCCGCATTGCCCGGCCAGGGCCGGGCAGGCCCCGGACCCGGCCCGACCGCGTGGTCGCGGACAAGGGCCACTCGAGCCGCAAGATCCGCGCCCACCTGCACCGACGAGGAATCGCCTGCACCATCCCGGAGCGGATCGACCAGATCAACGGACTCATCCGCCGCGGCGAAAGCCGCTGCCGCCTCGACCGGGCCGCGCCTTCGGCACCGGGTGCGGCGTATCGGGTCATGGGCATGGCCTCCCTGGGACGGGCCGGCCGTCCCGGGCCGGCGCTCACCCGCGAGTGTGCGGACCCGGAGGTTGCAAGAGGGTTGCACCGGCGGTCAGTTCGGCCTCCAGGGAGTCCGGCCGAGCCCGTACGGGAGGGAGTGCCGGAAGTGCTCGGCGGCGACGACCTGCACCGGCCGGTCGACGGCGAGCGCCGTGCCCGGGGCGTTCGTCCCCGCCGCCTCCGACCAGTGGGCGCCTGCCACGAAGTTCATCCCGCGCGCCTTGCGGAGGGTCGTGGGGTGGCCCTCGACCCACAGCATCCGCCCGGCGGCGTCGCAGAGCGCGAGGAGATGCTCCCCGTCCGTCGCGTACGCCCCCATCCGCTCGCGGATCACCGGCATCGCCGCCGCCAGCGGATGGCCGTCCCGGTACGCGGTGAGCTCGTCCTCCGCCAGTTCGAACCGCGCCGCCCCGTCCTGGTTCACGCGCGCGCGTGTGTGTGTGTGGAGCGCCGCCACGAGGCGGCGACGAGCGGTCGGATGGGGAGGGGGCCGGAGCCGGCGGGGCCACCGGCGACATCCGAGGCGCCGGAGGTACTGCCGATACCTGTGCCACCGGTCCCGGGCCTCGGGGGCGATCCGGGTCCCGTGCGCGCCTGTCCCGTCACCCACGTTTCGCTGAACTCGGCGTCCTCGTCGAGGTCGTTCCTTCGCGGACCGGTGCGGCCCGATTCCGCCGGGCCCGTCCCGTCGCGTGCTGACCCGGTCCCGGCTCGTCCCGGCGGGGCCCGCCGGCCCCGGCCCCTCGCGCTCATCGTGAGGCGCGGGCGGGCCGGCGACAAGCTCCCGGACGCCCGCGCCTGCCCACCCCTGTCCGGGACCCGCCCCCGGCCGCTCACGTAGAGTGGGGCTCGGGCCGTGACTGGCGCTTGAGGTGGATCACCACCGGGGAGCGGTCCGACGGGAGCGCGCGGACGCGCGACCGTCCCGATGCCGTGCGCCTGGGCGAACCACCGGTCAGAGACGACGCCCAGGAGTTGCCATGTCCACCAGCACCGCCACCCTCATGGACGGTACGGCCCTCGCCCGCCGCACGGTCGAGGAGACCGCCGCCCGCGCCGCCGAGATCACCCGCCGTACCGGCGTCACCCCGTGTCTCGCGACGGTCCTGGTCGGCGCGGACCCGGCCTCCGTGACGTACGTGAGAATGAAGCAGAACCGCTGCGCGAAGGCCGGAATCCGCTCCAAGCACGTCGAACTGCCGGTCGCCACGACGACCGAGGAGCTCGTCGCCGCGATCACCGCGCTCTCCGCGGACCCCGACGTCCACGGCATCCTCCTCCAGCACCCCGTCGGCCCGCACATCGACGAGCGCGCCGCCTTCGAGGCCATCGCCCCCGAGAAGGACGTCGACGGCGTCACCATGGCGTCCTTCGCCGCCATGGGCTTCGGCCTGCCCGGCTTCGTCTCCTGCACGCCCGGCGGCATCATGCGGCTCCTCGACGCGTACGAGGTCGACCCGCGCGGCAAGCGCGCCGTCGTCGTCGGGCGCAGCGCGATCCTCGGCAAGCCGGCGGGCCTGCTCCTCCTCGGCCGCGACGCCACCGTCACCTACTGCCACTCCCGCACCGAGGACCTCTCCTCCGTCGTCCGCGAGGCCGACATCCTCGTCGCCGCCGTCGGCAAGCCGAGCTTCATCCAGGGCTCGGACATCAAGCCGGGCACCGTCGTCATCGACGCCGGCTACAACCCGGGCAACATCGGTGACGTCGACTTCGCCCCGGCCGCCGAGCGCGCCTCCCTCATCACCCCGGTGCCCGGTGGCGTCGGCCCCATGACCATCGCCGTGCTCCTCGCCCAGACGGTCGAGGGCGCGGAGCGCCAGCTCGGTCTGTAGGACGACTGATGACGGGGCGGTCGTGGCCGGGGCGGGCGGGGGCGCGGTCGGCGATTGTCACGGTTCTGTACGGGCAGGGCCCGGGGTCCGAAAAGGGGTGGCCGTGCGGCCGTCGACGGGCGACTCTGGACCGCGTGCCACACCCGTCGACCGCCGCCCCGCCCCCGGACCGAGAGCCGGACGCGCCCGAACCGGCCACCGCGCGCCCATCGGACGACCTGTGCACGCCAGGTGACGCGGTCGAAGCGGTCGGCGTGTCGGACCCGGTCGGCACGTCGGACTCGTTCGGTGCGTCGGATCCGTTCGGCGCGCCCGAGTCGGTCGGCCCGTCCGACGTGGGCCCGGCGTCCGGCACGGGTCCCGACGCTCGCACCGCCATACGCGGGCCCGCCGCACCCCCGTCCGGGACCCCCGGGCCCGTGACACCCGTCCCCGGCACACCGCGACCCACCGGTTCCGAGTCGGGGTGGTCGCCCCGGATCGTCCGGCTCGGCGCGGCCCGGCCCGGACCCGCCGCGCGGCGGGTCCGGCGCTTCGGCGTACCGCTCGTCCCGCTGCTCGTGGCCACCCTCGTGGCGACGGCCTTCCTGGCCGCCCGGGGCGGGGCCGGGCAGCAGCTGACCGCCGACGGACGGCCTGGTGGCGATCCGCCCGTCGTCACCGACGACGGCCGGTCCGCCGTGACCCCGACCACCGATGCCGGTACGGACGGCGGGCGGACCGACGGCGTGTCGACCACCGGCACCCGGACGTCCGACACGCCGACCTCCGACACGCCGCCGTCCGGGCCGACCCCGCCCGGTTCGACCCCGAGCGGCGCGCCGAGCGGTTCCAGGCCCTCGGACCGGCCGGCCCGTACCGGCGGGAGTGCGTCACCGACGCCCTCCCGCGCCACGAACCACTCACCCGGACGCACGTCGAGCCCTTCGTCGCGCCCGGCCGGTGACCGCCGAGGGGGCCGGATCGTCTCCTTCGAGGCCCTGCGCGTCGGCGACTGCTTCGACATCGACCGCGCCGCGCCGGGTACGGCCCTCCGCCGTGCCTGCGACACGCCGCACAACGCCGAACTCGTCGCCCGGCCCCGCCTGAGCGGCCGATTCGCCAGCGACCTGGCCGTCCGGGAAGCCGCGACCATGCTGTGCCGCGACCCGCTCCGCCACAAGGCCGCACGCCAGCCGCTCGGCACCCGCTGGACCACCTTCGTCCAGTACCCGTTCCGTACGAGCTACCTCCTCGGCTCCGAGAGCGTCGCGTGCAGCCTGGCCGCGCCCTCCGGGGGCACTCTCAGCCGACGGCTCCCGTAGCACCGGCTCGACCGGCATGGGCACCGGTAGCACCGGCTCGACCGGCACGGGCACCCGCAACACCGGCCCCACCTGCACCGATTCCCGTCACCCGGCGGCTCCACCCGGACCCGCACCAGGACCCGCACCAGGACCCGCTCCAGGCGCACCCGCCGCGAACGCCGTCGCCAGGGCCGTCGCCGGGTCACGGTCCGGCGGCCCCGCGGGCGACCAGCGGGCACCTGACTTGAGGTAGGGCCACCAGCGCCCGTCCTCGCCGAACCGCAGCTGCGCCTCCGCGCCCACCACCGTCCACCGCGCGCCGCCCGCCCGCCGCAGCGCGGGCCGGTCACCGTCCTCCCACGCCTCCGCGAGCCGGGCCCCGGCCCGCGCCAGCGCGTCGGCGTCCGGCGCCCACTCCTCCTCCAGTACAGCGAGGGCGGCGGCGCCGCCGAACCGCCACGCGCGCGTGGCCAGGTCCAGGTCCGTCCGCGACCGCCCCGAACCGGAGGCCAGCCGGGCCGTGATCCACGGCACGGGGGAGTCGGCCGCGAGCCGCACCGCGTCCTGAGCGACCGTCAGTGCCGGTACCCGGCCCGGCAGAACTACCGCAGTTGCCGCCGTCGGAGTCCTGTCAGGCCCCGGCACGACAGGCCCGTGCGCCTCGCCCCCCAGTAGTTCCCCGAGTAACCGGTGCGCACGGGCAGCCGCGTCCGTCGCCAGGAACTCCAGCGCCGTCGGGTCGACCCCCGGCTCGGGGTCCGTCTCGGTGTCCAGCGACGGCGAGCGGCCGGGCGAGCCCGCCGCGACCGGCGGCGCGGGCAGCGGCGGCAGCAGGAACTCGGCCGCGTAGGCCTCCTCGGCCGACACACCGGGCATGCCACCCACATCCTCGGAAGCGTCGGCCCCCGGCGTGTCGTCGCCCCCGTCCGCCCCGTCTCCGCCACGCGCGCCCCGCACCGCACGGGAGGTGCTGCGCGCCTGGAGCTCCTCGAGCAGCATGCGCTCGCCGCGTCCCCGCACCAGCAGCAGGACGAAGGGGTCCTCGTCGAGCAGGCGCGCCACCTGGTAGGAGAGCGCGGTGGTGTGCCGGCAGTGGTCCCACGCCTCGCAGCCGCACTGCGGGTCCAGATCACCGATCCCCGGCAGCAGGTCGAGTCCGACCCCGGACGCGTCCTCCACGAGGTGCGGCGGCATCTCCCGGTCGAGGAGCGCCGCGATGTGCCCCGCGCTGTCCACGGCCAGGTCGAGGAGCCGATCCCACTCCTCCTCCGAGAACTCCCGCACCAGCACGTCGCTGCGGTACGCCGTGCCGTCTCGGTCCTTGACCACCGCGGTGATCCGGCCGGGCCGCACCGACACCGCGCCCACCGCTCCCGCGCGCGCGTGGCGCCGCCCCGCCTTGAGCTGCTGGCCGTCGAGCGTGGTGTCCTCCAGGGCCTTGAGCCAGGCCAGGCCCCACCAGGTCCTGGCGAAGGCAGCGCCCCGCGCGGGCGGCAGCGCCGCGAACGTCCGCTCGTCGCCCTCGTGTCCGTACCCGCTCATCGTCCGTCCCCCCGCAGTCGTACGAGCTCCGCCAGTTCGGCGTCGGTCAGTTCGGTCAGCTCCGGCGGGGTGTCCCCGCCCGTCCCGAGGACGGTGTCCGCCAGCTCCCGCTTGCGGTCGAGCATGGTCGCGATCCGGTCCTCGATCGTCCCCTCGGCGATCAGCCGGTGGACCTGCACCGGCCGGTCCTGCCCGATCCGGTACGCGCGGTCGGTGGCCTGGGCCTCGACGGCCGGGTTCCACCAGCGGTCGTAGTGCACCACGTGCTCGGCGCGCGTGAGGTTGAGGCCCGTGCCCGCCGCTTTCAGGGAGAGCAGGAAGACCGGCACCTCGCCGTTCTGGAAGCGGGCGACCATCGCCTCCCGCTGGGCCACCGGGGTCCCGCCGTGCAGGAACTGCGTCCGTACGCCCCGCGCCGCGAGATGTGCTTCCAGCAGCCGGGCCATCCCCACGTACTGGGTGAAGACCAGGGTGCACGCGCCTTCGGCGAGGATCGTGTCGAGGAGTTCGTCGAGCAGTTCGAGCTTGCCCGAACGGCCCTCGATCCTCGGGCTGTCCTCCTTGAGGTACTGGGCGGGGTGATTGCAGATCTGCTTGAGACCGGTCAGCAGCTTCACGACGAGGCCGCGGCGCGCCATGCCGTCGGCCTCGGCGATGGCCGCCAGGGTCTCCCGTACGACCGCCTCGTACAGGCCGGCCTGTTCCGGGGTGAGCGAGACCGCCCTGTCGGTCTCCGTCTTCGGTGGCAGCTCGGGTGCGATGCCGGGGTCCGACTTGCGGCGGCGCAGCAGGAACGGGCGGACGAGCGTGGCGAGTCGCCCGGCCGCGGCCGGGTCCGTGCCGCCCTCCACGGCGGAGGCGAACCGGGTCCGGAACGCGCCCAGACCACCGAGCAGCCCCGGTGTGGTCCAGTCGAGGATCGCCCACAGCTCGGAGAGGTTGTTCTCGACCGGTGTGCCGGACAGCGCCACGCGTGCGCGTGCCCCGATGGTCCGCAGCTGACGGGCCGTCGCCGAGTACGGGTTCTTGACGTGCTGGGCCTCGTCCGCGACGACGAGCCCCCAGGTCCGCGCGGCGAGCCGTGCGGCGTCGAGCCGCATGGTGCCGTACGTCGTCAGGACGAAACCCTCGTCGGCGAGGTCCTCCGGAGTGCGGGAGGTGCCGTGGAAGCGGCGTACCGGGGTGCCGGGCGCGAACTTCTCGATCTCGCGCTGCCAGTTGCCCATGAGGGAGGTCGGGCAGACGACCAGGGTGGGCCCGGCGGTGGCCGGATCGGACTGCCGGTGCAGATGCAGGGCGATCACGGTGATGGTCTTGCCGAGCCCCATGTCGTCTGCGAGGCAGCCCCCGAGGCCGAGGGAGGTCATCCGGTGCAGCCAGTCGAGTCCGCGCAGCTGGTAGTCGCGCAGCGTCGCGGCGAGCGCCGGGGGCTGGGCGACCTCGGTTCTGCCGCCCTCCGGCTCGGCGAGCCGCTCCCGCAGCCGCTCGAGCCAGCCGGTCGCCGCCACCTCGACGGGCTTCCCGTCGATCTCGGTGGTGCCGGTGAGAACGGCCGAGAGGGCGTCCACCGGGGTGAGCTTCCGGTCCTGCTGGGAGCGGGCCCGGCGTACCTCGGCGGGGTCGACGAGCACCCAGCGGTCACGGAGCCGCACGAGGGGTCGTCCGGCCTCCGCGAGCCGGTCCAGCTCGGCCCGGGTCAACTCGTGGTCACCCACGGCGAAACGCCAGTTGAAGCCGAGAAGGGCGTCGGCGGAGAGGAAGGAGGGGAGGACGGTGGAGGAGGAACCGGAGGAGAAGCCGTTCCCGCTCCCCGTGCCGTCGCCGAAACCGTCGTCCGTGTCCGCACCTGCGGCTGTGCCCGCGCCTTCACCCGTGCCCGAACCGTCGCCCGCGCCGCGCGTAGCGCCGTCCACCGGGCCGATCACCGCGCTCGCGGTCAGCCGGTCCGCGAGTTCGCGCGGCCAGTGGACCTGGACGCCGGCCGCCGCGAGCGCGGGGCCCGCCCGGCCCAGCAGCTCCGCGACCTCCTCGTCGGCGAGCTCGACGGTGTCGGGTACGGCCGCCGAGAGGAGCGGGGCCAGCGGCGACCAGGCTCGGGCGGCGCGGCGGAGCGACAGGAGGGCGTCCATCCGGGCCCGGGGACCGAATGCGGCGGCGGTCCGTCCGGAGCCCGCCCACACCTCCGCCGCGTCCGCGACCAGCGTCGGGTCGGCGACGTCGTGCAGTTGCAGGACGGCACGGAAGGCGGGCGCGTCCTGCGCCTCGGCGGTGAAGCCGGGGAGTTCGAGCCGGAGCGAGAGCCGCACGCCGGCGTCGTGCACGGCCGCCACGTCGGCGGCCCAGGCCCGCTGCTCGGGGACGGTCTGCGGTTCCTCGGCGGCGAAGGCCGCCCCGCCGGCGGCGAGGGGGGCCGCCGGAGTACGGGGCAGGGTGTCCGCCACCGCGTCCGCGAAGGCACGGAGCAGCGCCTCGGGTTCGGGAAGGAGTTCCGGGGACGGAGGTGCGGTGGCCGGGGACAGCGGGGCGGTGCTCGATGAGAGCGGTACTGCGTGGGCGGTGGGGGGCATCGAGGCGGCGAGCGTGCGCAGCTCCGCCAGCTCGCCGGGGCCGAGCGGACCGGCCCGCCAGGCGTCGTGGTCGCCGGGGGTGAGGCCGGGCAGGAGCAGACCGCGCGCGACGAGGTCGAGGGAGAGGAGGGAGGCCGCACCCCAGAAGGCGGCGGCGGGTGAGGCGGTGTCCGAGAACCGCGCACGGGCGAGCAGCGGTAGGGCGTCCCGCACGGAGAGGGTGTACGCGGGGACGGTCACGGCCAGGACGCTCTCGCCGTCCACGACGGTGAGCTCGGCGGCGTCGTGAGCGGCGGCGTCCGGCAGGGGCTCGCCGTCCGGGGACCAGAAGGCGATCCGGCCGGCGCGGGGCGGGTCGGCGGGGAGGAAGACGGCGGAGTGGCGGGCGAGTTCGCGGGTGGGTTCCTGGACGGGTTCGCGGGCCGAATCATCGGGTCCGTGCGACAGCGACAACGCATTCCTCAAATTTGACTACCTGAAGACTGAGCGGCCGAGGATACCTCATCGGAACCATCCGATGTGCCGCACTTCCGCGTGATCCACGCCACCTGCTCCCAGGGGTGGGGATCGCCCCACCCCGTGCCCCCGGGACGTCCCCCGCCCGGGACGGGTGGTGACGCCATGGCTCGGGACGATCACCGATCCGTACGTTCTTTCCAGGCGCCCAGCCGCTGATCCACCCACGGACGAATCCGGAGCCCGCCATGTCCCAGGCAACCGTTCTGCCCCCGCCCGCCGCCCCCGTCGCGGCGCCCGCCCGTGTCCGGGGCGGCAGCGAGTTCACCCCGCTCCTGCGGACGGTCAGGGAACAGGGCCTCCTGGAGCACCGCCCCTGGTGGTACGCCCGGGGCATCGCCGTCAACCTCCTCGGCATCGCCGCAGTGGTCGCCGGACTCGCCCTGATAGGCCCCTCCTGGTGGGCCCTGCCCCTCGCCGTACCCCTCGCGCTGCTCTCCGCACGGGTCGCCTTCGTCGGCCACGACGCCGGCCACGCCCAGATCACGGCCGACCGGAAGGTGAGCCGGATCGTCCAGCTCGTGCACGCCAACCTGCTCCTCGGCATGAGCCGGGAGTGGTGGAACGACAAGCACCACCGCCACCACGCCCACCCGAACCACCTCGACAAGGACCCGGACGTCGCCGCAGACATCCTCGTCTTCGCCGAGCACCAGACGGCCGGCCGCTCGGGCCTGCGCGGCTTCCTCACCCGCCACCAGGCCTGGCTCTTCTTCCCGCTGACGACCCTGGAGGGCTTCGCGCTCAAGGTGTACGGGGTCCAGGCCCTGCTCGCGAAGGACGGCCCCTGCCGCACCCGGCGCGAGCGGCTCGTCGAGGGCGGGCTGCTCCTCGCCCACTTCGCGGGGTACGCGGTCCTGCTGCTCACCCTTCTCACCCCGGCCCAGGCCCTCGTCTTCGCCCTTCTCCACCAGATGCTGTTCGGTGTGCACCTGGGCATGGCCTTCGCCCCCAACCACAAGGGCATGGAGCGGCCCGACGAGCACGCCGACGGCGACAGCTGGGGTCATCTGCGGCGCCAGGTGCTCACCTCGCGCAACATCCGTGGCGGCGTCCTGACCGACTGGTTCCTCGGCGGTCTCAACTACCAGGTCGAGCACCACCTCTTCCCGAGCATGCCGCGCCCGCACCTGCGCCTCGCCCAGCCGGCCGTCCGGGCGCACTGTGCCGCGCTCGGCGTCCCGTACACGGAGACCGGGTTCGTGGAGTCGTACCGCCAGGCCCTGGGCCATCTGCACGAGGTGGGCGCGCCGCTGCGGTCCGAGTGGGCCGAGTAGGGTCGGAGTCGATCACCGGTGGTGTGATCATCGGTTCGGTGCCCGGCTGTGTCGGCGCAACGGGCCGACGGAAAGCGGAGAAGGGGAGCTCCTCGCCATGAGCGACGCCAGGGTCACCACGGTCAGCAGCAACGGCACCTACTCGTTCACCAAGCCCAACAGGGAGGGCATCACCCTCCTCGCCGGGCTGGGAGTGGAGGGCGACGTCCACGCCGGTGTGACGGTCAAGCACCGGTCCCGCGTCGCGAAGGACCCGACCGTGCCGAACCTGCGTCAGGTCCACCTCATCCACGGTGAACTGTTCGACGAGGTCGCCGGCGCCGGCTTCGAGGTCGCTCCCGGTGACCTCGGCGAGAACGTCACGACCCGGGGGATCGATCTCCTCGCCCTGCCGACCGGCACGCTCCTCCACCTCGGGGCCGAGGCCGTCGTCGAGGTCACCGGACTGCGCAATCCGTGCGCGCAGATCGACAACTTCCGGCACGGACTGCTGAAGCAGGTCCTCGGCCGGGACGAGAACGGCGAGATCGTGCGCAAGGCGGGGATCATGAGCGTCGTCCTGACCGGCGGTGAGGTCAGGCCCGGCGACCCCATCCGGGTCGAGCTTCCGGCGGAGCCGCATCGGCCGCTGCGGAGGGTCTGACCGGACCGGACTCACGCGGTCCGGACCGGTCTGGAGACTCGTTCCCGCCGCCCTCAGCCCTCCAGCGCGCAGGAATTGACCACGTCACCGCTCGTGGGCCGGGCGATCGTCCGGTCGGCCGGCGGTTTCGCGCCCTCCTCGACCCATTGCGTCAGCGCCTCGAACGCGGAGCGGTAGCACGGCAGGATCGGACGCAGCCGGTCCGGATGGGTGTCGTACAGGCCGTCGGTGTGCGTCCCGCCCTGCACCGTGTAGTACCGGTGCAACGGGGCACGGCCCCGACCGTCGATCATCCGCGCGTACACGTCGGAGTCGGTGGTGATGGGCAGCAGGGTGTCCAGATCGCCGTGGAGCGTGATGAGCGGCTTGCCGATCCGCCCGGTGAGTGCGACCTTCGCGACCGCGCGGTGGACGGACGCGGGCCGGGAGGCGTAGTCGTACGAGGCGTCCGAGGCGCAGGGAGCGAAGATATGCTCCACGGTCCCGCCGGCCGTCGCACCCGGGCACGCAGGGTCGTACGAGGGGTCGAACTCGGCCCGGAACATCTTCTGTGTCAGCCCCCAGTACGCCTTCTCGTGGTACGGCCACAGGAACCGCGACCCCGGCGCGAAGCCCGCCCCGATCAGATCCTCGTCGGAAGCCCGACCCAGGGACCTGGCCACCGCCACCGGGAGGCTCGTCAGGAGGTTGGGGCCGCGCGTCGTCCACAGCACGCCCTCCCAGTCGACGCCGCCGTCGTACAGCTCAGGCCGGTTCTCCAGCTGCCAGCGCGTCAGGTAGCCGCCGTTGGAGATCCCGGTCATGTACGTGCGCTCGGGCGCCCGGCCGTACCGCTGGCGTGCGGCCTTCTTGGCGGCTCGGGTCAGCTCGGTCACCCGGCGGTTCCACTCGGCGACCGCGTCGCCGGGCCCCCGGCCGTCGGTGAAGAAGTCAGGACCGGTGTTCCCCTTGTCGGTCGCGGCGTACGCGAAGCCCCGGGAGAGCACCTGGTCGGAGATGAGCGCGTCCGTGGAGTACTGACGGCGGGTGCCCGGCGCGCCGGTGACGACGAGCCCGCCGTTCCAGTGGTCGGGCAGCCGGATGACGAACTGGGCGTCGTGGGCCCAGCCGTGGGTGGCGTTGAGGCGGGAGTCGTCGGGGAAGTACCCGTCGACCTGGACGCCGGGCACGCCCGAGGGGTTACGGGTCCCCAGGGCGGCCAGCCCGGCCTGGTCCGCCATGTCGGTGTACGGGGTTCCCGCGAGCCCGGCGGTCGTCAGGTCGTCGAGGCAGGCGGACCGCTGGTGCTCGGCGCCGGGAACCCGGAGCCGGTCCTGCCCGGCGCAGTGCGCGGTGGGCCGCTCCTGCGCCCCGGCGGGGCTCGCGGGGGCCAGGACGGTGACCCCGGTCAGGAGCGCGGCGAGCAGGGAGACGCCTGGGAACAGGCGCATGGTGGACCTCCGGTGGGACGGTGGGAAGGATGCGGCACCACAGGAGGCGGCGGCGCATCACGCGGCGCCACATCGTGCGGCGCGCCCGTGCCACCGGGCCATGTCTTGGGACCACATCTCTGAGCGCCGTCCCATGGGGCTTCCATGAGCACCGTCGGGCCGAGCCGCGTCCTGGACGCGGCTCGCTCAGGACGGGCGTACGGCCATCGCGTCGAGCGCCATGAGAAGCGCGGGGAGCCGTGCTCCTCGGGCTACCGGCAGCACCTCGCGCGGCAGCTCGTCGAGGAGGACGAAGGCCATGTCGCCGGTCCGGGCCACCAGGGACCAGCCGGGCCCGTCCGCGCGCAGCGTCCGTACGCCCGCGTCGGCAGCCGAGTCGCACCGCACCCGGCCGACCGGCGGCGGCTCCTCCAGGTAACGGTGGAGCTCGTCGAGCGCCCTGCGGACGCCGTCGTACGGGTCCGGAACGGCGTCGCCGGAGGAAGCCGCTTCCGACGCCTCCGCCGTACCCGCAGCACTCGACGGGCCGGCCGCACCCGCCGTACCTGCCGCGCCCGCTGGGCTGCCCGCGGGCTCCGCGAACGTCCCGTCGTCGTTCACCTGGGATCGCCACGCCGACCACTGGAGCGCCACTTCGTCGGCGCCCAGCCTCCGCTGGGCCGCGCCCCACTCCGCGCCCGAGGGCGGGGACAGCGGGGCGGGATCGCCCTCCTCCGGTTCCGGGTCGTGCGGGGCGGGCACACCCGGGGCCCGGGTGGCCACGGGCAGCGGCCAGCCCGGCAGCCCCGCGACCACCGAGCGTTCGTCGGGGGAGAGGTCGTAGGCCATGCCGCAGTCCCAGGAGGAGATGGCCACCGCGACAAGCGACACGTCGTCGACGACGATTGTCCACCGCGCCCCGAGCCCGTCCTGACCGAACACGAGCCCGTACCCCTCCTCGTACGGCGCCAATCCCAGTGCCGCGCACGCCGACGGGTAGTCGTCACCGAGGACACTCGGGAAACGCGCGGGCGTCAGCAGCGCCGCGGTCAGCACGAACAACGCGTCGTCGTCGCCGTCGGCCTCGGCGATCGGGTCCGTGCCAGCCACAGAGGCCTCCCCATCTGGTCGTCGGGCGCACCTTAACCAGTCAGTAGGGAGACCTGTCCATAGCCCGGCACCGTGAGCTGTGTCGCCGACCCGGCGCCCCGCGCGCCCACGGTCTACGCGTCACCCGTCGTGCGGCGTACCGGCTCCTCCCTGAGGCCGAGCAGCGAGCGAGCCACCGCGCGGGGGGACTCGTCCCGTTCCCGCGCGAGCGTGAGCAGGGCCCGGCAGGCCAACTCGTTGACGCCGAACGACAGCATCCCCGGGGAGACCAGGCTCGCCGCCTCCTCGGCCCGCGCAGGGTCGTCCTCGGCGCACGCGGCCACGTACTCCGCCGCGGCCTCGAAGAGGTTGTGTCCCTGCCGGGGCCGCACGGGCGCCGAGGCGGTGGCCTCAGGTGCCCTGCGGGCGGAGGGAAGGAGCCTGCGCAGTCTTTCGGGTACTCGTGCCACGCCCCACCGCCTCTCCCGGGCAGGACTGCCCGGCACGTCCACCGTAGACAGTGAAGTGCCGTGACAGAAGGGTGCGTTGGTCGTGAACACCGGGGACCGTGCGTCGCCCCGGGTGGCCTACTCCGGGTTCGGAGGGGTGTCGGTGCGCACGAGCGGAAGGTTCTTCTCCATGGCCCTGCGCCAGGAACCGTCCTCGATCATCCGCTTCAGCGCGGTGGTGAGCCGCCCGCGGAGCGGGCTCCCTTGGGGAGGCCGATTCCGTAGCGCTCCTCGCTGACGGGGAAACCGGCGAGCCTGAACCGGCCCTTGAACTGCTCCTGTGCCGCGTGGCCGGCCAGCAGGGCGTCGTCGGTGGTGATGGCGTCGACGCCGCCCGAGGCCAGCTCGCTGATGCACCGCGAGTAGGTGTCGTGCGTCACGACCTCGGCCCGGGGCGCGAGGTTCGTCCGGATCAGGAGCGCGGGAGTGGAGCCGGTGGCCGCGCAGACCTTCTTGCCGTTGAGGTCCGTCCGCGTCGTCACGGAGGCGTCGTCCGCCCGCACCACGACGTCCCGGTGGGCGACGAGATAGGGGCCGACGAAGTCGATCTTGTGCTTCCGTGCCTCGTTGATCGTGTACGTGGCCACGACGAGGTCCGCTCAGGGCGACGACGGCCCCGGCGCCCGCGAACACCGCAGCGCGCCGCTTCCGGGGCGCGGGCGGCCCGGGGGGACCGCCAGGCACCGGCGGCCCGATGGGACCTTCCGGCACCGGACCCGGCGCCGACACCGGCCCCGGCGCGGGGCGGTGCGGCGCCGCGGTATGGGTGACGGCGTAGGCGAAGGGCACCGCTCCGACAGCCTCGGAGCCCGGCGGGACCGCGTCCCTCGGCTTGCCTTTGAAGCCTCGGGGCACGCCGTTGCCACCCGGACCCTGAACCTCAGGTCCAGGGTGAAGGTGAACGTCAGGTGGAGACACCGGGGGCGACGGCACCCCGGTGCGGACCGCCGCGACCTCCGCCAGCATCCGGTCGAACGACTCCGCGTCGGGGCGCGCCGCCGGGTCCCGTACCAGCACCCGCGTCAGGACCGGTGTGAGCGCCCCGGCGCGCCGGGGCGCCGGAACGTCCTTGCCGAGGACGGCCGCGAGCGTGGCGAGGGTGTTGGCTCGCCGCAGCGGATGGTGGCCCTCCACGGCGACGTACAGGGTGGCCAGCGACCAGAGATCCGCGGCCGGTCGCCTCCTCGCCGCCGACCCGCTCGGGCGCCATGAACTCGGGCGTGCCGGTGATCGAACCGGCGGCCGTGAGGGCGGTGGCCCCCTGGAGCGCGGCGATGCCGAAGTCGGTGAGGACGGGCAGGCTGTCCGGACTGAGCAGGACGTTCGCGGGGTTGATGTCCCGGTGCTGGATGCCCACCGCGTGGGCGGCCCGCAGCCCGTCGAGGATGCCGCGCCCCAGCACGGCCGCCTCGTCGACGTCGGGCGCACCCCGGTCCAGCCGGTCCTGGAGCGACCCGCCGGAGACGAGCTCCATGACGAGCCACGGGTGCGTGCCCTCGCCGCCGTCCACGATGTGGTGAATGGTCACCACCGGGGGTGCGCCACGCGGGCGAGCGCGCGTGCCTCGCGCAGGACCCGGATGCGGAGTTCCCGGGCGCCTTCGGGTCGTACTCGGCGAGCGCGGGGTCGGGCGGGCGTACCTCCTTGAGTGCCACCTCGCGGTGCAGCGCCAGGTCCCGCGCCCTCCACACGGTTCCCATGCCGCCCCCGCCGAGCCGTGCCACCAGCTCGAACCGATCGTCGACCACCCGTGCCACCCGCAGCCCCCTCGCCCCGATGCGGACCCCGGCGGCGACGTGGTGGGTCCCGCGCCGTCGGGCCCTCGCCCCGCCCGACTCTGCCACATCTGCCACACCCGGCAGGGGGATCCGGCCGGAACGAGGCTGGCCGGTCCGGCGGTTGGCGCACCTGCCGGCACACCCCCGACGTGACCTCGGGTCGCGTGGGAGAGAGGGCTCCGGGCGCGGGAGGGCCGCGCGCGGCTCAGTGCTCCCGCACGGCCATCGCCAGATAGCGGGCGTCCTCGTCGACGTAGCTGACGAGCCGCCAGCCCGCCTCGGCCAGCACCGGTCCGAGCCGGGGTTCGGCGCGCAGGTCGTCCGGGGTGATCCGGCGGCCGTGCCGGGCGGCGAGCGCGGCTCGGCCGATCGGGTGGAAGAGCGCGAGCCGGCCGCCGGGTCGTACGACACGGGCGAGTTCCCGCAGATCGGCGACCGGGTTCGCCAGGTGCGAGACCAGCCCCGCCCCGAAGACCGCGTCGAGCGCGCCGTCGCGCACCGGCAGCCGGCCGACGTCGGCGAGCAGTAGCGTGGCGGTTCCGGCCGACCCTCCGCGCCCGGCGAGCGCGGCCTGTTCGAGCATCTCGGGGGTGAGGTCGGCGCCGAGCACGATGCCTGTGGGACCCACGGCGGCACGGAGGGGCGGGAGGGCGCGCCCGGTCCCGCAACCGGCGTCCAGTACGGCGTCTCCGGGACGCAGCCCCAGCTCGTTCACGGCGGCGGCGTACGCGGGCCCGTCGCTGGGGAACCGGGTGTCCCAGTCGGCGGCGAGGGAACCGAAGAACTCTCGTACGTGTGCGGGGTCATCGCTCATGCGCACATGATTCCGTACCCGGAGGGGTGAACGTTCTGTGTGCACGTTCGAGCCCGGCCCGATCGTTCGGGACCATCTCTCTGTCATATTCCAGCAGCTTTCGAAATGCGCCCCTGATGCGCCCCCTGATGCGCACTAGCGTCTCTGAGCCATGGGACACCTGGACCACGCTGCCTTCGGCTGGCTGACACCTGCACTCTCGTACGCGATGGCCTGCGTCGGCGCCGCCCTCGGGCTGCGCTGCACCGTACGGGCACTCGACGCGAGGGGCCGTTCGCGCCGGAACTGGCTCCTCACCGCGGCCTCCGCGATCGGCACCGGCATCTGGACGATGCACTTCGTGGCGATGCTGGGCTTCGGCGTGACCGGTACCGACATCCGCTACGACGTGCCGCTCACCATCGTCAGCCTCGTCATCGCGATGGCCGTCGTCGGCGTCGGCGTGTTCGCCGTCGGCTACGGCCGCGACCGCGTGCGCTCGCTCTTGATCGGAGGGCTGACCACCGGCGTCGGCGTGGCGAGCATGCACTACATGGGCATGGCCGCGCTCCGGCTCCACGGCGAGGTGCGGTTCGACCCCGTACTCGTCGGTCTCTCCGTCGTCATCGCCGTCGTCGCCGCCACCGCGGCGCTCTGGGCGGCCCTCAACATCCACTCGCCCGCCGCCGTGGCCGTCGCCTCGCTCGTCATGGGCGCGGCCGTCAGCAGCATGCACTACACGGGCATGTTCGCCGTACGCGTGGACGTGGCCCCCTCCGGCGCGGCCCTGTCCGGCGCCACGGTCATGCAGTTCATCTTCCCGCTCGCCGTCGGCCTCGGCTCGTACCTCTTCATCACCTCCGCCTTCGTCGCGCTTTCCCCGACGGCCAAGGAACGGGCCGCCTACGCCTCCGCCGGCCGCCTCACCGAGCCCGACGAGCGCGCGGTGGACGTCGCGCCCCCGGGCTTCCGCACCGCGAAGCCCCTCCGCACGCCCACGAACTGACCGACCCGGGCGTCCGAGGACGACGCCCCATGGGGCCCGCCGAGGCGGGAGATCTCGCCGATTCCTGAACCGCAGGAACACCGCACCAGAGCCAGCCGCAGCCGGAACGAGGAGGCCATGCGAACTCCCCGCAGGACCAAGGACGCCGAGGCGTCGGCGCCGCCGCCGTCGGCGACCGCACGCGGGCGCCGCGCGCACGCAGGGCCGCCCGCCGACGAACCGGGGGAACACGCCCCCGGTGCACCGGCCGGAGCGGCTGGACACCCCGTGCCGGCCGGGCTCGGTGACGGACTCCGCGGCGAGCGCCGTGACGAGGACGCTGACGGGCTCAGGACCGACGGCGCCGCTTACACCGCCGACGGGGCCGTCTCCGGCGTCTCCGTCGGTTCACCCGTCGGCACCGCCCGCCGCCCGCGCCCCATGCGCCACGGCCTGCGCCCCCGTACCGTCCGCGCCAAGATCGTCTCGCTCCTGATGGTCCCGGTGGTCTCGCTCCTCGCGCTCTGGGGCTTCGCCACCGTCACCACCGCCCAGGACATCGCCCGGCTCCGTCAGCTCCAGCGCGTCGACGCCGAGATCCGCGAACCCGTGACGGCGGCCATCGGCGCGCTCCAGGCCGAGCGGCGCGCCGCGGTACGGCAGGTCGCTGCCCCCGGCGCCGCCCGGGCGGCCGAGCTCAAGGACCGGATCCGCCGCACGGACGCGGCCGTCGACCGCCTCCGCCTCGACGGTACGCACACCGTCGGCGACTCCGGGGACCTGCCCGGCGATGTCGGCGACCGGGTGTCCGCGTTCGTCGGCGGGGTGGAGGGCCTCGCCCGGCTCCGTACCGCCGCGGCCGACGGACGCGCCGACTGGGACCAGGTGTACGCGGAGTACACCACCGCCGTCTCCGCCGGTTTCGCCGTCGGTGGCGCCCTCACCGGCATCCAGGACGCCCAGCAGGGTTCCGACGCGCGCGTACTCCTGGAATTCGGCCGAGCGGGCGAGATGCTCTCCCGCGAGGACGCCCTGATCACCTCCGCGCACCTCGCGGGCCGGTTCACGGAGGAGCACCTCCGCGCCTTCTCCGGCGCCGTCGAGACCCGGCGTACGCTCACCGCCTCGGCCACCGCCGACCTGCCCGCCGCACCACGCGCCGCCTGGGCCCGGCTCGCCGCCGGCGGCGACCACACCCGGCTCACGAAGGCCGAGGACCGCGTCCGCGCCGCGGGCCCCGGTCGGCCCGCCGCCCAGGCCGTCACCTCCGTGGACTGGGACGACGCCCTCGGCGCCGTACGGAGCGGACTCACCGCGATCGAGACCGACGCGCGCACCTCGGAGACCGATCGCGTCGAACCGTTCGCCGACGGTGTCCTCAGCGCGGGCGGCGCCGCGGTCGTCCTCGGCCTCGCCGCCGTCGCCGCCTCCCTCGTCATCTCCGTGCGGATCGGCCGCGGCCTCGTCGTCGAGCTGGTGAGCCTCCGCAACACCGCGCTCGGCATCGCGCGCGGCAAACTCCCGGCCGCCATGCGCCGCCTGCGCGCCGGCGAGGAGATCGACGTCCATGCCGAGGCACCCCGGGGCCCGCTCTCCCCGGACGAGATCGGCCAGGTCGGGGAGGCCCTGAACACCGTCCACCGAGCGGCACTATCCGCCGCGGTCGAACGCGCCGAACTCGCCAGCGGCATCTCCGGAGTCTTCGTCAACCTCGCACGCCGCAGCCAGGTCCTCGTCCACCGCCAACTGAACCTTCTGGACAGCATGGAACGGCGCGCCGACGACCCCAACGAACTCGGTGACCTCTTCCGGCTCGACCACCTCACCACCCGGATGCGCCGCCACGCCGAGAGCCTCATCATCCTGTCGGGAGCGGCTCCCGGCCGAGCCTGGCGGATGCCCGTCCCCCTGACCAACGTCGTCCGCGCCGCCGTGTCCGAAATCGAGGACTACGCGCGCGTGGAGGTGCGTCGGCT
The DNA here is from genome assembly GCF_040297565.1 of Streptomyces sp. NPDC001728. Classification (NCBI taxonomy): domain Bacteria; kingdom Bacillati; phylum Actinomycetota; class Actinomycetes; order Kitasatosporales; family Streptomycetaceae; genus Streptomyces; species Streptomyces sp. NPDC001728. The sequence continues at coordinate 269,081 of NZ_JBEOZK010000004.1, forward strand.
CCCCGAGACGGCCGTGGTCGGCGGTGCGGTGGCCGACCTCACTCACCTCCTCGCCGAACTCATCGAGAACGCCGCCCAGTTCTCCCCGCCCCACACCAAGGTGCGCGTCAGCGGCGAGCCCGTCGGCAACGGCTACGCCCTGGAGATCGAGGACCGGGGACTCGGCATGGGCAAGGAGACCCTCACCGAGGCCAACGCGCGCATCGCCCAGTCGGAGGCCCTCGACCTCTTCGACAGCGACCGGCTGGGCCTGTTCGTGGTCAGTCGGCTCTCCTCCCGCCACGACATCAAGGTCCAGCTGAGGACCTCCCCGTACGGCGGCACGACGGCGGTCGTCCTGCTTCCGACGAACCTCCTCCAGGGCGCTCTGCCGCCGGGCCGCAGCGCGTCGGCGCCCGGCCCCGACGGCCCGCACCCGCGCGACACCCGCGCTTCCGGCACCGGCACGGCGCCCGATTCCGAACGCTCCGTCTCCGGCCGCTCCGAATCCGGCCCTCACGGCTCTCCCGGCCTTCCCTTCCCCCGTCTGTCAGACGACCCCCGTACGGATGCCTCGCGGGCCGCCCGTGAGCGCGAGGAGGCGCACCGCGCCGAGGCCCGCCGCTTCGGCCGCCCCCAGGTGCCGCGTCCGCCGGGTCAGGCCGGTCCACCGGCCGGGGTCGGCCCCGCCATCACCGGGGGAGCCCCCGGAGCCTCCGTGCCGGCGCCGAGCGGGGCCGCCCCGCAACCGCCGGGCGGAGGGCGGCCCGGATTCCGGCCCCAGGACGCGACCGCCCCGCAGGCCCCGGCTGCGCCGAGGACCCCGCCCGTCTCCCGCCCGCAGTCCCTGCCGCGTCCGACCGCGGTGCCCGCGCTCGCGCCGCCGGAGTCGGGGCCGCCGCCGGCCGGGGTCACCGAGCTGCGCCGGCGCGGTCCCTCCGTACCGTCGTCGACCCGGGAGGAGGGGCCCGTGTCGCGGTCCGGCCCGACCCGTCACGGCGACCGAGAGGGCGAACTGCCCCGCCGCGTACGACAGGCGAGCCTCGTGCCGCAGTTGCGCGAGGCACCCTCCCCGGCACCGGTGTTCGTCCCGGTCGCGCCCGACACGGAGACGCGTACCCCGGAGCAGGTCAGAGACCGGATGACCGCCTACCGGGAGGGGTGGCGCCGGGGCGGCGGCCCGGCGCCCGGAAGCAGACGCACCCTCGGCCCCGGCACGACCCCCCTCGACAACCACGGCTCTGAAGGAGACCACGCATGATCGACCACGAGAGGATCTCCCACCACCGGTCCGGCGAGCTCGACTGGCTCCTCGACGACCTCGTCATGCGGGTCCGGGAGGTCCACCACACCGTGGTGCTCTCCAACGACGGCCTCGCCGTCGGAGCCTCCAGCGGACTCAGCCGTGAGGACGCCGAGCACCTCGCGGCCATCGCCTCCGGTTTCCACAGCCTCGCGAAGGGCGCCGGACGGCAGTTCCACACCGGCGGGGTCCGGCAGACCATGGTCGAGATGGACGACGGTTTCCTCTTCGTCGCGGCGGCGGGTGACGGCTCCTGCCTCGCCGTCCTCAGCTCCGTGAGCGCCGACATCGGCCTCATCGCCTACGAGATGGCACGCCTGGTCAAACGTGTCGGCGAGCACCTCCACACCCCGCCGCGGCTCACGGTGACTCCGCCGGCCGCCGGCTGACCCGGAGAGAACCATGAACGAGGACAGCGCCGGCGTCGTCCCGACCACGTCGGGCAGCCAGTGGTACGACGCCGAGGCCGGACCGCTCGTACGCCCGTACGCGATGACCGGCGGACGCACCAAGCCGGGCCCCAGCAACGTACGTTTCGACCTCATCGCGCTCGTCGTCGTGGACGACGATCCGCCCGGACCGGCCGAGGAGTCCCTCCTCGGACCGGAGCACCGCTCCCTGCTGGCCCTGTGCTGTGCGGAGACGCAGTCGGTCGCCGAACTCTCCGCCGACGCCGACCTGCCCGTCGGCGTCGTCCGGGTCCTCCTCGGCGACCTCCTCGAATCGGGCTTCGTGCGCGTCAGCCGACCCGTACCACCCGCACAGCTCCCCGACGAAAGAATCCTGAGGGAAGTAATCGATGGCCTACGAGCGCTCTGAGAACAGCGGCGCGGACGAGGGAGCGGACACCACCGCCCTCGCCCTGAAGATCCTGGTCGCCGGAGGGTTCGGCGTGGGCAAGACCACCCTGGTCGGCGCCGTGAGCGAGATCCGGCCCCTGCGCACCGAGGAACAGCTCAGCCGTGCGGGGGAGTCGGTCGACGACACCGGGGGAGTCGACCAGAAGACGACCACGACCGTCGCCATGGACTTCGGCCGGATCACCATCCGCTCGGGGCTCTCCCTCTACCTGTTCGGCACGCCCGGACAGGACAGGTTCTGGTTCCTGTGGGACGAGCTGTCACAGGGCGCCCTCGGAGCCGTCGTCCTCGCGGACACCCGCCGCCTGGAGGACTGCTTCCCGGCGGTCGACTACTTCGAGCACCGGAAGATCCCTTTCGTGGTCGCAGTGAACTGCTTCACGGGCGCGCGTACGTACGGCGCGGCAGACGTCTCCCGCGCCCTCGACCTGGACCGGGGCACACCCGTGGTGCTGTGCGACGCACGTGACCGGGACTCGGGGAAGGAAGTTCTCATCCGCCTGGTCGAATACGCGGGCCGCATGCACACGGCCCGACTTCTGGACACGGTGAGCTGAACGGACACCGGGACCCGACCGGGGCCGCGCCTAGTCGGCGACGCCGCTTTCGGCGGTCACCTTCTCGATGTGGAAGCGGACGAGGAGTTCGCCCGGGACCGCGTTGCGCTCCCCGAACTCGTCCGCCCGGTCCTCGCCCATGTAGCGCGCGCCGATGCGGCCGGCCCAGTGGCGCAACGCGACGGGGTCCTCGTCGAGTTCGACACGACCGCGCAGCGAGACGAACGCGAAGGGCGGCGTGTCGTCGTCGACGCACAGCGACGCCCGCCCGTCGCGGGCGAGGTTGCGGCCCTTCACCGTGTCCTTGCCCGTGTTGAACACGATGTCGTCACCGTGGAGCAGGAACCAGATCGGCACGACATGCGGGCTGCCGTCCACGCGGACGGTCGCGAGCTTGCCCGTCCGGGTCCCCTCGGACACGAAGGCCCGCCACTGATCGCCGCTCATCCTCGTCATGTCCCCATCCTGCGGCACGCGCGGGCGTGATGCAGTGCTTGCCCCGTTCACGACAGTGCGTAAGGCTTGCGGCGATACGGCGGACCACGGCGGCCCGGGACCACGGGAAATCCGGCCGAAGGGGACGCAACGGCTAGGGGGAGGACCACTGATGGCACTGGACAAGGGACTTGACTGGCTGCTCGACGACCTGACCCAACGCGTCGGGTACATACGACACGCGCTCGTGCTGTCGAACGACGGCCTGGTGACGGGCGCCAGCAGCGGACTCGTACGGGAGGACGCCGAGCACCTGGCAGCCGTCTCCTCGGGCCTGCACAGCCTCGCCCGGGGCTCCGGCCGGCACTTCCGGGCGGGCAGGGCGCGGCAGACGATGGTGGAGTTCGACGAGGCACTGCTCTTCGTCACGGCGGCGGGCGAGGGCAGCTGCCTGTGCGTCCTGAGCGCGGCCGAGGCGGACGTCGGCCAGGTGGCGTACGAGATGACGCTGCTGGTCAACCGGGTGGGCGAACACCTGGGCGTGGCGGCGCGGCAGCCCGGGGGACCGGCCGACGGCCTGCTCTGACGTCCCTGGGGCACTTCTCCTGAATCAGCTGTCGCACGACCGTTGTCCACAGGCAGTTATCCACAGACCGTGCGACTGTCGTCACTCTGAGTTACCTTCGTTGGGATGGATCCGAGGGATTCGGACCACGGAGAGAACACGGATGTACGGGGGAGGGCCACAGGGTGACGGTCGACGAAGGTACGAACACGGTGACGCCGGGGCGGGCCGCGCTGGAGCTGGAACTGAGGCGTGACGAGTTCCAGCTCGCGGTCCAGCTCGGCCTGGTCAGGGCGGTGCCGCTGGGAGAGTGCGGGCGGCCGAGGATCGAGCAGCGCGAGCTCGACCGGCTCAGGGCCGCGCCGGACTTCCCCTCCGGCCTCCGCGAACGGGTGCGGGCGGTCGGCACCGGGGAGGCCGCCGCGCTCCTGGACATCACTCCGGAGCGCTTCACGAAGCTGGCCCGGACCGGGCACCTCAGCCCGGCCCGCTTCTCCCTGAACCGCTACCGGGCGGTGGTGTGGAGCTACCTGGCGGAGGAGGTCGCCGAGTTCGGCCTGGCCTGCCCGGCGCTGCTCACCGGCCGCCTCCCCCTGGGACTCCGCGAGCGACTCGCCGCGCACGAGGACCGGAGGCCGAGGAACTGGCGGGCCCGCAGGCTCGCGGTGCAGCTCCGCGCCGCCGACGACCCCTGGGCACGGGCGGCGGCCATCGCCTCCCTCCTCGACCCGGTCCAGGTGGCCGAGGTCGTCGACGATCCCTACGAACGCAATCACCTCGACCTGCTGCGCCCACCACCGCCACCGGGGCTGCCCGTGCGGGCGGCGGCACGGGAGGTCGCCGATCGGCTCACACGGGCCGACGACCCGGACGAGATCCTCTGGCACCGGCTGAGTCTGGCCCTGGCCCTGGACGAGGCACGCGAAGGCCGGCCAGCTCCGTACCCCGGTGAGGTGGTCCCATCGCGCGGAGCGGGGGGTCCGGGTGCTCCCCGGGAGCGGGGCGCGGAAGTCTCGTGGGTCTCCGCGGCGCGGTGGGCACGCGCCGGGGTGAGGGAGGGGACGGGAGCGCCGGCGGCGCTGACGGCTTCGCCGCCGTCCCTCTCTCTGCCTGGGCCTGCGCCTGCGTCTTCGGTGGCGGAGGCGGTGGTGTCGGACGAGCGGCCGGTGGGGGGCGAGCGGCCACCCAGCCGCGCGGCGGCACGGGTCAGGCTGCTGGACCGGCTCCGGCGCAGGAGGACCGAGGGGGCCGCCCGACGTGCCGAAGGAAGGAGGCGTCGCCCGGTGTCCTGGCCCTGAGGCCCCCGCGCGACGGAGCACGATGGTGCCGATGCTGCGGGTCGGCATGCGGCGGGGACGGGGTGTGGGGACGATGGGTCCATGCTGCTCGCCCGTCTCGCTGAGGTGTCCCGGGAGGTCGCCGCGACCTCCGCGCGCTCACGCAAGATCGCGCTGCTCGCCGAGCTGTTCGCGGAGGCCGCGCCCGAGGAGAGCCCGCTGGTCATCGCCTACCTCTCGGGGCGCCTCCCGCAGGGTCGGATCGGAATCGGGTGGAGCGTCCTCAAGGACGTCGTGCCCCCGGTGGTTCCGGCCGTCGAGCAGCCGGGGCTCACACTCCGGCAGGTCGACGGGGTGATGGCGGGACTCGCCGGGGTCTCAGGAGCGGGCGCCCGGGCACAGCGGTCCCGGCTGGTGCACAGCCTGTTCGCCGCCGCCACCCGCGAGGAGCAGGACCTCCTGCTGCGACTGCTGACCGGCGAGGTGCGCCAGGGGGCCCTCGACGCCGTCGCCCTGGAGGGCGTCGCGCGGGCGGCCGCCGTGTCCGCGGCGGAACTCCGGCGCGCCGTCATGGTCGAGGGGTCGCTGCCTCCGGTCGCGCAGGCCGTCCTGGCCGAGGGGGTGACCGCGCTCGACCGGTTCACCCTGCGGGTCGGCAACCCGGTGCAGCCCATGCTGGCGCACACCGCCGCGTCCGTCACCGAGGCGGTCGCCGCGCTCGGTCCCTGCGTCGTGGAGGAGAAGCTCGACGGCATCAGGATCCAGGTCCACCGGAGCGGTGACGACGTCCGCGTCCACACCCGCTCCCTCGACGACATCACCGACCGGCTCCCGGAGGTGGTCGCGACCGCTCGCGCCGTGGGCGCGGACGCGTTCATCCTGGACGGCGAGGTGATCGCCCTCGACCCGGACACGGGGCGCCCGGTCCCCTTCCAGTCCATCGCCGGCAGGGTCGGTTCCCGCTCCGACGTCATCGGTGCCAGCGTCGCGCTGCCCCTCACGCCCGTCTTCTTCGACGTCCTCGCGGTCGACGGCGAGGGCCTGATCGACCGGCCGGGGAGGGAACGGCACGCCGTGCTGGACCGGCTGCTCCCCGCCTCCCAACGGGTCCGCCGCCTGGTCGTGAGCGATCCCGCTCAACCGGCGCAGACCGAGGCCGCCGAGCGGTTCTTCGCCGACACCCTGGGCCGGGGGCACGAAGGCGTCCTCGTGAAGGCCCTCGACGCGCCGTACGTCGCCGGCCGGAGGGGGCGCACCTGGCTGAAGGTGAAGCCGGTCCACAGCGTGGATCTCGTCGTCCTCGGCGTCGAACGGGGCCACGGGCGCAGGACGGGGCTCCTCTCCAATCTCCACCTCGGAGCCCGCACCGCCGACGGCGGGTTCGTCATGCTCGGCAAGACGTTCAAAGGTCTCACCGACGAGATGCTGCGGTGGCAGACCGAGCGGCTCGGAGAACTCGCCGTGGAGGACGACGGATTCACCGTGCGGGTGCGGCCCGAACTCGTCGTGGAGATCGCGTACGACGGGCTCCAGGCCTCGACGCGCTACCCGGCCGGGGTCACCCTGCGCTTCGCCCGCGTCGTACGCCACCGCCCCGACAAGCCGGCCGCCGAGGCCGACACGATCGAGGAGATCACCGGGCGCCGCTGACCCGGGGAGGGCGGGCCTCGCGGGACGGGGCGCCGAGAGGGATGCTGGACACGTGGCACGACGAGCGGCCGGTACGGCGGGCGCGGGGGCGTCCCGCGCGACCGGTGGGCCGTGAGGAGATGAGCGACGTGTACGAAACGCACATCGACACCGACGTCAGCGTGCAGCTCAGCGAATGCTGCCGCGAGGACGCCCAGGCCGTCTTCGACGTTCTCGACGGTGTCTACCAGCTGGAGGACATGACGAACCCGAGCCCGGAGATGGCCACGGGACCGGTCACCACCGTCTGGACGGCCACCTTCGACACGGCCGGCGGCCGGCACCAGGAGGTGCGGCCCACCCATCTGTCCGCCCTGGTCGGCGCCACGCTCACTGGTGGCTATCACGCCGTCGACGAGGTCGAGAAGGTGCTCGCCGCAGGCTTCGACATCCAGTCCATGCAGTCCGTCTCCGGTGACCAGGAGACCGAGGCCCGACTGCTGCTCGCCTCCCGCTGAGCGGAAGGTCCGAACCCCCCGGACGAAGCGGACGGGCGCCGTCCGGGGTTCACATGTGCCCGCGAGCGGTCGACGACCCCCGCCGACGCCTCCGGTATACACCGTATGTAGAGTGCCTGTTCGGCCGTTCTCGCCGCCCTGACCAGGCGGTCTTTTCGGCTGTACCGAAGACACCACGGGGAAGGCGGGTTCCATGACGTTCCGATCCAGGCTGGGCCGACGCAGGGGACCGGCCGTCGCGCTGCTCGCCGCCGCCTCGCTGATGCTGACGCTCGGGGGCTGCGGGATGGAGACCGTCACCCCGAAGGACGCCCGGGGCGAGGGCGGAGCCGACGACAAGGCGGGGGCCCCGGCTCGCCGCGTCGACTGCGCGAAGGTCAAGTGCATAGCGCTGACCTTCGACGCGGGTCCGGGCAAGGACACCCCCCGGCTCCTCGACATCCTCAAGGAGAAGCAGGTCCCCGCGACCTTCTTCCTGCTCGGCAGCAAGCACGTCGACCGTTACCCCCAGGTCGTCAAGCGCATCGCCGACGAGGGGCACGAGGTCGCCAACCACACCTGGACCCATCGGATCCTGACCGACCTCGACGAGGCGCAGGTCCGCGACGAGCTGTCCCGGACCCAGGACGCCGTCGAGAAGATCACCGGCCGCAAGCCCACGCTCATGCGCCCTCCGCAGGGCCGCACCGACGACACCGTGTCCGACGTCAGCCGGGAACTCGGACTCGCGCAGATCCTCTGGAGCATCACCGCCAAGGACTACTCCACCACCGACTCGAACCTCATCCGGCAGCGCGTGCTGGAGCAGGCGCACGGCGACGGCATCATCCTGCTGCACGACATCTACGACGGTACGGTCCCGGCCGTCCCCTCGATCATCGACGAACTCAAGCGGCGAGGCTTCACCTTCGTGACGGTGCCGGAGCTCCTCGCCCCCGGCAAGGCCGAGCCGGGCGCCGTCTACCGGCCCGAGAAGGACTGACGAGACCCGCCGAAATCGGGTGAGGCGGCTCACACCGCCCACGCGGGCACGCTCGGAACATTCGGGAAAGGTTCGTCGTTCCTACTTATGTGACTGCGAAGGGGCCCGGTCCCCAAGGTCCCCCCCCAGAGGTGACCGCCCTCCGCGTCACGGCGATCGGCCCCGGTTGGAATCCCCCGTCCAACCGGGGCTCAGTCGTTTCCAGGGGAGTCCCCGATCTGCGTACGACCCCGCGTACGGCACTCCTTCCTCGCGGCAGGCCGCTCGCGTGACCCCTGCCCGGCGGTGCGAGAACGGCGCCCGGGGGGCGCGCGCTCCGGCGCGTTCGACCCGTTCGAGTGAGGTCCCGCATGGTGGTGGTCGCCTCGGGCAGTGATCATCCCGAGCCGCCGATCCGCACCTCGTGCGGCAGCTCCGACCAGGGACGATCCAAGGGGGACCCGATGCTCCGAGTGACCTCACGCACCCGCCGCGCTCTGCTGACCGCAGCCGCCGCGCTCCTGCTGTCCGGCTGCGCCACGGTCTCCCCAGGAAGCCCCGCCACCCCCGGCGTACCCTCCGGCGCGGCGGCCCAGAACGCCCTTCTCGAAGCGGCCGAGCATCGGCTCGTCGTCGACTGCCTCGACGAACGGGGCCTCGCCCTCGCGGCCCGGCCCCGCGCCCCGGACGAGGACAGGACCCTGCAAGCGGCGCTCTTCGGCGCCGGACCGCGGGAACTCTCCCTCACCCTCGCCACCGGCGCCACCGTCACCGCCCACTCCGACGGTTGCCTCGCCGCCGCCCGCCAGCGGCTGTACGGCGACCAGCGCCGCTGGTTCCGGGTTCAGGTCACCGTCGACAACCTCCGGGCCGAGGCCCAGGCCCGGATGCGCGACGACCCCGACCATCGCGCGGCACTCGCCCGCTGGACCCGGTGCGTCACCCCGCCGGGGCGACTGCGGCCCGACCGGCCCGCCCCGGCCGTCGCCACCCGCTGCGACCGCGAGAGCGGACTGGGCGCCGTCCGAGCCCGCCTGGAGGCCGCCGAGCTGACCACGGTGCGCGCCCTGCACCGCGACGAGCTCACCACGTACCGGCAGCTGCGCGACCACGCACTGCTGAGGGCAGCCGAACTGCCCGCGCCCACTCACCCGCAGAAAGGCGCCAGCCACTCGTGAAGCGATTCCTCGCCACCACCACCGCGGCACTGCTCGCCACGACCGCCGGACTCGCCCTCGCCGCCTCCGCGGGGGCGGCCGACTGCCCCAACGGCGAGTTCTGCGTCTGGCAGGACGCCAATTTCAGCGGCCAGCGCGCCAACTGGAGCGGAGACGACGGCTGGTGGGAGAGCTGGATCTCCGACACCGACTCCTCCTGGGCCAACCACGGCATCTCCGGCCCCGGCATCAAGGACCACGTCAAGGTCTACGAGAGCGCCTGGCAGGGCGGCAGCATGACCATCTGTCTCGCCCCGGGCCAGGAAGTCGGCTACGACGGCGCCGCCAACGACCGAGGCGATTCCCACACCTGGTCCATGGGCTGCTGACCGACCCACGCCGCCACCCCACCCACCCCTCCCCGCAACCGCCGACGCTGCGGGGCGACGGGTAGGGTGGCGGACGTGGAGCGGGTTGTGGAGGCGGGGCGGCAGTGAAGGACTTCGACGCGGTCGACGCACTCCTCGCGGGCGTGGCACCGGAGGCGGAACTGCCCGCCCCCGAGGAGCGGGTACGGCTGCGGGAGACCGGCGACTGACCAAGGCGCAGGTGGCCCGTGCGCTCGGCGTCAGCCCGACGACCCTGGCCGCCTGGGAATCGGGCCGCGAGCCTTCCGGAGAGACCAGGCCGCGGTACGCCTACCTGCTCGACGGCCTCAGCGCCAAGCTCGACGCACCCGCCGACGAACCGGCGCCCCCGGAGCCGGACCCGGCCCCGGAGCCGGACCCGACCCCGCAGTCGTCCCCGACCCCGTCCTCGGTTCCGGCGTCGCCTTCAGCGGCGGTCGCGGCGGGGCCGGCGGGCGGGGGCGACGAGGGCGACGAGCTCGCCGTACCTCAGCCGTGTGTTTTGTGCGGACACCCGGCCCGTCATGAGGTCGAGGGATTCGCGCAGCACCTCGATCCCGCGGAGTGCGGTGGCGCCGCCCCGACCCCGTGCGACCGCGAGGGCGGCGGCACCGTACCGACCCCAGCCGACGCCGAGGGCGGTGAGCCCGCGCCGACCGCCGCCGACCGTGAAGGCGGTGTATCCGCAACGCCGCCCGGCGGCCGTGAGCTGCCCGAGCGTGCCCTTTCGCAGGGCAAGCGTTCCGAGCGGGAGCGGCCCAAGGCGGACCGGGCGGCGCCGGCGGCGCCGCCGGGGACGAGCGCGCCCTCGACGACGCCTGGATCGACCAGATCGCCGATCTCGGGTCCGACTGGGGCAAGTACGAGTACGTGAGCAACCTCGGCTTCGCCGCCTGAGGCGGAGTCGAGGTCGGGCTTCCGTGACCGGGTGGCGGACGGCCCCGGGGTCAGGTTCGGGGGACGGTGCCCGTCGGGTGGCGCAGGGCGGAGGCCAGCATCAGGCCGGCGCCTCGGACCACGCTGGTCGACGGGTCGTTCGCCAGGCGGATTCGGGCGCGGAGGAGATGCGCGAGGCGGCCGGTCACGTCGAGACGCAGTGCGCCGCCGCCCGTGACCAGGACGCCACGCCGCAGCGCCCCGCGTACCGCGCCCGTGCGGTCGCGCCGCCACAGGTCGCTCACCATGTCCGCGGCTGTTCCGGCGACCGATTCCGGCACGCCGCCCGAAGCCGGGAGGTCGTCGACCCCCACTTCGGCCAGCCGGGCGTCCTCGACGAGGCCGTCCACGACGAGGGTGACCTCGGTCAGTTGCGCGCCGAGGTCGACCACGAGCAGCGGGCCGCCGCCGGCCGGGGCGGCGTGGGCCGCCGCGGCGCGGGCGCTGTCCACCGCGATGACCCGCACCGGGCCGAGGGCGTCCACCAGCCGCCGCGCCGCCGCTCGTTCCTCGGGGGCGGCGAGCACGGGATGGGTCAGCATCACGACGGTGTCGTGCCCGTCGCCGCCCGGGGCCGAGGCGGTGAGCCGGCGGAGCAGCTGGAGCTGGGAGTCCGACCCGGCCACGCGCCCACGCCGGACCGGACCGCTCGGCACGTCCGCGAAGACCCCCGCACCCGGCGCCCAGGCGCGGGTCCTGGAGCTGCCGATGTCGAGGGCGATGCCCCGCACCGGCCGTTTCGTGGCCCCGCCACCGCCTGCTGAAACGAACGATCCCATCGCTTCCGTCGCTTCCGTCCATCCGCCACGGACCCGCTGATTGCGAGGCCGAATACCGCCCTCACTATGCAGTATCCGTGGCGGTAGCGCCATGACGCTTGGGGATCGAAGGGCCTGCCGGGCCCCTGTCAGGGGGTGGGTCAGCTCTCGGCGCCCAGCCACAGGTCGGGGCCGAACACCTCGTAGTGGATGTCGGCGGCGGGGGTTCCCCGCCCGACGAGGTCGCCGCGGACCGTGCGGAGGAAGGGGAGGGGGCCGCAGAGGTACGCGGTCGTGCCGGCCGGCAGGTCGAGCGCGGTGACGTCGGCGCGGCCGGTTCGGGCGCCGGAGTCGCCCGGCTCCTCGTACCAGAGGTGCAGCGCCCCCTGCGGCAGGGAGTCCACGAGGCCGCGGAGTTCGGCGGCGTGGGCGTGCGAGTCCGGGGTCCGGTCGGCGTGCACGACCACGACGGGGCGGGTCGAGCCGGTGGCCGCGAGGTGGTCGAGCATGGCCAGCATCGGCGTGCTGCCGATTCCGGCGGAGGCGAGCAGCAGGGGACCGTCGCCCTCGGGCAGGACCAGGTCGCCGAACGGGGCGGAGACCTCCACGGTGTCCCCGGTGCGGGCCTGGGCGTGCAGCCAGGAGGACACCTCGCCCGCCGGGTCGCCGTCGACGCGCTTGACGGTGATCCGCCACTGCGGGTGGCCGGGAGCGGCGGACAGGCTGTACTGGCGGATCTGGCGGGCGCCGTCGGGCAGGGTGACCTGGACGCTGACGTACTGGCCGGGCCGGAACGCCGCCGTGGGGGTCCCATCGGTGTGACGCAGGACGAAGGAGACCGTGTCGGCCGTCTCCTCGTGTCGCTCGGCGATCTCCATCGACCGCCAGACCTGGCCCTCGGCGACCCCGGTCTCCTGGTAGAGCCGGGCCTCGATGGCGATCAGGGCGTTCGCCATCAGCCAGTAGACCTCGTCCCAGGCGCTGGCGACCTCCGGGGTCACTGCCTCGCCGAGCACCTCGACGATGGCGGCGAAGAGGTGCTCGTGCACCACCTTGTACTGCTCGGACGTGACGCCGAGCGAGGCGTGCTTGTGGGCGATCCGGGACAGCATGACGTCGGGCCGGGCGTCCGGGTGCTCGAGGAGCGCGCCGGCGAACGCGGCTATGGAGCCCGCGAGCGCCTGCCGCTGCTCGCCGCTGGCCTGGTTGCCGCGGTTGAACAGGTCGCGGAGAAGTTCGGGGTGGGCGGCGAAGAGCCTCCCGTAGAACCGCTCGGTGATCTGGCCGAGAGCGCCGCCGACGGCGGGCAGGGTGGCGCGGACGACGGGGGCGGCCTGTTCGGACAGCATGACAACTCTCAATCTGGTAGATGATCTACCTATTTGAAGCCGAGGGAAGCGAGCCGACGGGATGACGACTCGGAGGTTCAGGGGGAGAGGGGGTCGAAAGGCTTCGGGACCCCGGGATCTCAGGGGGAAGGGCGTGGGCTGAGCGAGATCAGCAGCGGACCGGTCGGGGACTTCACCAGCTCCGCCACGGTGAGTGGGTCGAGCGCCCGGTAGAAGGCCTCCTGCGCCTCGCGTAGCGCCCCGCGCAGCCGGCACGCGGAGCGCAGGGGGCACGGTGGGTCGACCTCGCAGGCGACGACCTCCTCGTCACCCTCCAGGGTGCGGGCCAGCCAGCCCACCGAGGAATGCCGTCCCCGCTCCGTCAGGGCCAGGCCGCCGCCGCGGCCCCGCCGCGCCTCGACCACGCCGAGGTGCTGGAGCCGGGTCACCACCTTCGCCATGTGGGCGTAGGGCACGTCCATCGACTCCGCCACCTCGCGGGTGGTGACGGATTCCTCCGGAGCGGTGACCGCCAGGCGCATCACGGCACGGAGCGCCAGGTCGGTGAACTTTGTCAGCCTCACACCGTGACCGTATCAAAGAGGTATGCGGCATACGCATTAAGGGGTGGGTTCCTGGCTCCGCCGCCGCTTGCGGCGCCGCCAGTGCCACCAGCCGCCGGTGATCAGGCAGCCGCAGGTGAGGACGGTCCCGACTACGGGCCACTGCCCACCCGCGATCCGGATGTCCGTGGCGAGCACCAGGAAGAGGGCGACGGCCGGCAGCATCAGTGAACCCAGCGCGCGCAGGCCCGACAGCGCGAGGGCCGGGTCGACCCGCAGGCCGCGCGGGGAGCGGAGGGAGCGGGGGGAGCGCGTGCCGGGTTCACCGACGTAGAAGACCGCGGCCCGGTCCAGCAGTCGGGTGGTGGCCCGCTGGTAGGAGACGGCCATGTACGGCAGCCAGACCAGCGGGGCGACCAGGCCGACGAGGAACACGACCCCGAGCAGCGCCCACCGGCCGATCCGGGTGAACCGCCCGGCGGGCTCCTCCTCGGGGGTCAGCAGCCCGAGCAGCCGGGCCATCCGAGAAGTCAGCTCCCAGAGGGCGGCCGTCCTCGTCCGGCCGCCCCTCCGAGGCGCCGTGCGCTCGCCCCCGGCCGGCTCCAGCGCGGCTCGGGCGGCCCCGGTGTCCGCGTAGACGCCCTGCAGGACGAGCAGTTCGGCGGCCCGTTCCGGGTCCGTGGCGTCCAGGCCCTCGACGGCGGCGAGTTCGAGCACCGTGCGTGCCTGGGAGAGCAGGGCGGCGCAGAACGCGAACGGCACGAGCAGCAGGAAGGGCCCGCCCACGAACGCCCCTTCCGCCGTCACCGACCGGCGCCCCCGGGTCATGACCATGACCCGCAGGGCGGCGGCGTCGGCCTCGGGGTGGTCCGAGCGGAGGCGGGCGACGACGGCAGCCGCAGTCGGACCCATATGGCGCAACGCGAAGGACGCGAGCGACTCCGGGAGTCTGCCGGGCTCCGCGAGGGCTTCCCTCAGCAGGGAACCCGCGAGCCCGGCGGCCGGTGCCGCCCGCGCCCTCTTCCGCACGCCGGTGCGCGCTCCTTCCGAACCGCCTCGACGGCGTCAGGCCAGGACCTTGGCCTTCGCCTTGTCGAACTCCTCGGGAGTGATCGCGCCCTTGTCCCTCAGCTCGGCGAGCCGGGCCAGTTCGTCGGTGGGACTCGTCGCGCCGTCGCCCGGGGTTCCGGCGGTCTTGCGGATGTAGTCCTGGAACGCGGCCTCGCTCGCCTTGGCCTGCTTGACGTCACGCTCGCCCATGCTCCTGCCCCGGGCGATGACGTAGATCAGCACGCCGATGTACGGGAGCACGATGCAGAGGACCAGCCAGCCTGCCTTGGCCCAGCCGTTGAGGGAGTGGTCCCGGAAGATGTCGGTGATCACCTTGAACAGCAGGAACAACCACATGATCCAGAGGAAGAACCACAGCATGGTCCAGAAGAGGTTGAGGAGGGGGTAGTCGTCCATTCCTGCACACTCCGATCCCACGCCGGCCGGGAGGGACCGGGCGTTTCAGCGAGTCTCGCCCAGACCCGGCGCCGCCGCATGTCGTGCGGACGAGGCCGGGCCCGGGGGAGACGCTGCTCAGGGGGTGCGGAGTGCGGCCAGCGCCCGGTCGGCGTGCGCGCTCATCCGGAGTTCGCTGCGCACGACCTCCCGTACCCGCCGGTCCTGGCCGATCACGAACGTGACCCGCTTCGTCGGCGCCAGCGAGAATCCGCGCTTCACCCCGAACCGGTCACGCACGGCGCCGTCCGGGTCGGACAGCAGCGGGTACCCGAGGGAGTGCCGCTCGGTGAACTCCCGCTGCCGCTCGACCGCGTCCGAGCTGATCCCCACGGGCAGCGCCCCGACGGCTCGGAATTCGGCCGCGAGATCCCGGAAGTGGCAGGCCTCCGCGGTGCACCCGGGGGTCATCGCCGCCGGGTAGAAGAAGAGGACGACCGGCCCCTCGGCGAGCAGCCCGGTCAGGGAGCGCGGGGCGCCCGTCTCGTCCGGAAGGGTGAAGTCCTCCACGAGGTCACCGATGTTCATCGCGGCCCGTCCCCGATCATTCCTGGTGCGCCGCCGGTGTGTCCGGTGGCCGGGCCGGTGACGCTACCGCAGAGTAGAAGGAGGCCGCACCCGTCCGGGTGACGCTCAGGCCTGCCGCGCGGCGACCCCGCCCCGTACGGCGGCTCCGCCCGGCGCCCCGGCCCGGCCGCGCGCCTCCGCACGCCGGTCGAGCACCGCGAGGGCGCGCTCGCCCCAGCGCAGGTTCTCCTCCTCGAAGTACCGGCCGCGCATGAGCGTGAGGTACGGGCCCACCCGCTCGGCCTCGCCGAGGTAGGTGTCCTCGTCCCGGCCGTTCAGCATCCACTCCCGCAGCCGGTCGTAGCGCGCCAGCTTCGCCCGCGCCGTCTCCATCCGCTGGGCCACGAACTCACGGACCGCCGTGGTGTCGCCCTCGTCGCAGGCCTGCACCTGGACCATCAGCTCGTCCCGTACGGCGCTGGGGCGCGGCGGCGCCGACGTGTAGGCGGCGAGATCCCGCCGACCGGGCTCCGTGAGGCTGAACATCCGCTTGTTGGGGCGCCGTTCCTGCTCCACCACGCGGGCCGTGATCAGACCGGCCACCGCGAGCCGGTCCAGCTCGCGGTAGAGCTGCTGCGGGGTGGCGGCCCAGAAGTTCGCGACGGACACGTCGAAGATCTTGGCCAGGTCGTATCCGGAGGCCTCGCCCTCCAGGAGAGCTGCGAGGACGGCGTGCTTGAGGGACATCCGGACACGCTAGCAGCACGTTGAATAGTTTCCTCCGCACCTAATCAACCGCCCTTCGGCGGGTCGGAGGGGGGTACCGGGGTCCTACGCTGGCACGTCCGTCCGCCGCCTGCCTAGGCTGGAGGCAAGGGACGGCAGATCCGCGGGGCGGGACGGCAGATCCGAGGGGCAGCGCGATGGACAGCGACACGTTCGTCTACACCACCTATATCCGGACCACCCCCGACGAGCTGTGGAAGGCGCTCACCGACCCGGAGTCCACCCGCCGGTTCTGGGGCGTGGCCTTCGAGACCGAGTGGACCCCAGGCGCCCCCATGGTCTGGGACGAGGGCGGCCGCAGGACCGCCGACCCCGAGCAGGTCGTCCTCGAGGCCGAGCCCGGCCGCCGCCTCTCGTACACCTGGCACACCTTCACCCCGGAATGGGCGGAGGCCGTGCGCCTCGGACGGGATGTGTACGAGCGCCTCGCCCGCGAGCGCCGGTCGCGGGTGACCTTCGTGATCGAGCCCTCCGGTGACACGGTCAAACTGACGGTGACCCACGACGACCTGGCGGCCGACGGCTTGATGAAGGGGCTGATCGGCGAGGGCTGGCCCGCGCTGGTGTCCAGCCTCAAGTCCCTGCTGGAGACCGGCGAGGAGCTCCCGGAGCCGGCCCGCTGACCCCTCGCGGCTGATTCCCCGGCGTCCCGCTGATCCCCGGCCGCTGATCCATTCGAGTCGTCTCGCCCACGAGTCCGCCGCCACGCCCGACGCCTTGATCATCTCTTCCTCCTCTCATCCGATTTGATGCTCCGGTCGGTAACGGCCGCCGACATCGTCGTACGGAAGGGGAGGGTGTCCTACGTGTCGTCACGCAGATACGTACGGGGGTGGGCAGCGCTGTCCTTCGCGGTGGGAGCCGTTCTCGTCGGTACGGCCGCGCAGTCGCCGCCGTCCGGCCCGGACGCACCGCCCGCCGCGGGCCCGTCGGCCACCGCGGTCGTCTCCGTGGGCGGCTGCGCCGCCGGCGGCCTGTGCTCCGCGCCCCGGCACACCCTCGCGCTCGGCGGCGGCCCCGTCCTCACCGGGCGGCCGTTCACCCTGGACCCCCGGATGTCGGGGCCCGTGGAGCTCGCCCTGCGCACCCAGGGCGTGCTCGCCGACATCACCGTCACCGACCACCGCGGACGGCGCGTCGCGGGTGCGCCGAGCGCCGACGGCAGCCGGTGGACCAGTGCCGCGCCGCTGCCCGCGGGAAGCCGGTTCGCCGCCCGCCTCGTCGTCGAGCGGGCCGACCCGGCGGGCACGCTCCGGCACGTCGCCCGGCTGGACTTCCGTACCGTCGCCGCTCCCGCCGGGGACCGGCTCACCGTCGCCTTCGGGCCGGACGACGGCGGGACGTACGGAGTCGGGCAGCCGGTCACCGCCGAACTCAGCCACCCCGTGCCGGCCTCCGCCCCCGAGGCCCGCCGTGTCGTCGAGCGCGCCCTCGAGGTACGGACGGAGCCCCACGTCGACGGTTCCTGGTACTGGGTCGACTCCGCCACCCTCCACTACCGGCCCCGCCACTACTGGCACCCGCGCACCACGGTCCGGGTCCGCAGCGGTCTCGAAGGGGCCTGGATCACCGGCGGTCTCTACGGTGGCCGCTCGAAGCCCCTGACCTTCACCACCGGGGCGCGGATCGAGGCCGTCACCGACATCGCCGCCCATGAGATGACCGTGTCCCGCGACGGCAGTCTTCTCCGTACCCTGCCGGTGACCACCGGCAAGGCCGGCTACCGCACCCGCGGCGGCACCAAGGTCGTCCTCGGCAAGGAACCCATGGTCCGGATGCGCGGCGACTCCATCGGCATCGCCCGGGGCAGCAGCGACTTCTACGATCTGAAGGTCCTTTGGGCCACTCGGGTGACGTGGAGCGGGGAGTACCTGCACGCCGCCCCCTGGTCGCTCGACGCGCAGGGCAGCGAGAACGTCAGCCACGGCTGCACCGGCATGAGCACCGAGGACGCGGCCTGGCTGTTCGGCACCGTCCGCGAGGGCGACCTCGTGCGCGTCGTCAACGGCTACGGCGCACCCATGACCCCCTTCGACAACGGCTTCGGCGACTGGAACCTCAGCTGGCCCGAGTGGCGGCGCGGCAGCGCCTTCGGCCCCGGCGCCCTCGACGCGGGCGCCGCCCGGCCGCGCTCCGCGACTGCCGCGCCCGGCCTGCGCCCGGCCCTCTGAACCACCAGGAGCTTCGATGACCGACATCACCCGGGTCGACCTCGGCGACGGCACCCTCTTCGTGGAGTCACGGCGGATCGGCCCCGACGCGGAACTCGAAGGGTTCGGTGGTCGTACGCCCGACCTGTCGGCGGTCACCCGGGCCCTCTCCTCCTTCGCCGCACAGATCGGCGACGCGCTCCACCAGGCGGCCCCGGACCGGGCGACCGTCGAGTTCGGCTGCCAACTGGGTGTGGACGCGGGCGTGCTCACCGCGCTCGTCGTCCAGGGCGGCACGACCGCGAGTCTGCGCGTCACCCTCGAATGGGTGAGGCAGGACCGTTGAGGCGGGCGACCCCGTCCGCACACGCCCCTCAGAGCCCCGCAGGTCCACGATCTCGTCGAGGGACAGCGCGAAGGCCAGCAGCCCGCCCGCCAGGAGCGCCGACCGCAGCAGCGGGAAGGTCACGTCCCAGCAGGCGCGGAAGGCGTGCGCCCCGAGGTCCGTCGCCGCCTCCTCGTACGAGCCCGGGAGCCGCCGCAGCCGGGCCACCACGTTGTTGAAGACCACCACGATGCAGAAGGTCGCGTGGCCCACCACCACCGTGAACATCCCGAGGCCCATCCCGAGCGGCTCAAAGACCGTACCGAAGGCCGAGTTGAGCGCGATGCCCGTGACGATGCCGGGACCCCGGCCGTGCGGGATGCCGTAGGCGACTCCCTTGACGGAGTTCCAGTCCTTGTTCTTGAGCCCGGCGAAGACATCGGCGTGGTTCGGTACGAGCGCGGTGTTGACCGGTGCGGCGTCGCCGGAGGCGATGAGCCTCGGCGTACTCCGACTACACCCACTGGGACTGGTACACCCTGCCCCGCGAGACCGGCCGCCGGGCCCTATGTCGACTACCTCTGCTCGGACGAGTAGAGCCTCACGCTCTCCGCGCCGGTCGCCCTCGACGGTACGTTCGTCGGGGTCGCCGCCGCCGACGTCTATCTGCGCCACTTCGAGGTGGCCGTGCTGCCCGCGCTCCAGGCGCTCCCCGGTCCGGCCTGGCCGGTCAACGCGCGCTGCCGGGTCGCCGCCTCCACCGACCCGGCCCATCTGGTCGGATCGCTGACCAGGGGCCCCGACTTCGGCGCCGTCCTCGCGGGACCGCGGACCGGGCACCGCGCGGACGGGCTGCGCCTGCCGTGTGCGGGGACCCCGCTGGTCCGCGTCACCACCGAGAGCCGAGCCCGGGTCTGAGGAGTTCCGCGGCGGCCGGGGCCCGCCCGGCGGGGACCGCGTGCGGGAGCAGGCTCGCGGCGACTGGTGGGACGGGGAGAACCGCATCGGGTCTCCCGGACGGCTCGTACCTGACGGAGGGGCGGCCGGGAGGCTACGGGCGGTCGCGGGCCGCCCTCCTCGTGCGGGGACGCCAGGGCCGGGCCCGCCCGCCATGGCGGCTCGTCACCTGGAAGGCGCCCCCGGAGCACCCGCCCCGAGCTGCGATGATGCCGCCATGGATCATCACGAGACGAAGGACGGCCGGCTGGCCGAGGCCGTCGCCCTGCGCGGGGCGGGCCGCCAGGAGGAGGCCCGCGAGCGGCTCGTCGCGCTCGCCTCAGAGCATCCCGACGACGCCGGGATCGCCTACCAGACGGCCTGGGCCCATGACGTCCTCGGCCTGGAGGCGGAGGCCGTGCCGTACTACGAGAACGCCCTCGCGGGCACCGGGCTCACCGCCGACGACCGGCGCGGGGCGCTCCTCGGCCTCGGCAGCACCTACCGGGTCCTCGGACGGTACGAGGACGCCGTCGTCCTCCTGACCGGCGCCGTCGAGGAGTTCCCCGAGGACGGCTCGCTGAAGGCCTTCCTCGCCATGGCGCACTACAACACGGGCGGTCACCACGAGTCGGTCCGGCTGCTGCTCCGGCTGCTCGCCGCCACCAGCGGGGACCCGTCGGTACGGGAGTACCGCGCGGCCATCGAGCACTACGCGGAGGATCTCGACGCGACCGGGTGAACGCGCGGGGGCCGGAGTTGCTCGGTCTCCGGCTCGCGGGCGTTCAGTCGTTGACCGCCGTCAGGATCACCACCGCGTCGTCCAGGGCGGTGAGCCCGTGCCGCTCCTTGGGGATCATCCGCAGGGTGCCCGCCGGGAGCTCCTCCGCCCAGCCGGCGGCCGTCACCCTCACCCGGCCCCGGAGCACCTGGAGGCTCGCGGCCGGCGGTGCGTTGTGCTCGTCCAGGGACGTCCCCGACGTCAGGGCGATGACGGTCTGGCGGAGCACCCCGTCGTGCATCATCAGATGGGCGCTGCGTCCGTGCGGCGCGGAGTGGGCCGCGGCCAGGTGCTCGTCGGCGAGGGCGGCGAGGTCCAGGATCATGTCTCTCCCTGCGTGGTGCGCGGCCGGATACCCCCAGCCTCCCGCGTGGCGTCGGGGACGCAACTCGGGACCGCCGGCCGTGCGGACCGGCCCGTGGGGGATCAGCCGCCGACCCGGGGGACCAGGGCTCCCGTCAGATGGTCGTACGCCACGTGCGCGTGGAGCCGGACGCCGGTGACGAGGGTGTCGTCGTCCGCGTAGAAGTGCGGGTTGTGGTTGGTGACCAGACCGCGCCCGCCGGGCGCGGGCACCGGCCGCCCCCCGGCGTCCAGGACCGCGTCCTGCACGCCGAGCATCACGTACAGACCGCCGAACCGGTTCACGAACTCGGAGACGTCGTCGTACCCGAGCGTCGCCCCGGTCTCCACCACGCGCTCCTCACCGACCACCCGCCGGAAGGTCGGAAGCCCGGCCTCCACCCACGGGGGGCTGTTGTGCACGGGCGGCACCGGCTGGAGGTACTCCACCAGGGCCGTCGCTCCGTACGCAGCCGCGGAGTGCTCGGCGAGCGTCGTCAGCCGCTGCTGCACCCGTGCCATGTCGGACTCGACGGCGCAGCGGACCGTGCCCCACAGCGTCACCGTCTGCCCGATGATGTTGAAGCGGCCGACGTCCTCGAGGTGCCCGATCGACACCGTGACCGGGTCGAAGGCCGAGACCTGCCGGTACAGCTGACCGATGCCCGTCAGGACGGCCCCCACCGCGGGCATCGGGTCGACGCCCTCCCAAGGGGTCGACCCGTGGGTCTGCTTGCCGGTGACGACGATCCGGACGAGCGTGGAGGCGCCGTACTGATTGCCGATCCGGTACCCCACGTACCCCTTCGGATGCGGTGTCACATGCAGCCCGAAGGCCATCGTCGGCACCGGGTCGGCGAAGGCGCCCGCCGCGATCATCGCGCGGGCCCCGCCCTCCTCGGTCACCGGAGGGCCCTCCTCGGCGGGCTGGAACACGAACAGCACGGTGCCGGGCAGCCGCTCGCGCACCCCCGCGAGGACGGTCGCGGCGCCCAGCAGCGCCGCCGTGTGGCAGTCGTGTCCGCAGGCGTGCGAGACCGGGAAGGGGCCGCCCGGATAGTCGGCGTCGACCGTGGCGGAGGCGAACTCCGCCCCGCACAGGTCCTTGACCGGCAGGGCGTCCATGTCCGCCCGCAGCGCCACGACCCGCTCACCGGGCCCGCCCCCGCGCAGGACGCCGACGACCCCGTGCCCGGCGATGCCCGTACGGACCTCGTCGAGGCCGAGGGCGCGCAGCTCGTCCGCGACGAGGCGGGCGGTGTTCACCTCACGGTTGGACAGCTCGGGATGCCGGTGCAGGTGGTGGCGCCAGGCCACCACCCGGTCCGCGACCGAGGCCGCCCGCTCGTCCAGTTCGCCGTGGATCGTCTCGCCGCCCATGCGGGCATCGTCGCACCGGAGCGCGAACGGCGCACGCCCCTGCCGGGAAGGGCGGGGGCGTGCGCCGTTCGCGCGGGCGCGGGATGTCAGCCGGTGAAGACCTCGGTCAGGGACCAGATCGCCAGACCGGCCATGCAGATGCCGCCGATGCGCTGCACGGTCTTGAGCGGTACGCGCTTCGCGATGAACCGGCCCGCGACCAGGGCCAGCGCGGAGACGCTCATCAGGGCGGCGAGGGAGCCGATCGCCGTCGACCAGGTGCCGTTGGTGGCGGCGAGGTTGGCGGTGGTGATCTGGGTGAGGTCACCCCACTCGCTGATGAAGACGGCCATGAAGGCGGTCGAGAAGACGGGCAGGAAGCCGGTGACGGTCTTGCCGCCCTCGTCGGCCTCGTCGTCGTCGCCCCCGCCGCGCAGCAGCATGAACGCGCCGAAGCCGAACAACAGGGCCGAGACCAGCTTCACCGACCAGCCGGGGAGCAGCCCGAGCAGGCTGCCGGCGCCCACGGCGATGGCGACGTGCGCGAGGAAGGCGGTCGAGGTGCCGAACCAGACGTACAGCGGACGCATGCGCGTGCCCATGGCGAGGGACGCGAACATCGTCTTGTCGGGAAGTTCGGCGAGGAAGATCAGCCCGAAGGCGGTGAGGATCGCCAAGGGGTCGAGGTGCATACCGGGGCTCTCTGCTCGGTCCGGGCCCCGTGGACCCGGCACGACACCTCGATGGGCGACGGAAGGACCACTCGGCCCGGCATGACGGACCACGCCCACGGAAGCGCGGACGCGGTTGTTGCCTGGCCGAAGGTCTCGCCCGTCCGCTCCGTACGTGCTGGACGCGGACCCGGTCACCGGGAACCCGGAGGTTCCAGTATGTCGACGACCGGTTTGCAGGGCTACTCCCCTTCGCTGTCCCCGAGTGTAACCGACCGGAGCGCGAGCGTGGGTAGACAGTGTCTACTCGTCTTGGTAGACACACTGTCCATGCGTGAAGAGGCGGAAGATCATCAGCTCCATGGAAGCGACGGCGGCGGCGACGGCCCGGGTGACGGCGGTGCGCTCGACGGCGCCGGAGGCCCGGCCGACGACGGCCTGCGCGGGCGGCTCGTCCGCGTCGGCGTCGAGCTGGTCGACGCCGAAGGCGCCCGGGCCCTCACGCTGCGCGAGATCGCCCGCCGCGCCGGCGTCTCCCACGGCGCCCCCCGCCGCCACTTCCCGACCCATCTCGACCTCCTGTCGGCCATCGCCCGCCGGGGCTTCGCCGAACTGGGCGCCCGCGCCGCCGCCGAGGACCGGGAGACCGCCGCCCCGCGCGAACGGATCGCGCTCCTCGCCCGCGCGTATCTCGACTTCGCCGCGACCCGGACCGGCATGTACGAGCTGATGTTCCGGCACGACCTCCTGGAGAGCGGACGCCTCGGGCTGCGCGAGACGAGCCTGCCGCTCTTCGCCCACCTCACCGGACTCGTCGCCCGCGTCCGCCCCGGCGCCGACCCCGTCGTGATCACCGGCACCCTCTGGGCCAATCTGCACGGCATCGCCCAGCTCCGGCACTGGGGCAGCCTCCGGCTCGCGACCGGCGGCGACGACCCCGCCCCCTTCCTCACGGCGGCCCTCGACGCCCACCTCGGCCCGGCGGAGCCGACGCGGTGACGCGGCACCGCGGAGCCGACGCCGTCGCAGCGCCCTCGGGAGCCGCGCGCCGCACCCCGGTCCTCGCGCGCAGTGTCGTCGGCGCGGCCGTCGTCGCCCTCGACGGCACCGTGCTCACCGTCGCCCAGCCCCCTCCAGGACGATCCGCACGCCGACGTCGGCCAGGTCCAGTGGACCAGCACCGGCTACCTCGTGGCCGTCGCGAGCCTCCTCGTCCTGGCCGGGCGGCTCCGCGACCGCCACGGCCACCGCCGGGTCTTCGCCGTCGGTGCCCTCGGCTTCGCCGCCGCCTCCACCGGCATCGCCCTCGCCCCGGGCATCGGCACGGTCATCGCGCTGCGCGTGCTCCAGGGGGTGTTCGGGGCGCTCCTCCAGCCCGGGCGAGGGCGATCCCGGCGGCCACGGCTCCGGCGAATGCGAGCACTCCGGTTCCCGCGCCGCCGGGCCGCGCCGGTTCGTCGTGACGTACTTCCTCCAGGACGTCCAGCGGCTCGACCCCTCGGCCGCGCGCTCCGCGTCCTGCCAATCGCCCTCCTCATGGTGCTCGGCGCGCCGCTCTGCCCACCGCTCCAGCGGCTTCGGCCCCCGGCGCACGGCCGCCGCCGGCGCGGGACTGCTCACGCTCGGGGTGCTCGGTCTCGCCCGGCTCGACACCACCGCCGGTGCGCTCCCCGTGGGGTTCGCCGTCGCCCTGCTCGGCGCCGGGTTCGTCACGCTGATGGTCGTCGCGACCTCGGTCGTCGTGCACCGCGCCACCGAGGCCCACGCCGGAGTCGCCGGCGGCCTCCAGCAGACCGCGATGAACATCGGCCCCGCGTTCCGGGTCGCCACCGCGACCCTGCTCGTCGCCCTCGTCCCGCACGGCGGATTCGTACCGGCCAGGGGGGCGGCCCTGCCGGTCCTCGCCGTGCTCGCCGCCCTCGCCCTCCCCGCGGCCCTCGCGCTCCCCGGCACGGCCGTGGCCTCCGCGGGACCGGCGCCGTCGGGCGGGGCGGACCGGGAGCGGACACGCCCGGGTCCCGCCGCACCGGGGCCCCGGCGTCGACCGTGCGTACGATCATGAAATGCCCGCAGGTCACCGGGGCCGTCCCGGCACAGCGGCGCGCACCCAGCTCAACCTCGGTCGCGCGCTGCCCTTCCTGGTCCTGGTCCTGACGTTCCTCGCGGACGTGATCACCCCCGACCGGGAGCGCTTCGACCGGCTCCTCGTCGCCGCGCCCGCGCTCGCCGCCGTCACCTGGAGCGTGCGCGGGACCATCGGCATCGGCCTGCTCGCCATGGCCGCCCGGCTGCTGCTCGGCGTCATCCGGGGCGAACAGCTCGTCCCCGAACTCGTCGCCAGCGAGGCCGTGATCGCCGCCGTCACCGCCGCGGCGGCCTGGGTCAGCCGCGTCCGCATCCGCTACGAACAGGACCTGCGGGAGCTCACCGCCGTCGCCGAGGTGGTGCAGCGGGTCGTCCTGCGCCCCCTCCCCGAGCACCTCGGCCGCTACGACCTCCACCTGCTGTACGTGGCGGCCGCCGCGAAGGCGCGGATCGGCGGAGACTTCTACGAGGCCGTACGGATCCCCGGCGCGGTCCGGATCATGCTCGGCGACGTCCAGGGCAAGGGCCTCGGTGCCGTGGAGACCGCCTCCGCCCTCCTCGGCTCCTTCCGCGCCGCCGTCTACGACGCCGCCGACCTGGCGGTCCTAGCGGACCGGCTCGACGAGTGCCTCGCCCGGTACGGGGCCTGGGACCCCGACTCCGACGCCGCCGAACGCTTCGCCACCGTCGTCCTCGTGGAGCTCCCCGACGGCGGGGACACCGCCCGGCTGCTCAGCTGCGGCCACCCTGCGCCCCTCGTCCAGCGCGGGTCACGGGTCGAGCCCGTGCACTTCGCCGATCCCTCCCTGCCCGTGAACCTGGCAGGCCTCGCCGACTCCCGGCACCGCATCGAGGAGGTGCCGTTCGGCCCCGGGGACCGGATGCTGCTCTACACCGACGGCGTCAGCGAGACCCGCGACCGGACCGGCACCTTCTACCCGCTCGAACCGCGGCTGCGCGGGTGGGCCCGGGAACCGGCCCGGGACCTGCCGGACATCCTGCACAAGGACCTCACCCGCTACGGCTCCGGCGGCCTCGACGACGACATCGCCGCCCTGGTCGTGGTGTACCCGCCCGAGTACGCCACGGTCGGCTCCGTCTCGACCCGATCCGGGTGACGGGGCCGTTCCGCGGTGTCCCCAAACATCGCGTTCGGGGCGCCTTGTGTCGTTCCCGGCCGGTTGCGTGACACGTGCGCCGTTCGTGCGCTCTGGCCGCTCCGCCCCACATAGGTGAGGCTTGCCATCGTTCGCATCGCGGACAGTGATCAGTCCAGTCGAGAGGAACGGGTGCACGTGCCCCAGGAGAACCCCTTCACCACCGGCTCGTCCGAACATTTCCCCGGCTTCCCGGACGTCACGGCGAGGCTGACCGCCGCCGAGACCTCGCGGATCACCGGACGCGGCCTCTGGGCCGCCGACGGAACGGTGGACCCCGGCGCCGTCCGGCTCGGCCAGACCCTCGCCAACGTGCTCCTCGGCGGCACGGCCGACGGCGGTGAAGGAAGCGGAGGAACCGACGGCGGCGAAGGAGACGGCGGCGCGGGGGACCTGCTCCCCGCCGAACTCGCCGCCTACGTCAGGGAGGTGCGCGGCCTCGCCGTGCCCGCGTACCACCGCGTCGAGGGCGCCACGGAGGACGTCCGGCTCTCCGCCTTCAGCCTCCGGCAGCTCGGCCCCGGCCCGCACCCGCTCGTCGTCGTCCCGGCCGGCTGGACCCCGTTCGGCTGGCCGCTGTTCCTCTGGTCCTACCTCGTCCTCGCCCACAAGGGCTACCACGTCCTCGCCTACACGCCCCGAGGACTCGGCATCCCCGGCCTGCCCTCGACCTCAAGCGGCTGCGTCGACGTCGCCGGACCCCACGACTGGGCCGACGGCTCCGCCGTCATCGACTTCGCCGTCGACCACTTCGCCCCGAGCGCCGTCGGCTTCATGGGGGAGTCCTACGGCTCCGGCATCAGCCAGCTCGTCGCCGCCCACGACGACCGGGTCGCCGCCGTCGTCGCGCTCAGTACCTGGGGCAACCTCGCGACCAGCCTGTACGACCACGACACCCGCCACCTCGCCGCGGTGAAGGCCCTCCTCGCCCTCACCGGCGGGCCGGTGGAGTCCAAGTTCGACGAGGAGAACCAGCGGATCCTCGCCGACTTCCAGGCCGACCGGAACCTGGAGGACGTCGTCGACTGGGGCCGGCTGCGCGCCCCCGAGTCGTACCTCGAACTGACCAACGACAAGGGCACGCCGACCTTCTTCTCCAACACCTGGCACGAGAGCCTCTTCGCGGTCAACCAGGTCCTGGAGACCTTCAACGGCCTGGAAGTGCCCAAGCGGCTCAACATGTGGATCGGCGACCACGCCGCCCCGGAGGGTCCCGCGCTCATCGGCCCGCCCGCCGCCCCCGGCGAGGTCAACCTCCCCATGGCGGAGGCGTACGCCTGGCTCGACCACCACCTCAAGGGCGAGCCCAACGGAGTGGCGGACTGGCCGAAGGTGTGCAACCAGGTGATGTTCACGTACACGACGGAACCGGCCCTGGCCCCCGGCACCGGCGAGCCGACCGGCGAGAACCGGATCGTCACGCCCGCCCGCCGTGAGCTCCGCTCCGACTGGAGCGAGGTCACCCGCGCCACCGAAGTCTTCGGCCTCACCGGCGACGGCGCGGGCGGCGCCGACGGCCGCCTCGTCTCCGTCGGCGGAGAGGAGGCGGCCGAGGCCGAGGGGACCGGTTGGCGGCGCGCGTTCCTCGCGGGGGTGGACACCGAGGCCACCGCCATGGACGCCCTGATGAAGACCGGCCGCGCGGAGTGGGCGGGCAACCCCAAGATCTACGACACCCGCAAGATCGACCGCAGGCACGCGCTCTGTTGGACCACCGAACCGCTGCTGCCGTCCGGCGGGGAGGAGACGGCCGGCCGCCGCGTCCGGGGCATCCCGCGACTGCGCCTCACGGTCCGCTCCACCGCGACCTCCGCCAGCCTCTACGCCCATCTCCTGGACGTCGCCGAGGACGACACGGCCCGGATCATCAGCCACGAACCCCTCAACGTCTACGGCCTGACCCCCGACCAGGACACCACCGTCACCTGGCGGCTCCAGGCCGCCGCGTACGACATTCCCTCCGGCCACCGGCTGATGCTGGTCGTCGACAGCAAGGACCCGCTGTACGGCGACGCCTCCGTCACCTGGACGCAGACCGCCGTGGGCTCCCCGGCGGGCGAGCCGTCCTTCCTGGAACTGCCACTGGGCTGACCCCGGGGGAGCGGGTGACCGGTCCGGGACCGCTCCGCTCAGGAGCGGTACGGGGTGTTCGCCTCCGCCCAGTCGGCGAGGGCCCGCGCGCACTCGGCGACCGATTCGCGCCAGCTTCGCGCGGCCCCGTCCCCGGCCTCGTCGCTGACGTGCTTCACGATGCGCAGCGGCACCCCGGCGAGCCCGGCGGCGGCGGCGAGCGCGTACCCCTCCATGTCGACCAGCGGGGCCCGCTCCGCGAGCCGGGCGCGGGCGGCCTCGTCCGAGATGAACGCGTCGCCGGTGGCCAGCACCACGTCGCCGCCGTCCGGGAGCGCCAGCGGCGCTCCGTACGTCTCCCCGGTCAGCGTGGCGAGCAGCTCGCCGTCCAGGTCGTGCTGCACGACGGTGCCGACGACATGGGTCCCGGTCCAGCCCGGCCGCAGCGCCCCGGCCGTCCCCAGGTTCACGATCCCGGACGGCCGGGGGCCGCGCGCGAGGACCGTCGCGAGCGCGGTCGCCGCGTTCACCTTGCCCATGCCGGTCAGCAGCACCGGCTGGTCCGTGTCCAGGTACTGCGCCTCCTCCTTGACGGCGAGGACGAGCAGCGGACGGCCGACGGCGATCTCTCCCAAGAGTTCCATGGAGGCCACGCTAGTTCGCGGGCCCGCCCGCCGTACAACCGGGACCTGGGCTCATCCCAGCGAGAGGCCCCGCTCGGCGAGCGTCTCGCCGAGAACGCGCAGCGCCTTCGGGCCCACCCCGTGCAGGGCGCCGAGCTCGGCGGCGGGGACCCCCGCGAGCTGGTCGAGCCGGGTGTAGCCCGCGGCGGTGAGCGCGCGGGTGGCGGGCGCGCCGATGGCACGGGGGAACTCGGTCTCGGGGCGGTCGGACGCCTTGGCCATGGGGCGATCGTGCCATGGTCCGGGGCTCCCGGCCCGTCTTCTCTCAGCGCGCGGCTCCGGGCCCGCGCTCTCGCGGAGGCGCGGCCCCGGGCCCGCTTTCTCGCGGAGGCGGGGCTTCCGCCGCGCGTACGCGCCGCCGCCGTCGCCCGCGCGGCCGGGGTCACCGCCTCATACCGGCAGCAGCCGGCCGATCAGTGCCCCCAGCTGGCGGGCGTTGCGGCACGGGCGCATCTCGACCAGACCGGCGTACGCCGGGGCCACCGAGTCACCCGTGCCCCACAGCGAGGGCTCCTCGGGGTTGAGCCAGTGGACCCTGCGGGCGCGGTCCGCGATCCGCTTCAATGCCGCCAGATTCGGGTCGGAGCCGTTGGTACGGGCGTCCCCCAGGACGAAGACCACCGTGCGCGGACCGATCGCCTCCGCGTACCGGTCGGCAAACTCCCCGAGAGCGGTCCCGTAGTCGCTCTGCCCGTGCCACCCGGTCAGCTCGGCCTCCGCGAGGATGCGGTCGCCGAGCGCCGCAGGGTCCGCCGCGTCCCGCGCGATCAGCCCGGTCACCTCGTCCACCCGGTTGACGAAGGCGAACACCCGCACCCGGCTGAACTGGTCGTGCAAGGCCTGCACCAGCAGCATCGTGAACTGTGCGAAGCCCGTCACCGACCCCGACACGTCGCACAACAGCACCAGCTCGGGCCGCCGGGGGCGCCGCCGCCGGAGCACCGGACGCACCGGCACGCCCCCGGTCGACAGCGAGGCCCGCAGCGTCCGCCGCAGATCGATCTCCCCGCGCGCCGCCCTGCGCCGCCGGGCCGCGAGCCGGGTGGCCAGCTTCCGCGCCAGCGGCCGTACCGTGCGCCGCAACTCGTCCAGCTGCGCCCGCCCGGCGAGCAGGAAGTCCACACCGTCCGCCGTGCCCGCCACCGCGCGGCGGGCGACCCGGTCGCGGCCCTGCCGCTCGGCGACGCGCCGCCGGGCCTCGGTCCGCACCCGCTCGCGGAACGCCTCGATGCGGCGCCGGATGTCGTCGTCGAGCAGGCGCTCGGTGAACTCGGGGTCCTCCGCGCCGCGAACCGCTCCGCCCCGCTCCCGCACCCGGGCGAGCAGCGTCTCGGGGCGCACCCGCGCGAGCGTCTGGTACGAGGACCAGCCGTCCGAACCGGCCGTCGATCCGAAGCCGCCGAAGCCGCTCACCGCCTCGGCCGCCAGCCGGTCGAGCGCGGCGCCGTCGGCGTCGCCGAGGGCCTCGGTGAGCCGCTCGCGCAGCGCCGCGAGGTCCGCCGGGGTGTTCTCGTACGACCCCGCCGTCCCGGTGTGCCCCAGCGGGAAGTACAGGTCGAAGACCTGGTCGAACACCGCCCGCTGGCGTTCCCCGTGGAGCAGCGTCGCCGCCAGTGCCTCCCGCACTCGTTCCCGGTCCGTGAAACCGACCGCTTCGAGGGCCTGCCCGGCGTCCACGGTCTCGCCCGTGCCGATCCCGAACCCGTGCGCGCGGAGCGCCGCCACCAGCCCGGTCAGCCGATGGGCCGCGGAGGCGGTGGACGGGTCCGCCGGAGCCGCGGACGGGTCCGCCGGGCTCACACCGCGTCCAGGTCGAGCTTGGCCGCGGCCTTCACGATGTCCTCCTGGTGCTTCAGCAGGACGCCCAGGGTCTCCCGTACGACCCGCTCGTCCAGGCGGTCCGCGCCGAGCGCGAGAAGGGTACGGGCCCAGTCGACGGTCTCCGAGACCGACGGCACCTTCCGCAGGTCCATCGCGCGCAGCGCCCCCACGACCCGCACCACGGACGCGGCGAGCGCGGCGTCGAGCTCCGGGACCTTGAGGCCGACGATCCGGCGCTCCAGCCCCTCCTCGGGGAAACCGATGTGCAGGAACAGACAGCGTCGGCGCAGGGCCTCGGACAGCTCGCGGCTCGCGTTCGAGGTCAGCACGGTGAACGGGCGCCGTGTGGCGGTGATCGTGCCCAGCTCGGGAACGGTGATCTGGAAGTCGCTCAGGACCTCGAGAAGGAGGCCCTCCACCTCGACGTCGGCCTTGTCGGTCTCGTCGATGAGGAGCACCGTCGGCTCGTCCGAGCGGATCGCGGTGAGCAGCGGCCGGGGGAGCAGGAACTCCTCGCCGAAGACGTCCGTCCGCGCCTCGTCCCAGGACTCGCCCCGGCCGGCCGTGATCCGCAGCAGCTGCTTGGCGTGGTTCCACTCGTACAGCGCGCGGGACTCGTCGACGCCCTCGTAGCACTGCAACCGGACCAGGCGCGCGCCCGTGACCTCGGTGACCGCGTTGGCCAGCTCCGTCTTGCCGACGCCGGCCGGACCCTCGACGAGCAGCGGCTTGCCGAGCCGGTCGGCGAGGAACACGGTGGTGGCGACGGCAGGCGACGCCAGATAGCCGGTCGTGGCGAGCTTGTCGGCGACGTCGTCGACGGAGCTGAAGAATCCGGTCGTCATGGGCTGTCCCCCCGGGGAGCGAAATCGCGTACTGACCAGTAGCCTCGGTCGTACTTGATCAGATCACGCACCGCCGCACAACCGCTCCGCGCAAGGTCCGTGCCGCGCGGGGCGCCACCCGCTGGTGCGATGGGGGGACCGGGTGCGCCACACCCGGTGACCGCGCGGCGGTGGAGGTGTCGTGGCGGAACGGGACACGGAACGGGTCCGGGCGCTCGTGACCAGGGTGCGGGCCATGGAGCAGGCGACCGGCGAGATAGGCACGACGCTCGACGAGACGACCACGTGCCGGGAACTCGTGCGCTTCGCCACCGAGCACGTGAGTGCCTCGGTGACGGTCGACCTGGCGGCAGAACAGCCGCAGCGGCCACAGCCGGACGACGCGCGGACGAGGGCCGGGACGGTCACGCGGTACCGGCGCCCGCACGACTCCGGCCCGCCCCGCTCCGTCTCGCACGGTTCCGGTCCTTACGGCTCCGGCGCCCCCGGCCCCCTCCCGCCCGGCTCCGCCCGGTACGGCCCGCTCCGACCCGGCCCCGCCCCGCCCGGCCCCCTCCCGCCCGGCTCCGCCCCGCCCGGCTCCGTCCTCCCCGCCCCGCCCGCCTCGACCGGCGCCGGGACCCACCGCCTCGCCGTTCCCCTCGCCGTGCACGACGAGGGGACCCTCGGGACCGTCACCGTCGCACGGACCGCCGGCGGGCCCTTCTCCGCCGACGACGTGGCGCTGCTCCGGCACGCCGCCCGGCTCGCCGCCCGGCACCTCGGGCACGCGCGGCGGCTCGCGGCCACCGAGGACACCGCGCTGCACCTCCAGCGCGCCCTGGTCGGCGAGCCCGGCCGGCCGCACCCGAACCTGGAGATCGCGGGCGGCTACCTGCCCGCCGGGCACCGCACCCTCGTGGGCGGTGACTGGTTCGAGACGGTACGGCTCCACTTCGGCCGCAGCCTGCTCGTCGTCGGCGACGTGATGGGGCACGGCCTGGACGCCGCCGTCGACATGAACGCCTACCGCACGGCCCTGCGCGAGGTCGCCGCCACCGACCTGCCGCCGCACCGGGTGCTGCGCCACCTGGACTCGGTGGTAGCCGAGGACGACGCCCGCCGTCCCGCCACCTGTCTGCTCGTCCGGGTCGACCCGGCCCGCGGCGCGGCGACCTTCGCGAACGCCGGGCACCTGCCGCCCGCCGTGTTCGGCGCGGACGGCTCGGCCGAACTCGTCGACCTCCCGGTGGGCCCGCCCCTCGGCACCGGCATCGGCGGGTACGAGTCGACGACGCGCCCGCTCGCCCCCGGCGCGACCCTGCTGATCTTCACCGACGGCCTCGTCGAACGCCGGGGCGAGGACATCGACGTGTCGCTCGCCCGACTCGCCGCCCTCCGGCTCCCCGCCGGTTCCGGTCCGCGCGACGTCGTCGACGAGGTCCTGCGGCGGCTGGACGCCCACACGGCGGAGGACGACGTGGCCGTGCTCGCGGCCCGCATCCGCGCGCGTGCACCCCAGTGACACGGGTCACTTCCGCCCCACGGACGGATGTGACGCACGGTCACACCGCCGCCGGGTACGACGGGATTCCCGCCCGGGCGGGATTCTTCCCGCAGGACGCTTGTGCGCGGCCCCGGGGACCGTCACGCTCCTCGTATGAACACGGCCAGGCATGCCAGTGAACGTCTGATGAGCTGGCCCTCGCTGACCCCCGCCCGCGCCCATTGCGGCGCCGCGCTCGGACTGGGTACCGCGACGCAGGAGATCGTGCATTTCCACGGCGAGCACGAGGCCGACGTCCACCTCACCCGCGCCATGGTCGCCAAACTGCGCCACGCGCTCCTCGGGTCGAGCGCGGTACGGCTCCGCGCCGGTTCCGGATGGGTGACGGTCCGTCTGGACATGGGCTCGGACATCGACCTGCTCGCCACCCTGGTGAGCGCCGCCCTCCAGGCCAACGGCGTCCCCGACGTCGCCCCGGACGGCTGCACCCGCACCCGGCCGGTCCCCGGACACCGCTGACCGGAGCCCCCGCAGGCATCCGGCTCCACGCGCGCGTACCCGGGCGAGGCACGGCCACGCGCGCGTGCGCAGGTTCCCCTCCGTGCCTGGCTACGCGCGCGTGCCCCCGGCGGCACTCTCCGCCGGGACGGGGAAGAGCATGCACGTGCTCGTCGCGTGCCCGAGCAGGCGGTCCTCCGCGTCGTAGAGCCCCGCCTCGGCCAGCGCGGTCCTGCGGCCCCGCGAGATCACCGTGCCGATGGCACGGACCTTGCCGGTGGCGGTGGTGAGCGGGCGAAGGAAACGGGTCGACAGGTCGAGCGAGGTGTACGCCGTCCCCTGCGGGAGCGTGGAGTGCACCGCGCAGCCGGTCGCCGAGTCGAGCAGGGTCGCGTACACCCCGCCGTGCACGCTCCCGATGGGGTTGTAGTGCTCCTCGCCCGGCTCCAGGACGAACCGGCTCCGCAAGCTCGTCACCGCGGAGGTCCTGTGCGCCGAGCCCTACCGCGAACCCGGCGCCCGCACCCGGTACGAGTACCGGCTCACCCCCAAGGGCATCGACCTCTGGCCCGTACTGCTCGCCCTCAAGCAGTGGGGCGACACCCACGCCGGGGAGCCCGACGGGCCCGTCCTCGACATCCGGCACACCGACTGCGACGCCGCCGTCCGCGTCGTCGTCCAGTGCGAGGGCGAGGAACGGGCCACCCTCACCGCCCGAGACGTCACCGTCCGCCCCGGCCCCGGCGCCCGCCCGCTCGACGCCTGACGCCTGACGCACGCCCGTCCTGCACCCGTTCGGCCGCACCGGGAGATGTCCCGCCGCCCGGCCGGGTAGCGAACGAGGCATGCCCTCCACACCGGGTCCGCCGCACGACGGTGCCCCCACCGACAACGGCCACTGGTTCCAGCGCCTGTACACCCGCGTCAGCGCCTCGCCCCTCGGGCTCGCCTGGAACCGCGGCCGCGCCATGGAACTCATGCACCGCGCCATGGGCTTCGCCGCGCTCAGCCTGCTCACCCTCGTCCCGCTCCTCATCGTGGTCGCCGCGGCCGACCTCGCCAGCGGCCAGGGCTTCGCCCGCTGGCTCGTCCAGGGCCTCGGCGTCTCGGAGGTCTCGCAGGAGCAGATCGAGCGGCTCTTCGGCCAGCCGGGAGCGGCCCTGCAACGCACCACCGCCTTCGGTCTCGCCGCCCTCGCCGCCTTCGGCGTCACCTTCGGATCCGCCGTACAGACCGGGTACGAGCGGGCCTGGGACCTTCCCACCGCCCGCTGGCACACCATGTGGCGGCACGTCGTCTGGCTCGCCGTGCTCGTCGCCTGCCTCCTCCTCTTCGTCGCCACCCCGGCACCCGCCGAGTCCCCGGCCGCGATCACCGCCCTGGTCGCCCTCGCCGACCTGGTCGGCACCTTCGTCTTCTTCTGGTGGTCGCAGCGCTTC
The DNA here is from genome assembly GCF_040297565.1 of Streptomyces sp. NPDC001728. Lineage (NCBI taxonomy): Bacteria > Bacillati > Actinomycetota > Actinomycetes > Kitasatosporales > Streptomycetaceae > Streptomyces > Streptomyces sp. NPDC001728. Next base: position 303,761 of record NZ_JBEOZK010000004.1, read on the forward strand.
CTGCTCTGCGGCCGCATCCGCTGGCGCGCCCTCGCTCCCGGAGCCGTCCTCACCGCACTCGGACTGCTGGGGCTGCGGATCTTCTCCCAGCTCGTCTTCTCGCCCCTCATCGCCTCCAACGCGGTGACGTACGGCCAGTTCGGCACCGTGCTCGTCCTCCAGTCCTGGCTCGTCGGCGTCGGCTTCGTCGTGTACGGAGGCGCCCTGGCCGGGCGCCTCGTCCACGAGGTCCTCATCGAGCGGCGGCTCGGCGGGAGCGGCCCGGCCGCCGAGTAGCGGAGCTCACTGGTCCCGGCGCCGCACCACCAGCACCGTCACCACCGCCGCGCCGACCGCCCACAGCGCGTACACCAGCCACGCGCCCCCCGCCGTCCACGGGTACGGCTGCTCGAACGTCCCCGGTGCCGCGAGCCGCTGCCAGGCCTTCAGCGGTGTCGTGTGCGCGAGCACCGCCGTCAGGTGACGCCGCTCGCTGACCACCATCGGCACGAACAGCAGCAGCAGCACCGACCCCACGATCGAGACCGCGCTGCGCCGCAGCAGCGCACCGAGCGCCATCCCCGTCACCGCGCACACCGGCGCGAGCAGCGCCGACGCCACCACGATCCGCAGCGCCCCCGGATGCGTGATCGGCAGCCCCGCGTCCCGCACCGACAGGACGGCCTGCGACAGCCAGAACGAAGCGCCCGCGACCAGGGCCCCGAACAAGGTCTGCACCACCGCGACGACCAGCACCTTCGCCGACATCAGCGCGCTCCGTGCCGGCACCGCCGCGAAGCTCGTACGGATCATGCCGCTGCCGTACTCGCCTACCACCGCCACCGCGCCCATGGCGGCGGCGCACAGGATCAGGACCGTCGAGGCGTTCCCGGTGAACGCGTCGCCCAGGGCCATCTCGTTCGCCACGAACTCCGCACGGCCCTTCGGCCCGAACTGCCACCAGTACCGGTAGTGGTCCCACGCGGTGCCGACGTTGAAGGCGATCACGGCCAGCGCGCTCAGCAGCAGCGACCAGCCGGTGGACCGCAGCGACCACAGCCTCAGCCACTCCGACGCGAGCAGATCGCGGAACCGGGCAGGGGGCTCCACGACACGGGAGCCCGCGCCGCGGGGCTCCACGACGGGAACGGCGAGATCGGTCATCGGGCGTCTCCAGCCAGGTAGTCGACACGGTCGGCGGTCAGTTCCATGAACGCCTCCTCCAGGGAGGCGGTGTGCGAGGTGAGCTGGTCGAGCGGCACCCGGTGCGCCAGGGCCAGTTCGCCGATCCGGGCGGCCGAGAGCCCCGTCACCGTCAGCCGGCCCCGCTCCGTCACCACCCGCGCCCCCTCGGCCAGCAGCGAAGGCGTCAGCGCCGCGACGCCGGGGGCGCCCACCGTCACGCTCGGCCGCGCCCCGCGCGCGGCGAACTCCGACAGGCTCTCCGCCGCGATCAGCGCACCCCGGCCGATGACGACCAGCTCGTCCGCCGTGTGCTCCATCTCGGTCATCAGATGACTGGAGACGAAGACCGTCCGGCCCTCCGAGGCCAGCCGCCGGAACAGCCCCCGCACCCATTTCACGCCCTCCGGGTCGAGCCCGTTGAGCGGCTCGTCGAACAGCAGCACCGGCGGATCGCCGAGCAGCGCCCCCGCGATGCCGAGCCGCTGCCGCATCCCGAGCGAGTAGCCCCCGATCCGGCGCCGGGCCACCCCCGCGAGGCCGACCTCCTCCAGGACCGCGTCGACCCGGGCGAGCGGGACGCGGTTGCTCCGCGCGAGCACCGCCAGATGGGCCCGCGCGGTCCGCCCGGCCTGCGCGTCCCCGGCGTCGAGGAGCGCGCCGACGTGCCGGAGCCCCCTCGGCCGGTCCGCGAACGGCCGGCCGTCGACCGTCACCGATCCCCGGGTCGGCGCGTGCAGCCCGAGGACCATGCGGAGCGTGGTGCTCTTGCCCGAACCGTTCGGTCCGAGGAAACCGGTCACCAGCCCCGGCCGGACGGTGAAGGTGAGCGCGTCCACGGCGGTCGCGGAGCCGTACTTCTTGGTGAGTTCCCTGACTTCGATCATGCACACCACCGTGCCGCCCTGCCCCCGTCCCTGACATCGGACCAGCGCCGACAATCGGCGCCCGCCCTGTCACCCCGGGTCGTACACCCACGGTCCGATGCCCGTCCCGCACCCCGCCCCCTACGATCACCGCATGTCCGCCACCCCGTCAGTCCCGTTCCTCAGAAGGGTCACCCCCGGTGGGTGGGCCGCCGTCGCCTGGCTCGCGGGCATGCTCTTCACCCTCCTCCTCCGCCTCCGGCTGCCCGGTCAGGCGACCGCGGACGTCCTGGCCGGCGTGATCATCCCGCGTTGGGACGGCGTCGCCATGCTGCTCCTCGCCACCGCCCTCGCCCTGCGCGGCTGCGCGCTCCTGACCCGCCGTCCGACCGCGTCCCTCGTGTACCTCCTGGTGGCCGCGGTGGTCTGCAGCACCCCGCTCGGCGTCACCGCCATCCCGTTCGAGCAGTACCTCGCCGTGGACGTCGTGCTGTACACCGTCGCCGCCACCCGCCCGCCCCGTGAGGCCGGCCGGGCGCTCCTGCTCGCCCTCGGTCTCCTCGTCGGCTACCTCGCGGCCCGGCTGTTCGCCGGCTGGACCGTCGGCACCACCGGCACCCTCGCCGTCGCCCTCACCGCCGTCGTCGCCTGGCTGCTCGGCCGCTCGGAAGGCCAGAGCCGGGCCTACGCGGCACGGACCCGCGCCCAGACCGCCGCACAGGCCGTCACCTCGGAACGGCTCCGCATCGCCCGCGAGATGCACGACACGGTCGCCCACAGCATCGGCATCGTGGCCCTCCAGGCCGGTGCCGCCCGGCGGGTCATCGAGACCCAGCCCGCACAGGCCCGCCAGGCCCTCACCGAGATCGAGACGGCGAGCCGCGAGACGCTCGCCGGACTGCGCAGGATGCTCGGCGCCCTGCGCACCGACGAGCCCGGTGACCCTGGACCCCGTGCCGCCGACGAGGCCGGGCTGCCCGAGATGCCGGGCCTCACCGCGCTCGACCGGCTCGCCGAGACCACCGCGTCCGCCGGGGTCCGCGTCCTCGTCAGCCGGGTGGGGGAGCCCCGGCCACTGCCGCAGGACGTCGACCTGTCCGCCTTCCGCGTCGTCCAGGAGTCCGTCACCAACGTGGTACGGCACTCCGGCGCCGACTCCTGCACCGTCACCGTCGACCGGCGCGACCCCGGCATCCTCCTCGTCAGCGTCGAGGACCGGGGTCCCGCGCGCGACGCCGCGCCCGTCGGCGCCCGCGCCGGGGCCGACGGGGCGGGCTACGGTCTCGTCGGCATGCGGGAGCGCGTCACCCTGCTGCACGGAGAGTTCGACGCCGGCCCCCGCCCCGGCGGCGGCTTCCGCGTCACCGCCCGCATCCCCCTCCCCACAGGAGTCACCACCCGATGAGCGAGACCACCACCGAACGGCCCGTCCGGGTCGTCCTCGCCGACGACCAGCCCCTGGTGCGGACGGCCCTGCGCATGGTCATCACCGACACCCCTGACCTGGTCGTCGTCGGCGAGGCGGCGGACGGGGCCCAGGCCGTGCGCCTCACCGAGGAGACCGGCGCCGACGTCGTCGTCATGGACCTGCGGATGCCCGGCACGGACGGCATCGAGGCGACCCGCCGTATCACCGGGGGCCCCAGCGGCGCCCGCGTGGTCGTCCTCACCACCTTCGACGACGACGACCACGTGTACGGGGCGCTGCACGCGGGCGCGTCGGGCTTCCTCGTCAAGGACATGGCACTGGACGACATACTCGCCGCCGTCCGCGTCGTCGCCTCCGGCGACGCGCTCATCGCGCCCAGCGTGACCGGCCGCCTCATCAAGGAGTTCACCGGCCGCCCCCGGACCGCCCCGGGCGCGCAACGCCGCGGGACCTGGGGCATCACCGACCGCGAGCGCGAGGTCCTCACGCTCGTCGGAAGGGGCCTCTCCAACACGGAGGTCGCCGCCGAACTCCACATCAGCGTCGCCACCGCGAAGACCTATGTGACCCGTCTCCTCGCCAAACTGGAGGCCCGTGACCGGGTGCAGCTGGTGATCATGGCGTACGAGGCGGGGCTGGTCTTCACCGCCTGACCTCCGGCCGGCGGTGGACGGTCACGAGAGGCGGTGGTGATCACACGATCCGGTGATCCACCCGCGAGCGGCCGGGTGCCGGGCCCGCGACCGCTTGGATGGGTGCTGATCCCATCGGCCCGTCGAAAGAGAGCCGCCCATGGCGAACATCTGGCTGCCGACCGTCGAGTACGTCGCGACCCTGCCGAGAGCGACGGCTTACGCCTGCCTCTACTTCACCGATACCGGAGGCCGCCCCTTCCAACTGCGTGCCACCTACCGCACCGAGCTGTGGCAGTGGCCCGGCGGCAACATGGACCCGGGGGAGACCCCCTGGGAGACGGCCGTACGGGAGTGCCACGAGGAGACCGGGATCACCTTCACCGGCGAACCCCGCCTCCTCGGCACCCACTTCGTCGTCGACCGAGGTGAGGAGTGGCCGGCCAACCACATCGGTTTCGTCTTCGACGGCGGTGAGCTGACGGACGAGCAGATCGCGGGCGTCGTGCTCGACCCGGAGGAGCACAGCGCGTACAGCCTGCGCACCCTCCACGAGTGGCAGCGGGAGATGGAACCGAGGGAGTTCGCCCGGCTCGCGGGCATCGACCGGGCCCGCAGGACGGGCACACCGGTGTACCTGGAGAGCGGTCCCGAGGGGGACTGAGCACCGGAGGCGCGGGCCCGGGGACTGTTCCTCCGTACGGACGCTCCCGGGCCCGGAGACCCCGGGACATCCCCCACGACCCTACGGTTCCATCCGATATGGGGTAGAAGGGCGCTATGTGCTGGAGTGCGACGGTCGACCTCTGGGCGGGCCTCGGCATCGGCGCCGTCGGCGTGGCCTCCCTCGCCTCCGTACGGCGTCCCGGGGACGCCCCGCTCGCCGCCCTGCCCCTGCTCCTCGGCGTCCACCAGGTCGTCGAGGCCGCCGTCCGGCACGCCGGCGGCGGACCGGGACCCGCCACCCTCGCCTGGGCCGTGATCGCCCTCCCGATGCTGCCCCTGTGGGTACCGCTCGGCGTCCTGACCGCCGCCCGCCCCGCCGACCGGCCGCGCCTGCTCGTCCCGCTCGCCGCCGGAACCGCGACCGCCGGCCTCCTCGCGTACGCCCTCGCCACCCGCACCGTCGATGCCGAGATCCGGGGCCGCACCGTCGGCTACGCCGTGGGCGTGCCGTACGCGCCCCTCCTCCTCGCCGCCTACCTCCTCGCCACCGTCGGCGCCCTCCTCCTCGCCCGCGACCGGCTCCTGAGGCTCCTCGGGCTGGTCACCGGGGTGGGGGCGGCCGTCTGCGCCCTCCTCTGGCGCACGGCCTTCCTCTCCACCTGGTGCGCCCTCGCGGCGGTCGCCTCGGTGCTGATCCTCGTCTGGATCCGGAGACGGCCGTAACTCCTCGGCCGTTCAGCAGTTGACCCGGTCATGAAGAAGCGCAGCATGCTCGCCATCGCCTCCCTCGCCGCAGGCGTCGTCACCGCCCTCATCACCCCGCCGCCGCACGCGAACGCCGTGGAGAGCCCGCTGGGCGGTGCCACCGGCCTCCTCCAGGAGGACGGCGTCGGGCCGGTGCTCCACCAGACCGTCGAGGGCGCCGAGGGCGCCCTCCAGGACCCGGGGACCGGCGGAGTGCTCTGACACCGGCGACCGTGCCGCCACTGGTGCCCCGCGCCCCCGACGGGCCGCGGGGCACCGGCGCGCCGTGACACGGGAGGAGGCGGCCCGTGCGCGCGCCGTGGGCGAGTAATGACAGGATGTCCCCATGAGCGAGAACGTTTACTTCGACATCACCATCAACGACGAGCCCGCGGGCCGCATCACCTTCAAGCTGTTCGACGACGTCGTCCCCGAGACGGCCCGGAACTTCCGTGAGCTCGCCACCGGCGAGCACGGCTTCGGCTACGCCGGCTCCCCGTTCCACCGCGTCATCCCGCAGTTCATGCTGCAGGGCGGCGACTTCACCCGGGGCAACGGCACCGGCGGCAAGAGCATCTACGGCGAGAAGTTCGCGGACGAGAACTTCAAGCTGAAGCACGACCGCCCGTTCCTGCTCTCGATGGCCAACGCCGGCCCGAACAGCAACGGCTCGCAGTTCTTCATCACCACGGTCGTCACCAGCTGGCTCGACGGCAAGCACGTCGTCTTCGGCGAGGTCGTCGAGGGCCAGGACCTGGTCACGAAGATCGAGGGCCTCGGCTCCTCCTCCGGCGCCACCAAGAAGGCCATCAAGGTCTCCGACTCCGGCATCGTGAAGGCCTGATCGCCTTCCGGAGCTGAGCGGGGGCGCCGCGCGCGCCCTCCCTCGAACCCACCCGGCCGGGGCGGGGACGCCGTCCGTGCGACACGCGTCCCCGTCTCCGCCGGCTGCGGGGCAGGCTCTCAGGCGAAGGCGGGCGCGTTCCGCTCCGCCCACGCCGAGAACGGACTCGGACCCCGCCCGAGCACCCGCTCCACGTCCGGGCTCACCCGCTGCTCCTCCGGACGGGGCTCGCCCATGACCGACAGCATCCCGTCGACGGCGTCCTCCGGCAGGAACCGCGTCAGCCGGGACCTGGCCTCGGCCGCGCTGAGCGGCACGAACTCCACCGCTTCACCGAGCGCCCCCGCGAGCGCCCGCACCTGCTCGCGAGGCGACACCGCCACCGGGCCGGTCAGCACATAGGTGCGCCCCGCGTGCCCCGGACCGCGCAGTGCCTCCGCCGCGACCCCCGCGATGTCCGCCGGGTCCACCAGTGGCAGTGCCACATCGGCGAACGGCGCCGCCACCGCACGGCCGGCACGCACCTGATCGGCCCAGAAGAACGCGTTGGACGCGAAACCCCCAGGACGCAACACCGTCCAGTCGAGCCCCGACTCCCGTACCGCCTCCTCGAACGTACGGAGAATCGCGTGCGACACGGAGTCCGTCCGCGTGCCCACCAGCTGCGAGGACTGGAGCACGATCCGCCGCACCCCGGCGGCCATCGCCGCCGCCACGATCTCGCGCGGCCTCAGCTCGTCCCCCAGGCCGGCGACCAGCAGGTACACCGCCTCCGCCCCTTCGAAGAGGCCGCCGAGACCGTCCACCTCGGCCAGATCACCCCGCCGGTGCGCCACCCCCGCGGGCAGCCCCTCGGCCGGCCGGCGGCTCACCGCCGTGACCTCCTCGCCGGCCTCGGCCAGCAGCTCCACCAGCGGTCGTCCGACGTTTCCGGTCGCTCCGGTCACCACGATCACAGTTCTTCCCTCCAGGGAGTCCGCGGCGGAGCGCGAACGCCCCGCCGTCTTCGTGACCTCATCCTGGAAGGCGAACTGGCCACCTTCCGGCCAGTTTCCCCGAGCTCCTCAGCTCGACCCGGATGCACCCTCGCCCTCGCCGTACCGCCGCTCGAACTTCGCGATCCGGCCCTCCGAGTCCACCGTCCGGGCCTTGCCCGTGTAGAACGGGTGGCTCTCGGAGGAGATCTCGACGTCGATCACCGGGTACGTGTTGCCGTCGTCCCAGTCGATGGTCCGCTCGCTGGTCGCGGTGGACCGGGTCAGAAAGGCGTACCCCGCCGTGCGGTCACGGAAGACCACCGGGCCGTACTCGGGCTGCTTGTCCTGCTGCACGTGTCCTCCTCGGGCTGACGCCCTGGCTCGACCGGCCGGATCGGCGCGGCACCCCCAGCCTCCCCGCGCGCGCGGCGGCCGACCAGCGCCACAGGTCCGACCGGGTGACCCCCGACAGGACCGGGCCGCGTCGGGCAGGGCCCGGCGGGCGCCCCGCCGATCGGGCCGGGCAGGGCCTTCCGGGCACGGCCCCGGTGGAACTCTCCGCGCACGGACTACGGCCAGCGCGCCGCGAGCAGCAGCGCGATGTCGTCCGGGCGGGCCGTGGCCTCCCGGGCCTCCCGGGTCACCCGGTCGGCGGCCTCCGCCAGCGGCAGCGAAGCGGTCGCGGCGAGGGCCCGCCGCAGGGCCTCGATCCCGTCGTCGATGTCCTCGCCCGGCTTTTCCACCAGACCGTCCGTGAACAGCGCGAGCACCGCGCCCTGAGCCAGCCGCAGCCGTGTCACCGGATACGAGGCACGGCCGTCGATCCCGAGCACCATCCCGCCCGCGAGCTCCACCCGCTCCGTCGTCCCGTCGGGGCGCATCAGCAGCGGCGGCGGATGCCCGGCCCGCACCGCCCGCAGTTCCCCCGACTCCGGGTCGAGCGACACATAGCAACAGCTGGCGAACTGCCCCGGATCCAGGTCGATGAGCAGCCGGTTGGTGCCCCGCATCACGTCCTGCGGCCGGTGCCCGGCCAGCGCGAAGGCCCGTACGGCGCTCCGCAGCTGACCCATCGTGGCCGCGGCGGCCACCCCGTGCCCCTGCACGTCGCCGATCACCAGCGCGAGCCGCTTCGGCCCTGTCTCGATCACGTCGTACCAGTCCCCGCCGACGTCCATGCCCGCCGTCCCCGGCAGGTAGCGGCCCACCGTGTCCACGCCGTCGCGCACCGGCAGCCGGTGCGGCAGCAGCGCGTCCTGGAGGCCCCGCGCCACCGCCGACTCCGTCTCGTACCGCTGCGCCCGCTCCAAGGCCTGCGCGATCAGGCCCGCGAGCGCCGTCAGCACGGTCCGCTCCTCCGCGCTGAACCCGCGCGGACGGTCGAAGCCCAGGATGCAGGAGCCCACCGGCCGGCCCGAGGCGATCAGCGGCAGGAACGCCCGCGCCCCCGAGTGGGCGTCCAGCGGGAGGTCCGGATACGCCCGTCCCAGCCGCTCCATCGACTCGAAGAACAGCGGCCGGCCCGTCGTCAGCGTCTCCACCCCCGGCACCCGGGCGTCCAGGGCCACCCCGTCGAAGGGTTCGAGGAACCCCGGCGGGAAGCCCGTCTCCCAGGCCAGGTACAGCCGGCGGTCGCTGAGCAGATAGATGGCCAGCTGCCGCCCGCCGAACGCCGGCAGCAACTCCTCCGTCACCACCGAGGACACCTGGCGCGCCGTCACCGCCTCGGAGAGCGCGATGGCCAGGGCCACCGGCCGGTACAGCTCGGTGATCCGGCCCTCCGAGGCGTCCGGACGCGACGCCGGCCGCCCCGGTGCCCCGGGGCCCCGGGGGCGCGCCGTCGGACCGTCCTCGGGGACCAGCACCATGGTCACCCCGTCCCGCCCCGGATGCAGCGACACCGAAAGCCACCGGCCCCGCTCGGGGCGGGCCAGGAACCGCACCGGCTCGCCGGAGAGGAGCGCGGCGCGCAGCTGCTCCTCGTGGAAGGGGAGACCGAACCAGGGCAGCGCCTCCCACAGCGGCCGTCCCGCGAGCGCCCCGCGCGGCCGGCCGAGCAGTTGCTCGGTGCGCTCGTTGACGTAGGTGACGCGGCCCAGGCGGTCGATCGCGAGGATCGCCCGGGGCAGCCGGTCGGTGGCGTCGGAGCCGACCAGACCCGTGCCGAGGTCGACGAGGGTGCAGATGAGACGTACGCCCGCGGCGGACGCGGCGAACCCGTCGGAGGTACCGATACCGGGCGGCGCGCCGTACCGGCCGAACGCGTCGGGCCGCCCCGCGCCCTCCGCCCCCGCCGGACTCCTGCGCGCCCTCGTGGAGACCTCCAGGAGGTGCAGCCCCCCGTCCGGCCCCTTCAGGCGTATCCGGCGCACCACCGGCCGCCCGCCCGGATCCGTGGCCTGCCGGGCCGCCGCCCACAGTGCGTATCCGTCCTCCGGTTCGAGCAGGGACGTCAGCATCTCGATCGAACAGGGCGAGGTCACCTCCGCGCCGAGGATGTCCAGGAGACCGGCGTCCATGGTCACCGTGCCCGTGTCCAGGTCCCAGTCGAAGGTGCCGAAGCGGACCGGGGGCGCCCCCGCCGTGGACAGCTGGACGCAGACCGGATCGCCCGGCCATTCGACCGGCGTCCCCCGGCGGGTCAGGTCTGCCAGGGCGCCACCGAGGCGGAGTGCCTCGCGCGTCATGCGGCGGCGGTCCCGTGCGTCGACCGGTATCCCCGGGGTCGGTGCCCGCAGTGCCACGAGCACCCCGAAGCGTTCACGGCCCGCGACGACCGGCGTGTACAGCGAGGCGAAGGGGAACGGCAGACTCGCCACCAGCTGGGGGAACCGGCGCATGGCCTCCTCGACGTCAGGGAGGTGGACGGGCTGGCCCGAGCGATGCACCTCGGCCACCGGGAACGGCCGGTTCTCATGCATCCGCCACCACGGCTGGAACACGGGCCCCGGCAGCCCCACCAGCACTGCGAGCCGCAACAGCCCCGGAGTTCCCGAGCGCAGGTACACCCCGCCCGCGTATCCGCCGACCTCCTCGACGGTCCGCAGCGCCGTCTCGGCGAGGGCCCAGGTCAGAGCGCCGGAAGCGGGCCCGTCTGCGGCTCCGTTCCCGGACGGACGCCCGGTGTCGTCCGCCGGGCCGGTGCCGGACGTGCCGTGCGAGGTCACACAGCCAGGATGCGCCCGGTCCCGCCCGCACGCCCCCCGGGGAGGTTGACCCCACGCGTCCGTCCCGTCACACTCGGTGGTCGGCCGCCGCCGGAGGCGCGGCGCCGGAACCACCTCGCGACCAGGGGGCACGATGACGGACCGGGTTCTTCCGTACGACGTACACGGCGGGGGCCCCGCGCGGGCGCTCTTCCTGCACAACTGGTTCGGCGACCGGACCAGCTTCGCCCCGCTGCGGGACCATCTGGACGGGGCCACCGGCTCGTACGCCTTCGTCGACTGCCGCGGTTACGGCGAGGCCCTCGACCGCGTCGGCGCCTTCACCATGGAGGAGGTCGCGGCCGACGCCCTCGCGGTCGCCGACGACCTCGGCTGGGACACCTTCTCCGTGATCGGCCACTCGATGGGCGGCAAGGCGGCCCAGCTGATGCTCCTGGACGCCCCCGACCGGGTCCGCTCGATCATCGGCGTCTCGCCCGTCTCCGCCGCGGGCTTCCCGCTCGACGGCGAGACCTGGGAACTCTTCGCGGGCGCCGCCGCGGAACCGGCCAACCGGCGGGCCATCATCGACAACACCACCGGCAACCGCTACGACGGCGCCTGGCTGGACGCCCTCGTGCAGCGCTCCGTCGCCCGCTCCTCCGCCACGGCCTTCCGCAGCTACCTCGACTCCTGGTCCCGCGCAGACTTCCACGAGCGGGTCCGCGACAACCCCACCCCGGTGCTGCTCGTCGTCGGGGCCCACGACCCCGCCCTCGGCAGCGAGGCGATGGAGTCGACCTGGCTGCGCTGGTACCCCAACGCCCGCCTCGAAGTCCTCAAGGACGCCGGTCACTACGCCCCCGAGGAGACCCCGGAGGCCCTGGCGGGAGCCATCGAGGCCTTCCTGGCCGCCTGACCGGCGAAGAAGGGACCTTCCGCGCCGTCACCAGGGACCGAAGTCCCGGGTGACGGCCCGGCCACCGGGCATCCGACGGGTGAAGGGTGCGCGAGCGCACCGGCCGGAGGGACGGAAGGGCGGGAGACCGATGACGGAGCGGACCGGTCACGGGCACGGCGAGCAGGAGCGGGGCGGTCAGGGGCACGACGGGCAGGCACAGGGCGCGCACGAACCGGGCGGTGACGGCCGGGACGGAGCGCGCGGTCATGTGCTCGTCGGGGTCGACGGCTCCGAGTCCGCGCTGCGCGCGGTGGAGACCGCCGCACAGGAGGCCCGGTCGCACGGAGCGCGACTGAGCGTCGTCCACGCCTTCGTTTGGCCGCTGCTCCACGTTCCCCTCGGCCCCTCGGCGTACGGTCCGCCCGGCGGTGGTCTCCGCCAGCAGGCCCAGGACGTCGTCGACACGGCCGTCGCCCGCGCCCGGGCCTGCGCACCGGAGGTCGACGTCACGGGGGAGGTCATCGAGGGGGAACCCCTCACCGTGCTGGCCACCCGGTCCCGCTCGGCCGCGCTCGCGGTGGTCGGAAGCCGGGGCGCGGGCGCGTTCACGGGCCTCCTGATCGGCTCGGTCGCGGTCCACCTCGCGGCCCACGCCGCCTGCCCCGTGCTGGTGGTCCGGGGCCGCGAGCGGCCGAGCGGGCCCGTCCTGCTCGCCGTCGACGGTTCCGCCGACTCCGACGCGGCCGTCGAGTTCGCCTTCGCCGAGGCCGCGGCCCGGGGCGCCGAACTGCTCGCGGTGCACGCCTGGACCCCGACGACCGGCCCCGCCGACCTCACCCCGCTCTTCCACGGCACGGAGGAGATCCGGGGCGAGGAGGGGCGCGTCCTCGACGGGGCGCTCGCGGCGGCGGTGGCCCGCCGGCCCGGCCTCCCGGTCGAGCGGCGCCTCGTACGGGGCAGGACCCGCCCGGTCCTGCTCGCGGAGAGCGCCGATGCCCAGCTCGTGGTGACGGGCGCCCGGGGGCGCGGCGGATTCGCGGGACTGCTGCTCGGCTCGGTCAGCCAGGCCCTGCTGCACCACGCGGAGTGCCCGGTCGCCGTCGTCCGGGGGTGACCCCGGCGCCGAGGTGTCTACCCTGGAGTAACGGCCAGGGGACGGACGGATCGTTTCGCCCTGTCGCCCGGAGCCGCGTGACGGAAGGGCGGCCGAGGATGTTCTTCAGCGATCGCACGGACGCGGGACGCCGGCTCGCGGCCCGCCTCGACCGGTTCAAGGGTGACGACGTCGTGGTGCTAGGTCTTCCGCGCGGGGGAGTGCCGGTGGCCGCGGAGGTCGCCGACGCCCTCGGCGCACCGCTGGACATCTGTCTCGTACGCAAGCTGGGCGTGCCCCGGCAGCCGGAGCTGGCGATGGGCGCGCTCGGCGAGGGCGGCGTACGGGTGCTCAACGAACGGGTGCTGCGGGAGACCGGGGTCGACGAGCGCGAACTCGCCGCCGTGGAGGAGCGCGAGCACCTCGAACTGGAGCAGCGCGGTCGCCGCTACCGGGGGAGCAGACCGGCCGTGCCCCTGGAGGGGCGCACGGTCCTGATCGTCGACGACGGGCTCGCCACCGGGGCCACCGCCCTCGCGGCCTGCCGGGTGGTACGGGCCAGGGGCGCCGCCCGGATCGTGCTGGCGGTCCCGGTCGCACCGCACGGCTGGACGGCCCGGCTCGGCGGCGAGGCCGACGAGACCGTGAGCGTCCGCACGCCGGAGCCGTTCTACGCGATCGGCCAGTTCTACCAGGACTTCTCCCAGACCCCCGACGCCGAGGTGGTCGCCTGCCTCGACCGGATCCGTGCCGCGCACGACCCGGTCGTCCAGGACGCGGACGTCCGCGTCCCGCTCCCCGGGGTCACCCTCGCCGGGCGGCTCGCGGTGCCCGAAGGCGCCACCGGCATCGTCCTGTTCGCCCACGGGAGCGGCAGCGGCCGGCACAGTCCGCGCAACCGTGCCGTCGCCGCCGCGCTCAACCGGGCGGGCCTCGGCACGCTCCTGTTCGACCTGCTCACGGAGGCCGAGGCGGTCGACCGGGCCCATGTCTTCGACACCCCGCTGCTCGCAGGCCGGCTCGCGGGAGCCACGGAATGGCTGGCCGGGGAGCCGGTCAGCGACGGCCTGCCGCTCGGGTACTTCGGGGCCAGTACGGGAGCGGCCGCCGCGCTGTGGGCGGCGGGCGACCCGGCTTCGCCGGTGGCCGCGGTCGTCTCGCGCGGCGGCCGGCCGGACCTCGCGGCCGACCACCTGGCGCGGGTCCGCGCGCCGACGCTGCTCGTGGTCGGAGGCAGGGACGTGCCGGTCCTCGACCTCAACCGGCGGGCGCGGTCGCTGTTGCGCTGCGAGAGCCGGCTCGAGGTCGTGGAGGGCGCCACCCATCTGTTCGAGGAGCCGGGCGCCCTGGAGGAGGTGGCGGAGCTCGCCACCTCCTGGTTCACCAGGCATTTCCGGGATCAGTAGGCGCTGTTGACGTTGTCGATGGAGCCGTAGCGGTCGGCCGCGTAGTTGCAGGCGGCGGTGATGTTGGCGACCGGGTCGAACAGGTCCATGGCCGTACCGGGTACGTGGTAGGCCTGGAAGGTCGGCTCGATGACCTGGAGCAGACCCTTGGAGGGCGTGCCGGCCGACGCGTTGGAGTCCCAGAGGTTGATGGCCTGGGGGTTGCCCGAGGACTCGCGCATCACATTGCGGAGGATGCCGTCGTACGAGCCGGGGATGCCGCGCTGGGCCATGATGTCCAGCGACTCGCGGATCCAGCCGTCGAGGTTGTCGGCGTACCGGGTGGCCGCGGCCGGGGCGGCCTGGACGGCGGCCGGAGCGGCGACGGGCACGGCCTGGGCGGCGGAGGCGCCCGTGCCGGTGGCGACGGCGGCGGTGACGGGGGCGGTCCGGCGCTCGGAGCGACTCGCCCGCTCGGTGGTGGCGGAGGACTTCTTCGCCCGCTCGGTGGTCGCGGAGGTCTTCTTCGCCTGCGCGGGGGCGGGCTTCGCGGAATCCCGACGAATCGTCAGTTCAAGACCCGGATGAATAAGTGACGGATTGTCACCCACGGTCGCCCTGTTGGCTCGGTAAAGGTCCTTCCAGCCGCCCTGAATTCCCTTCTTCTTGGCGATGAGGGAAAGCGAGTCGCCACCGACGACGGTGTAGGTGCGTGCGGCGGCGGGGGCTGCCGGGGCCTTGGCCGGTGCTGCGAGGGCGGCCGGAGCGGCGGGGGCGGCGACGACACGGACGGCGATTTCCGGTGCTGCCGAAACGGGCGCGGCACTGGCTCCCGCGGGGGCGATCAGGGGCAGGGCGATGGCGGCCCCACCCGTCCCGACCAGCACCCATCCACGGGAGACGGGGTTGCGGCGGGAGCGGCGGTGCTTGGCGACTGCAGGCATGACGGTGTCCTCTCCGGCGCCTGCGGGGTGAGCTGTCGGGTTCGGACGGGAGATGTCCGGCCGCGCACACGCGGCTGCACCCCGAGCCGTCCCGGAATCCGGGCCGGCGTATTCGTGGGTCCCCCGCTCCTGCCGTCGGGTGAAAATAGAGGTATTTCGAGCGGTGGCAGGATTCGGCGATCCGCTCGAATGGAGGTGACCGTAGGCCAGTAATGCGATGGATAACAAGAGGGCCGGAGCGATGGCCTCCGTAAAGGATCACGGAATTCACGCAATTCAAGATCGACGGGAACTCCGCGCCGCGGAACTCCCTTGTCCGGTACGGCCTCGGCGGGCGACGGCCGGATGGGTGTCTCCGGAAAAGTGAGTCGCGTCACCAGGTGCCTAATGTCCGAATATGCGACGTAATTCGGTTAATAGGGAATCATGCCGTAAAGCCCCACCAGAGGTGTGTGCAGGGCGGGGTAAAAGTCGCAAACCGGACATTCTTCGTGAAAGATGGGGGCGACCCCGACCGAGGAGCCGCCCGGATGTCGCCCTCCACCCCTTTGCTCAGCCCCGACACCCTCGACCGCGAGGCCGTCGCGCTCTACGAGAGCGCGACCTGGCAGCGGATCGTCACGGACTGGACCGCCGCCCCCACCGCCGCCCCGGCTCCCACGGTTGCCCCGGCTCCCACGGTTGCCCCGGCCCCCACGGCCGTACCGGCCCCGCACGTGGAGAGATGGAGACGGCTGCTCACCGTCCCGGTGGACCGTCTCGTCGCCGACGCGCTCGACGCGCTCCCCCCGCCCCTGCCCGTCGAGCGCCGCCTGCCCGGCCGGCTCGGGGCGGTCCTGCCCGACCGGCTGCACTCCTGGCGCCGCATCGGACAGCCCGAACTGCGCCCCTCCGTCCACCTCGGCTACGCGCGCCTGGTGCTGACGGAGTGGGGCTGGCAGAACGCCCCCTACAAGCTGCGCGACGCCCGGGGGGCCCGGTGCGTCTGCGGCGCCCTGCTCGCCGCCCACCGCCTCGGCTACGGCGGGGCGACGACGATGAACGAGGCCGCCGCCTGGATCATGACCGAGCTGCGCTCGCGCGGCTGGCACGAGCTGATCGGACCGTGGAACAGGGCTCCCGGCCGTACGGCGGCCGACGCGGTGGCCCTGCTCGATGCCACGATCCACCGCGCCGCGCTCGCGGGCCGCTGACGCGGCCCCGGCTCACCCGCTGATGCTCGGTGCCCCGGTCTCGATGTGGCCGGTGTACCGGCGCGACCAGGTCCCGTCGATGTCGGCGAGGATCGTGAAGTCGTACCAGCCGTTGGTGTAGGCCACCGCGTTGAAGAAGTCCTCGCGGGTGGAGTTCGCCGGGACGGTGTACGTCCACGGGCCGTCCGTACGGTAGGCGTTCGAGCGGACGGTGAAGGTCACCGGCCCGGCCGAGGTGTTGCTCAGCTTGAAGTACAGGGCCGTCCTGCCCGTGCCCGGTTCGGTCGCGAACCGGGCCGCCACCTCGATGGCCTTGCCCGCCTTGGACGCGTCGCCGATGAAGCGGCGCAGGAAGCGGTTGGGGCCCATCATGGAGATGTCGTACTTGCCGGAGCCCGACCCCAGGCCGATGTTGAAGTAGTCGGACGCGGTGGCGCCGGCGTCGACCGTGTACTGCCAGGCGGCCGTGTCGCGGTACTGGTGGGGGTGGATCGAGAAGTGCGCCGCCCGCTTGGCCTCGGTTCCCTGGTTGGTCATCGAGAACCAGGCCAGGATCTTTCCGGCGGCGCCGAACTCGAAGCGGTCGAGGTTGCCGTTCACCTGGTAGGGCAGGGCGCGGGCCGGCCGGGTGCCGGACTCCTGCGCGGGCAGGGCGTTGTTCTGCGGCGCCGGGTTGGGCAGCGGGCCGCAGGTGGACTGGCCGATGACCTTCGCCGTGGCCGGAAGGCCGGCCGGCACCCCGTACACCGGGTGGGCGAAGTCGAACACGCCGGTCAGGTCGCCCGTCACCTTCCGCCGCCAGGCACTGATGTTGGGGCAGGTGGCCGGGGTGCCGAGGGCCGCCGTCCAGCTCTCCATGAAGCGGAGCACGGAGGTGTGGTCGAAGACCTCGGAGCTCACCCAGCCGCCCCGGGTCCACGGGGACATGACAATCATGGGGACGCGGAAGCCGAGGCCGATCGGGACGCCGTCGAGGTACTCGCCCGGCGTGCCGGGCGGGGCGACCGGCGGCGGCACATGGTCGAAGAAGCCGTCGTTCTCGTCGTAGTTGAGGAAGAGCACGGTCGAGTCGAAGACCTCGGCGTCGGCCGCGAGCGCGCGGTAGACCAGGTCGACGAAGTGTGCGCCGTCCCCGGGCGGGGCGTACGGGTGCTCCGAGAACGCCTCGCTCGCCACCACCCACGACACCTGCGGCAGCGTCCCGGCGACGACGTCGGCGCGGATCGCCGCCGCGATGTCGTCCGGGGTCGAACCGGTCACCTTGGGGACCGAGCCCATGCCGCGGTCGTAGAGCGGGTCGCCGGGGCGCGCGTCGGTGAACTTCTTGAAGTACGCGAGACCGTTGTCGCCGTAGTTGTCCTGCGCGTTCTGGTAGAGCTTCCAGCTCACCCCGGCCCGCTGGAGCGCCTCGGCGTACGTCTCCCAGGTGAGGCCCGACTCGTCGCCGCCGTCCTTGCTGGAGCCGTCGACCTTCCCGCTCCACAGGAAGGTGCGGTTGGGGCCGGTGGCGCTCAGCGTGGAGCAGAAGTACGCGTCGCAGATCGTGTAGTTGTCCGCGAGGGCGTGGTGGAAGGGGATGTCCGTACGGCCGAGGTGGCCGAGCGAGCGGGTGTTGCCCACGCCGGTGACCCAGTTGTCCATGCGCCCCTTGTTCCAGGCGGCGTGCTGCGAGGTCCAGCTGTGCGGCAGGTCGCCGTTGCACTGGGCGAGGGTCTCGCCGTCGACGCCGCCGGCGGGCGGGGTGTCGCTGAGCTTCCAGGGGTACTGACGGCCGCCCCAGTTGGGCTGGTTGAACATGCCCCAGCCGCCGGGCAGGTTGCCCGCGGCGCGGTCGGCGAAGCCGCGCACACCGCGCAGGGTGCCGAAGTAGTGGTCGAAGCTGCGGTTCTCCTGCATGAGGATCACCACGTGCTTGACGTCGGTGAGGGTGCCGGTGGCCGCCGTCGCGGCGGCGGAGGCCCGTACGGGCGGCAGGGCCGCCCCCGCCACGAGCCCCGCGCCGATCCCGACGAACCCTCTGCGGCTGATGGGAAGCATGCCCCGCCCCTCCTGTCACGCTGTGCCCCTGCGGCACGTCGGGGACATCATGGGGGAGGGCGGCTTAAAGGTATACGCCTGCGAGGTAATTACTGGATTAACACACCAGGGCCAAGTGGCAAGGGGGCAGGAATTGGTCCGACTTCATACCAATGGCATCGGATCTGTCAGACGGTGAGGACCTCCACGCCGGCCTCGGTGAGCTGCGCGGCAGCCTCCGGGCTGATCCCGGTGTCGGTGACGAGCAGGTCGATCCGATCCAGACCGCAGATGCGGGCGAACGCCCGGCGGCCCAGCTTGGAGGAGTCGGTCACCACGACGACCCGGCTCGCGCGCTCCGCGAAGAGCCGGCTGATGCTCGCCTCGTCCTCCTGATGGGCCATCACGCCCAGGTGCGGATCGACCCCGTCGACGCCCAGGACCACCACGTCGAGGACGACCTCGTTCAGTACGCCGACCGTCAGCGGCCCCACCAGCTCGTACGTCTGGGGGCGGGCCACCCCGCCGGTCGTGACGATCTTGATCTGCGGGCGCACCGCCAGCTCGCCCGCGATGTTGAGCGCGTTGGTGACCACGGTCAGGGCGGGCCCGGCGGGCGCGGTGCTTCCCGGGCCCTCCGGGCGACCGCCCGCGAAGCGCAGCGCGAGCGCGCGGGCCACCTCGGTCGTGGTCGTGCCGCCGTTGAGGCCGACGACCTCGCCCGGCGCGACCAGGTCGGCCGCCGCCTCGGCGATGCGGCGCTTCTGCGGGGCGTGCCGGGTCGACTTGTACCGCAGGGGCAGCTCGTACGAGACGCCGTGCGCGACCGCGCCGCCCCGGGTCCGTACCAGCAACTGCTGCTCGGCCAGCTCGTCGAGGTCCCGGCGGATCGTGGCGGCGGAGACGTCCAGCGTGGACGCCGCCTCCTCGACCTCCAGCTTCCCCGAGGCTGCGAGGAGTTCAAGGAGCGTGTTCCACCGCTCGTGCTTGGGCATGGGTCCCTCCCTCGGGCTCGTGCGCGCGTCCGATTCTATCCGCCGACGTGTGCGGGATCTGGAAAGAGAATGCAAGTTTCTGCTTGAATAAGCCTGACTTAGGACAACTTCAGTCATCACATCGCACTCATCTTGCAAGGAGACCGGCCATGAGCACCACCCGTACCGCCGTGGAGATCGCTTCCCAGCCGACGACCTGGCGCCAGGCGGCCCGCACCCTGCCCCAGCACACCGCCGCCCTGCCTCGGCGGGGCGAGCGCGTGGCGGTCATCGGCTGCGGCACCTCCTGGTTCATGGCCCTGGCCTACGCGGAACTGCGCGAGTCCGGCGGCCACGGCGAGACCGACGCCTTCGCCGCCTCGGAGTTCCCCTACGGCCGCCACTACGACCGGGTCGTGGCCATCACCCGCTCCGGAACCACCAGCGAGGTCCTCGCCGTCCTGTCCCGGCTGCGCGGCACCGTGCCCACGGGCGCCGTCACCGCCGACCCCACCACCCCGGTGATGGACCTCGCCGACGAGGTCGCCGTGCTGGACTTCGCGGACGAGGAGTCGGTGGTCCAGACCCGCTTCGCGACCACGGTGCTCGCCCTGTTCCGCGCGCACCTGGAGTCCGAGGACGCCCTGCCCGAGGGCGTCGCCACCGTGGAGGACGCCGCGCGCGACGCCGAACTGGCCCTCGCCTCCCCGCTCGACGAGAGCATCCGCACGGCGGAGCAGTTCACCTTCCTCGGCACCGGCTGGACCTACGGACTCGCCCTGGAGGCCGGGCTGAAGATGCGCGAGGCGGCCGGCGCCTGGACTGAGGCCTACCCCGCGATGGAGTACCGCCACGGCCCCATCAGCATCACCGGCCCCGGCCGCGTCACCTGGGGCTTCGGCACCCTGCCTGCCGGACTCGCGGACGACGTGCGCAAGGTCGGCGGCACTCTCTCCGAGAGCGACCTCGACCCGCTCGCGGACCTGATCAGGGCCCAGCGGCTCGCGGTGTCCGTCGCGGAGGCCCAGGGCCTGAACCCGGACACCCCCCGGAACCTGACCCGCTCGGTCGTCCTCACCGACGCACCCGCCTGACCGACGCCGCCCGCACCCGCTCACACCCCGGAGAAACACCATGCCGTTGACGCCGACCGATGAGATCGTCCGCCGCGCCCGTGCGGCGGGCACCGGCGTGGGGGCGTTCAACGTCCTCCAGCTCGAACACGCCCAGGCCATCGTGGCCGGCGCCGAGAACGCCGACCGCCCCGTGGTCCTCCAGATCAGCGAGAACACCGTCCGCTACCACGGAGCCCTCGAACCGGTCGCCCTCGCCTCCCTCGCCCTCGCCCGCGCCGCCAAGACCCCGGTCGCCGTCCACCTCGACCACGCCGAGAACCCCGGCCTCGTCCGCGAGGCCGTCGGACTCGGCCTGGGCTCGGTCATGTTCGACGCCTCGAAGCTGCCCTACGAGGAGAACGTCGCCGCCACCCGCGAGGTCGTGGAGCACTGCCACCAGCACGGTGTCTGGGTCGAGGCCGAACTCGGCGAGGTCGGCGGCAAGGGCGGCGCCCACACCCCGGGCGTACGGACGGACCCCGACGAGGCCCGCGCCTTCGTCGAGGCCACCGGCGTCGACGCCCTCGCGGTCGCCGTCGGCAGCTCCCACCAGATGCTGACCCGTGACGCGGTCCTCGACTTCGATCTGATCGCCCGTCTGCGCGCGGCGGTCGACACCCCGCTCGTCCTGCACGGCTCCTCGGGCGTCTCGGACGCGGACCTCACCGCCGCCGTCGCGGCCGGCATGACCAAGGTGAACGTCTCCACCCACCTCAACAAGGCCTTCACCCGCGCCGTCCGCGCCCACCTCACCGAACACCCGGACGCGGTCGACCCCCGTCACTACCTCACCCCGGCCCGCGCCGCCGTGGCCCGCGAGGTCGCCCATCTCCTGACGGTCCTCTCCCCGGCCTGACCGCCGGCGACGGGCGGGCGCCGCCGGTGCCGCGCAGGCACCGGGGGCGTCCGCGCAGGGATGGGCGCCCGCCGTGGGTACCCGACCGCGCCCGCTCACCTCTCCCGGAGCGCCGCGAGGAGGCCGCGCACGGCGGGCAGGGTGAGCGAGGACTCCCGTACCGCCGCGTGGATCGAGCGGACCGGCTCCGGGCCGCGGACCTTGCGGACGACCACGTTCGGGTGGCGGCTGCCCAGCCCCGTCAACGGGACCAGGCTGACGCCGAGACCGGCCGCAACGAAGCCCTGCGCGGTGGCGTACTCCTCGCACTCCACCGCGATGTCCGGAGCGAACCCGGCGGCGGCGCACGCCTCCAGGACCGGGTCCAGACAGGGGCCGGGCCGCTCGCTGCCCACCCACGGCTCCGCCGCGAGGTCGGCCAGCTCGACCGCGCCCCGGCGGTCGGCCAGCCGATGCCCCTTGGGCAGCACGGCCCGGTACGGGTCGTCCAGCAGATGCACCAGCCGGAGACCGTCCCCGACCCCGTGCGCACCGCCGTCCCGGGGCTGGACGACCAGGGTGACGTCCGCCTCCGCGTCGGGCGGGCCGTCGGCGATCCTCAGATCGACGCGCACGCCTGGGTGTTCGGTGCGGAACCGGGCCAGGGCCGGGGCGACGATCTCGGCGCCCGCCGTGGCGAAGTACCGGACCGAGATCTGCCCGGTGCGGCCGGCCCGCAGATCGGCGAGCGCGGTCTCGGCCTCGGCGAGCTGCCGCCCGAGGGCGGCGGCGTGCTCGGTGAGCAGCCGGCCGGCGGCGGTCGGCCGCACGCCCCGGCCGAACCGTTCGAGCAGCGCGATGCCGGCCTCCCGCTCCAGGACACCGATCTGCTGGCTCACCGCGGAGGGCGTGTAACCGAGGTTCGCCGCGGCGGCGGTGACGGAGCCACTGGTGACGACGGCCCGGAGCACCTGCAAACGTCTCACATCCAGCATGTAGCAGAGCTTAATGCTCGATGCACAAGTCATCGCTTGTCCTGCACGACGGGGCGCGGGAGCGTGAACCCATGACATCGGCGACGCGCATGGGCGTCCTGGCCCTGCTCTGGGGCTCGGGCTTCCTCTGGATCAAGATCTCCCTCAACGAGGGCCTCACCCCCGGCTGGATCACCTTCATCCGCTGCCTCCTCGGCGCGGCGGTGCTCCTCGCGCTCGCTCACGGCGCGGGGCAGCGGCTGCCGAGGGACCGGGGCACCTGGGCGCGGCTCGCCGTCGCCGCCTTCTTCTGCAACGCGCTGCCGTTCCTGCTCGTCTCGGCCGGCGAGCGGACCGTGGACAGCGGGGTCGCGGGCGTACTGAACGCCACCACCCCGCTCTGGTCCCTCCTGATCGGCCTGGCCCTCGGCACGGAACGCCCGCTGCGCGCCGCACGAGCCGCCGGACTCGCACTCGGCTTCGCCGGGGTCCTGCTGATCTTCGCCCCCTGGAGCCACGGTTCGGGCCTCATGAGCCGGGGCGCCCTCGCGCTCCTCGGCGCCGCCGCGAGCTACGCCGTGGCCTTCGCCTACATGGCCCGTCGGCTCGCCGACCGGGGCACCGCGCCGTTGGCACTGTCCGCCGCGCAACTGCTGGCCGCGACCGCCCTGAGCACGCCCCTGACGGCGAGCGGCGGACCCGCGGCGGTGACCTGGACGGGCATCCTCGCCGTCCTCGCTCTCGGTGTCCTCGGCACCGGAGTCACCTTCCATCTGAACTACCGGATGATCGCCGAGGAGGGCCCCACCTCCGCCGCGACGGTCGGCTATCTGCTGCCGGTGGTGTCCGTGACACTGGGCGCGCTGGTCCTCGGCGAGCCGCTGACGTCACGGGTCGCCCTGGGGATGGCGGTGGTCCTGGTGGGGGTGGGACTCACACGGGCCCGGCCCCGCACCGGAGCGGCTGACGGGGGGAGGGAGCCCGGGGCTGATGCGCCCCGGCAGCCCCCGAACACCCGCCAGGCGGCCTCGGCCGAACCGCTCCGCGACTAGTCGACCCGCTCCGCGACGAACACCGGGATCTCCCGGTCGGTCCTGACCTGGTAGTCCGCGTAGTCGGGGAAGGCCGCCACGGCCCGCTCCCACCACTCCGCCCGCTCCTCGCCCGAGACCACACGGGTCTTCATGTCCCAGACCTGCGGGCCGTCACGCACCTCGACCAGCGGTGAGGCGATCAGGTTGTGGAACCAGACGGGGTGCTCCACCGCCCCGCCGTTCGACGCGACGAGTGCGTACGCCCCCTCGTGCTCGACCCGCATGAGCGGGGTCTTGCGGAGTTTGCCGCTCCGCACGCCGACGTTGGTCACCAGGACGACCGGCATGCCACGCATCGTCGTCCCTTCCGTGCCGCCGGACGACTCGTACAGCTCGACCTGGTCACGGACCCACTTCGTCGGGCTGGGCTCGTACTCGCCTTGGAGGGGCATGGGAGTCCTTTCTCGTCGTCTCCGGCACCGCTGTCAGTACCGCCTCCTACAGTGACTCATGACGGCAGGAAAGTGGCGCGACAAAGGGGAGAACGGGCGACATGCGGGAGTTGTTCCTGACGGACGCGAAGGCGTACATCCGGTGGATCGAGCTGCCCGGGGAGGGACCCGTGCGGGTCTTCGTCCACGGACTCGGGTGCACGGCGGCGTCGGACTTCGCCCACATCGCGGCCCACCCCGCCCTCGGCGGCGGGCGGGCCCTGCTCGTGGACCTGCTCGGCCACGGACTGAGCGACCGGCCCGCCGACTTCGACTACCGCATGGAGTCCCAGGCGGCGGTGGTCGCCGGCCTCCTGGACCACCTCGGCGTCACGGCCGTCGACCTCGTCGGACACTCCATGGGCGGCGCCGTGGCCATCCACCTCGCGGCGTCCCGCCCCGACCTGGTGGCGCGGCTGGTGGTGGCCGAGCCCAACCTCTACGCCGGGGGAGGCGTGTTCAGCACACCGGTCGCCGCCCAGGACGAGGCCGCCTTCGTGACGCGGGGCTTCGCCCGGATGGTGGACACCACCGACCGGCCCGACTACGCGGCCAGGCTCCGCCTCGCCGACCCGCTGGCCGTCCACCGCAGCGCGGTCGCCCTCGTCGAGGGGAGCACCCCCGCGCCCGGCGACCTCCTGGGTGAGCTCACCGCACCCCGCACCTACCTGGTGGGAGATCTGAGCCTGCCGGACGCCGACGCGGAGAAGGCGGCCGCGCTCGGGATCCCGGTGGTCGAGATCCCCCGCGCGGGACACAACCTGATGCTGGACAACCCCGAGGACTTCGCCACGGCGCTGGGCCACGCCTTCACGAAGGCCCCGACGCCAGGGAACTGACGCCCCGCCCCCTCCTCGCTCACCCTCCCGCCTCCTGGAGACCCCGTGCACAGCCTCGCGTACGCCGACGTCAAGACCGCCACCGACCGCATCCGCGGCCACGTCCGACCCGTGACGGTCACCCCGGCCGACCCGGGTGCGCGGCCGTACGCACTCCACTTCGCCCTGGAACTCATGCAGCACACCGGTTCCTTCAAGGCACGCGGCGCGCAGAACTTCCTCCTCGCCCACCGGGAGGAAGGCACCCTCCCCGGAGCCGGCGTCACTATCGCCTCCGGCGGCAACGCGGGCCTCGCCTGCGCCTGGGCCGCCCTGCGGCACGGCGTCCCCGCCACCGTCTTCCTCCCGACCACCGCCCCCAGGGTCAAGGTCGAGAAGCTCGCCGGCTACGGCGCGGACGTACGGCTCGTCGGGTCGGAGTACGCCGAGGCGCTCGCCGCCTGCGAGGCCTTCGCGGCCGACACCGGCGCGCTCGCCTCCCACGCCTACGACCACCCCCTGATCGCCGCCGGGGCGGGCACCCTGCTCGACGAGATCCACGAGCGGATCCCGGACCTCGACACCGTCGTCGTCTCGGTCGGCGGCGGCGGACTCTTCACCGGCGTCGCCACCGCCGCCCGGCACCACGGCATCCGGACCGTCGCCGTCGAGCCCGAGAACTGCCGGGCCCTCGACGCCGCCGTCGAAGCAGGGCACCCCGTCGACGTCACCGTGGACTCCGTCGCCGCCGACTCGCTCGGCGCCCGCCGTGTCTCGGCCGCCTCGTTGGAGGCCGCCCGGCAGGACGACGTCCGCACCCTGCTCGTGACCGACGCCGAGATCCTGCGCGCCCGCCGCGCCCTCTGGACCGACCGCCGTCTCGCCGTCGAGCACGCCGCCGCCACCGCCCTGGCCGCCCTCACCGCACCGGACCACGGCGACCCGACGACCCCCGGCTACCGCCCGGCCCCGGGAGAGCGGATCTGCGTCGTCCTCTGCGGCGCCAACACCGACCCGACCGACCTCGTCAGGGCCCCCGAGCCCGGGGCCGCGCCTGTGTAGAGGCGGCACCCGCCCGTACGATCGGGACCCTCCAGCACCGTTGAACGGAGCCGCGATGCACCCGCCCGACAGCCGTCCCCTGATCGATGCCGGCAGCGGCCCGCGGCCGGTACCCGCGGACGACCTGGCGTTCCGGGCCTGGCTGCGGGGACTCTCCGGAGCGCTGCACACCGACCTCGACGGGCACTTCGGCTCGCCGGAGGCCCTCGCGTTCTTCCAAGAGGTCTTCACCGTCAACGGCGCGGTCCCGGCGCCGTACTTCGTCCCGCTCCTGGACGAACACCGTCGGGTCCACGCGGAGCGGACCGTCACGGCGCTGCTGGCACAGGTGCGGCGGGACACCGGCCGCACACTCGATGTCCCGGTCGTCCACGAGTGGCCCGGCGACGACCGTGAGTACGGCGAACCGGTCGGGGAGGTGTCCGTCGGCCACGAGCCGGTCTGGGGCGTCGCGCCGGCCGACATCGCCGTCGACGCGGCGGAGGGCGTGCAGTGCCTCCTCGCCGACCGCGACCGGCTGGTCTGGCCGCTCTGCCCCGACCACCGCACCGGCCCGCACGCCACGCGGACCCCCGCCGGAGCGGTCTGGGTCTGCTCGGCCACCGGCCATGTCGTGGCACCGATACCGGTCTGACCACCGGGCGAAGGCCGGCCGGTGGCGTGAGGGGCCCGGCGGGTGCGTCAGGATGGGGGCATGACCGAAATTCGTACCCCCCGTCTCATCCTCCGGCGCTGGAGCGACGACGACCTCGTCCCGCTGTCCGAGATCAACGCCGACCGCGAGGTCATGCGCTGGATCGGGGACGGCTCGGTCCGCGACCTGGACGGGACCGCCGAGGACATCGAGCACTACGAGGAGGAGTGGGACGAGGAGGGCTTCGGGATCTTCGCCGTCGAGCTCATCGCCTCGGGGGAGCTGATCGGCTTCGCGGGCCTCTCCCTGCCGGAGTACCTGCCCGAGGTGATGCCGGACGTGGAGATCGTCTGGCGCCTGGGCCGTCCGTTCTGGGGACAGGGATATGCCTCCGAGGCCGCCCACGCGGTCCTGGAGTTCGCCCTCCAGGACCGCGGTCTGGACCGGGTCGTCGCCATCACCCACATCAGCAATGACGGCTCCGAGAACGTCATCGGCAAGCTCGGCATGACCGAGGAGCGCGAGACGGCCCACCCGGAGTTCGGCCTGCCGCTGCGGATCTATTCGATCGACCTCACCGAGTACGAGGCCTGACGGTCCGGGTCCGGCACCCCTCAGTACCGCTCGGGAAGATCCCGTTCCGCGGGCAGCGACGTCACGTCACCGGCCGTCGGCGAGGCGGCGGCGCGCGAGGCCGCCGCCGCGGGCTTCTTCCCGCAGAACGCCGCCTCCAGCGTCCCGCCGAGCGCGGTGTTCGCGGCTCCGTGGTTCGAGGTGTTCGCCATCGCCGAGAGGCTGCGGCTGCCGTCACGGGTCGAGAAGGTGTACGTGTAGAAGCCCTGCACCGTACCGGTGTGGCCGTACACCCGGGCACCGCACGACAGGTCGTAGCGGCGCAGACCGAGCCCGTAGAACCGGGTGTTGGTGGTGTCGGTCGGCGTGACCGTCGTCATCGCGTCCATCATCGCCGGGGAGAGCAGCCGGCCACGCATCAGCGCGGACGTGAACGTGTTCAGATCGGCGGGGCTGGAGAGGACGGCCCCTGCGGACTGCGCCCAGGACACGGTCTGCTCCGTGGAGTCCACCAGTGCCCCGCCCTCCTCGTCGGGGTGCAGGTAGCCGCGTACGTGCGCGCCCTCGATACGGGTGTCGGGGTGCACGTACGAGGTCTTGCGCAGCTTCAGCGGCTTGAAGATCCGGCGCTCGTACGCGTCGGACACCGGCCGGCCCGTCGCCTTCTCGATGAGCATGCCGACCACGACGAAGTTGGCGTTCGAGTACTTGTAGGACACCCCGGGCTCGGTGGTCCGGGGCTCGCTCAGCGACAGGTCGACGAGCTCCTGATAGCTGAACACCCGGTTCCGCACGGCCTCGAAGCCCGGCACGGTGTGCTCGAACATCGCGTTCGTGTAGTCGGCCAGGCCGCTGCGGTGGGTCAGCAGATGACGGACCGTGATGCGGTCGTCGGGGAGCAGACCCGGCAGATACGTGTTGACCGGCGTGTCCAGCTCCAGCTTGCCCTCCTGCACCAGCTGGAGCAGCACCACCGTGGAGAAGGTCTTGCTGACGCTGCCGATCCGGAAGCGGGAGTGGATGTCCATCGGCGCACCCGAGACACGGTCCTGGACGCCGACGGTCCGGCTCCGGACTCCTTCGGGCCCGGTGAACCGGGCCATCGCCCCCGGCGCGCCGTTGGCCATGGCCGCGTTCAGGGCGGCGGTCACGCCCTCCATGTCGGGGGAGGGGACGGCGGGCGCCTCGGCGGCGGCGGGGGATGCGGCGGTGGTGGGGGCGGGAGTGGCGAACGCGCTCGTGGCGGGGGCGACGCCCGCCACGAGCGCGGTGATCAGGGTGGCGCTCATGGCCAGGCGTCGGTGCGACGACAGGGGCACGGGAATCCTCGACTTCTTCCGGATCGTTCGGCACGGCGCACGACGGGGTGCGCCGGTACCGGGGCCACCGGCCGTGACGGCCGGGTCCCGGTACTCATGGATCATGAGTGCCAACGCCCGGCGTCGGTTCCTGTCACGGCTCGCGGGATACGGAGAAGACGGTTCCGGCAGCCCCACCCGCTCGGGTGGGGGCCATATGCCGGACCGGCCGGCCGAGGGAGTCGGCCGGTCGGTCGGTGAGGGATCTGGCGGGGATCAGACCGTGTCGAACCGGTCCAGGCCCATGACCCGGTCCCACGCGGAGACGAAGTCGGTCACGAACTTCTCCTTCGCGTCGTCGCTCGCGTAGACCTCGGCGAGTGCGCGCAGCTCGGAGTTGGAGCCGAAGACCAGGTCGGCCCGCGTGCCGGTCCACTTGACCTCGCCGGTGGCGCTGTCGCGGCCCTCGAAGGTGTTCGCGTCCGAGGACGTGGCCGTCCACGCCGTACCCATGTCGAGCAGGTTGACGAAGAAGTCGTTCGTCAGGGTGCCCGGGTTCGTGGTGAGGACGCCGTGCGCGGACTGCTGGTGGTTCGCTCCCAGGACGCGCAGACCGCCGACGAGGACCGTCATCTCGGGCGCGCTCAGGGTCAGCAGGTTGGCGCGGTCGACGAGCAGGTACTCGGCCGGCAGCCGGACGCCCTTGCCCAGGTAGTTGCGGAAGCCGTCGGCCTGCGGCTCGAGCGCCGCGAAGGACTCCACGTCCGTCTGGTCCTGCGCCGCGTCCACCCGGCCCGGCGTGAACGGCACCTCGACGTCGACGCCGCCGTCCTTGGCGGCCTTCTCGACGGCGGCCGCGCCACCGAGCACCACGAGGTCGGCGAGGGAGACCTTCTTGGCGCCCTCGGCGTCGAAGGAGGCCTTGACGCCTTCGAGCGTCCGCAGGACCTGCGCCAGCTCGTCCGGGTTGTTGACCTCCCAGTTGCGCTGCGGCTCCAGGCGGACGCGGCCGCCGTTGGCGCCGCCGCGCTTGTCGCTGCCGCGGAAGGAGGAGGCCGAGGCCCAGGCCGCGGAGACCAGCTGCGCGACGGTGAGGCCGGAGCCGAGGATCTGCTCCTTGAGGGAGGCGATGTCCGCGGCGTCGACGAGCTCGCCCTCGCGCGCCGGCAGCGGGTCCTGCCACAGCAGGACCTCGGAGGGGACCTCCGGGCCGAGGTAGCGGACGACCGGGCCCATGTCACGGTGCGTCAGCTTGTACCAGGCGCGGGCGAAGGAGTCCGCGAACTCCGCCGGGTTCTCGTAGAAGCGCCGCGAGATCTGCTCGTACGCCGGGTCGAAGCGCAGCGACAGGTCGGTGGTGAGCATCGTCGGCAGGTGCTTCTTCGAGGCGTCGTGGGCGTCGGGGATGATCGCCTCGGCGTCCTTCGCCACCCACTGGTTCGCACCGGCCGGGCTCTGGGTCAGCTCGTACTCGTACTCGAAGAGGTGCTTGAAGAAGTCGTGGCCCCACTGCGCGGGCGTGGTGGTCCAGGTGACCTCCAGACCGCTGGTGATCGCGTCGCCGCCCTTGCCGCTGCCGTACGAGTTGGCCCAGCCGAAGCCCTGCGCCTCGAGCGGCGCGGCCTCGGGGTCGGCGCCGACGTTGTCCGCCGGGCCCGCGCCGTGGGCCTTGCCGAAGGTGTGGCCGCCGGCGATGAGGGCGACGGTCTCCTCGTCGTTCATGGCCATGCGCCGGAAGGTCTCGCGGATGTCGCGGGCCGCGGCGATCGGGTCCGGGTTGCCGTTGGGGCCCTCGGGGTTGACGTAGATGAGGCCCATCTGCACGGCGCCGAGCGGGTTCTCCAGCTCGCGGTCGCCGGTGTAGCGCTCGTCACCGAGCCAGGTGGTCTCGGGGCCCCAGTACACGTCCTCGTCGGCCTCCCAGACGTCCGCGCGACCGCCCGCGAAGCCGAAGGTCTCGAAGCCCATCGTCTCCAGGGCGACGTTGCCGGTGAGGATCATGAGGTCGGCCCAGGAGATGCTCTGGCCGTACTTCTTCTTCACCGGCCACAGCAGACGGCGGGCCTTGTCCAGGTTGCCGTTGTCCGGCCAGCTGTTGAGCGGCGCGAAGCGCTGCTGGCCGGCCCCGGCGCCGCCGCGGCCGTCGCTGATGCGGTAGGTGCCGGCGCTGTGCCAGGCCATGCGGACCATGAGCGGGCCGTAGTGGCCGAAGTCGGCGGGCCACCAGTCCTGCGAGGTGGTGAGCACCTCGGCGATGTCCCGCTTCACGGCCGCGAGGTCGAGGGAGCCGAAGGCCTCTGCGTAGTCGAAGTCCGCACCGAGCGGGTTCCCCACGGCGGGGTTGGTGGCGAGGATCTTCAGGTTGAGCCGCTCCGGCCACCACTGGCGGTTGCCGCCGCCCTGGGTCGGGTGCGCGGCACGGCCGTGCGCGACCGGGCAGCCGCCCGACTCCTGGGATGCGGAGTCGGTGACGATTGCGTCGTGGTTCTCGGACATGCAAATCCTTCCGGACGGGGCGGATCGTGGTGCTCAGCCGGGGCGGGCACCAGAGGGGTGTGGGCCCGACCGGAGCCGTGGTGTGCCTTGGCTATTGCCGGAAGCGATCCTACGATGGACAGAGTCCAAGTCAAGAACCACGCCAATCATAGGATGAGGTGAGCCGAAAATGAGCGACCTGCTGGAGCGCCTGCGTGCGCGTGGCTGGCGGATGACGTCCCAGCGGCGTGTCGTCGCGGAGGTCCTCGACGGCGAGCACGTCCACCTCACGGCGGACGAGGTGCACGTGCGCGCCGTGGCGCGCCTGCCGGAGATCGCGCGGGCGACGGTCTACAACACCCTGGGCGAACTGGTGGCCCTGGGGGAGGTCGTGGAGCTCTCCACGGACGGACGGGCCAAGCGGTACGACCCCAACGCGCACCGCCCGCACCAGCACCTGGTCTGCTCGAACTGCGGAATCATCCGCGACGTCCGGCCGACCGGGGACCCGCTGGACGTCCTGCCGCCCGCCGAGCGCTTCGGCTTCGCCGTGGCGAAGGCCGACGTGACGTACCGCGGACTCTGCCCGGCCTGCTCCTGAGCCCTCCGCGCACGGAAGGAGCCCCTCCACCGGGTCGGTGGAGGGGCTCCTTCCGGACGGCGCCGCGATGCGGCGCGCGGCGGCTACTTCAGGACCGAGAGCGCGTCCTCGTAGCTCGGCTCGTCGGCGATCTCGCCCACGAGCTGCGCGTGCAGCACCTTGTCGTTCTCGTCGAGCACGACGACGGCGCGGGCGGTCAGGCCGGCCAGCGGGCCGTCCGCGATCTCCACGCCGTAGTTGGTGTGGAACTCGCGGCCGCGCAGGGTCGAGAGGTTCTTCACGTTCTCCAGGCCCTCGGCGCCGCAGAAGCGGGCCTGGGCGAAGGGCAGGTCGGCGGAGATGCAGAGCACCACCGTGTTCTCCAGGTCGCCGGCCTGCTTGTTGAAGGCGCGGACGGAGGACGCGCACGTCGGCGTGTCGACGCTCGGGAAGATGTTGAGGACCTTGCGCTGGCCGGCGAAGTCCTTCAGCGACTTGTCCGCCAGGCCCTCGGCGACGAGCGTGAAGTCAGGAGCCTGGCTCCCCGGGGTCGGCAGGGTGCCGTTGACCTGTACCGGGCTGCCCTTCAGCGTGACCTGGGCCATGGGGGATCTCCTTCGGACGAAGTAAGTGACAACGGGGGAATCGTACGGCGTACCGAGGAGCGGACCGGACCGGGCCACGGGTCCGGCGGTGGGGGAGACGGGCCGCGACACGCGACGCGGACGCCCGGGAGGAGCGGCGGCGCGCACGGCGGACCCCGTCGGTGATCCGGCCGGATCTCCATGTGCGGGGCGCGACCGGCCTCTTGACGCCCCCTTATTTCACTTCTTGAATCATGGATGCGACAAAGGGTGCTCCCCCACACTCGACGGAAGAGAGCGTCATGTCCTCCTCCCGCTCCGCCCGACGCCCGCTGTTCACCGCCCTGGCGGCCCTCGCCCTGGCCGCGGCGGCGCTCGGACTCGGCCCCACCGACACCACCGCCGGCGGAGCCGGGCTCAGGCCGGTGGCCGAAGCCGCCGCCGTGACCTTCTCCGACGACTTCGACGGCGCCGCCGGCTCCGCCGTGAGCGGCGCCCGCTGGCAGACGGAGACCGGCGACAACGTCGGCAACCACGAACGGCAGTACTACACGGCCGGCAACGCCAACGCCGCGCTCGACGGCCAGGGCCATCTGGTCATCACCGCCCGCAAGGAGAACCCGGGCAACCACCCGTGCTGGTACGGCCGGTGCGAGTACACCTCGGCGCGGCTCAACACCGCCGGGAAGTTCACCACCCGGTACGGGCACGTCGAGGCCCGGATGAAGGTGCCGCGCGGCCAGGGCATGTGGCCCGCGTTCTGGATGCTCGGCGACGACCTCGGCCAGGTCGGCTGGCCCGCCTCGGGGGAGATCGACGTCATGGAGAACGTCGGCTTCGAACCCGCCACCGTGCACGGCACCCTGCACGGCCCCGGCTACTCCGGCTCCGGTGGCATCGGCGCCGCCTCCACCCTGCCCGGCGGCCAGGCCTTCGCCGACGCCTTCCACACCTTCGCCGTGGACTGGTCGCCGGGCCGGATCAGCTGGTCCGTGGACGGCGCCGTCTACCAGACCCGTACCCCCGCCGACCTCGGCGGCAGGGCCTGGGCCTTCGACAAGCCCTTCTTCCTCGTCCTCAACCTCGCAGTCGGCGGCTACTGGCCCGGCGACCCGGACGGCTCGACCGCCTTCCCCCGGCAGCTCGTCGTCGACCACGTCCGGGTGACCACCACGGACGGCGCCACCACCACGGGACCGATCACCGGGATCGGCGGCAGGTGCGTCGACATCGCCGGCGCGAACAGCGCGAACGGCACACCCGTACAGCTCTACGACTGCAACGGCTCCGGCGCCCAGCAGTGGACCCTCGCGGCGGACGGAACCGTACGCGCGCTCGGCAAGTGCCTCGACGTCGCCTCCGGCGGCACGGCCGACGGCACACCGGTCCAGCTCTACGAGTGCAACGGCACGGCGGCCCAGCGCTGGACGGCCGACAGCGCGGGGGACATCGTCAACCCGCAGGCCGGCAAGTGCCTGGACGCCAGCGGCAACAGCTCCGCCAACGGCACCCGGCTCCAGATCTGGACGTGCGCAGGCACCGCGAACCAGAAGTGGACGGTGACGCGCTGAACCGACGGCGGGGCGGAGGGGCGCGGTGAGTCCGACCGTCCGACCCGACGGCGGTTCACCCGGCCGCCGCCCCGCCGCCCGCTCATCCGCCGCCGTCGGCCGTGCCGAGCAGCCGGTCCACCGACCCGCGTACGCTCTTCCCGTGCCGCCCACCCCCCGCCTCCACCGTGTCGCCGTCCTCGTGCTCGAAGGGGCGAAGCCGCTCGACGTCGGCATCCCCGCGCAGGTCTTCACGACCCGCGCGAGCATGCCGTACGAAGTGAGGGTGTGCGGCGCGGAACCCGGTCTCGTCGCCGGGGGCGACGGCCTCTCCTACGCCGTCGCCGACGGTCTCGACGCCCTCGCCTGGGCCGACATCGTCTTCGTCCCCGGCTACCGCTTCCCCGACCGCGAAGACCCGCCGCAGGCCGTCCTCGACGCCCTCGTCGCCGCCTACGGCCGGGGTGCCCGGCTCGCCGCGATCTCCACCGGCGCCTTCGCGCTCGCCGCCACCGGACTCCTCGACGGCAAGCGGGCCACGACCCACTGGCACTACACCCAGGCCCTGGCCGCGAAACGCCCCCTCGTCCGGGTCGACGAGAACGTCCTCTTCGTCGACGAGGGAAGCGTGCTCACCTCCGCAGGTGCGGCCTCGGGCATCGACCTCTGCCTGCACATCCTGCGCGGCGACCTCGGCGTGGCCGCCGCGAACCACGCGGCCCGCCGCCTCGTCGCCGCCCCCTACCGCAGCGGCGGCCAGGCCCAGTACGTACCGCGCAGCCTGCCCGAACCGCTCGGCGAACGGTTCGCCGCCACCCGCGAGTGGGCCCTGCACCGGCTCGGCGAACCCCTTACGCTCGACCTGCTCGCCGAGCACGCGGCCGTGTCGGCGCGCACCTTCTCGCGGCGCTTCGTCGAGGACACCGGCTACACGCCGATGCAGTGGGTGATGCGCGCCCGGGTCGACCTCGCCCGTGAACTCCTGGAGCGCTCCGAGCGGAGCGTCGAACAGATCGCCGCCGACGTAGGACTCGGCACCGGAGCCAACCTCCGGCTGCACTTCCAGCGCATCCTCGGCACCACGCCCAGCGACTACCGGCGCACCTTCACCAAGGGCGAATAGCCGCCCGGGCCCCGCTTCCCGGGGCTCTTGGCGCGATCCTTGCGGACCGTGGCGATCCCGCCTCTGTCGGCGCCGCGCCCGGCGAGCGAACCTGGAGGCGACGCAGAAGTTGAAGGGACACCAATCATGACTCGCATCGCCATCAACGGATTCGGCCGCATCGGACGCAACGTGCTCCGCGCACTGCTCGAGCGCGACACGGACCTCGAGATCGTGGCCGTCAACGACCTGACGGAGCCGACCGCCCTCGCGCGACTGCTCGCCTTCGACTCGACCTCCGGCCGCCTCGGCCGACCGGTGAGCGTCGACGGGGACACCCTCGTCGTCGACGGCCGCCGCATCAAGGTCCTCGCCGAGCGCGAGCCGGCGCAGCTTCCCTGGGCCGAGCTCGGTGTCGAGATCGTCCTTGAGGCGACCGGCCGCTTCACCAACGCCAAGGCCGCCCGCGCCCACATCGACGCCGGCGCCAAGCGCGTGCTCGTCAGCGCGCCCGCCGACGGTGCCGATGTCACGCTGGCGTACGGCGTCAACACCGACGCCTACGACGCCGATCTGCACACGATCGTCTCGAACGCCTCCTGCACGACGAACGCGCTCGCGCCCCTCGCCAAGGTCCTCGACGACCTCGCGGGCATCGAGCACGGCTTCATGACGACGGTGCACGCCTACACGCAGGAGCAGAACCTGCAGGACGGCCCGCACCGCGACCCGCGTCGCGCCCGCGCCGCCGGCGTCAACATCGTGCCCACCTCCACGGGCGCAGCCAAGGCCATCGGCCACGTGCTGCCGAACCTCGACGGGAAGCTGTCGGGCGACTCGATCCGCGTGCCCGTCCCGGTCGGCTCCATCGTCGAGCTGAACACCACCGTCGCCCGCGACGTGACCCGCGAGGACGTCCTCGCCGCGTACCGCACCGCGGCCGAGGGCCCGCTCGCCGGTGTCCTGGAGTACTCGGAGGACGCGCTCGTCTCCTCCGACATCACCGGCAACCCGGCCTCGTCGATCTTCGACTCGGAGCTGACCCGCGTCGAGGGCCGCCACATCAAGGTCGTCGCCTGGTACGACAACGAGTGGGGCTTCTCGAACCGCGTGATCGACACGCTCCAGCTGCTGGCCGCCAACTGAGCCGGACGTCCCTTCGCGCCCGCGGCCCCCGCCGAACCTTGGATTCGGCGGGGGCCGCGGGCGTTCGCGCACGCGATGGGCAACTGCACAAGCCGGCCGCGCGAGGTCTGGGCTCCTGCGGACAGACACCCGCCCCGGCGCGCTCGATCATGGCTCTGGTCACGCTTGCGAGGACGCGCAACGTGCCGGACCCGTGAAGGAGTTCGTATGCCAGGGAGAACGAGCCGCCTGCTCGGCGGTCTGCTGCTCGCCGCCGTGCTGGCGGTGTGCACCACGCCGGGAAGCGCGGGCGCGGCCGTGGACGACGCGGTGGCGACGGCGGGGGTCATCCCCTCCGTCGGCACCGACTGGGGCCGGCCGGGCCCGTACGAGGTGAGCGTCGACATCGAGGCGGTGCACACCTTCTACCGCCCCACCGGCATGGGCCGCTCGGGCGAGCGGCACCCGGTGATCATCTGGGGCAACGGCACGGGCGCGGTGCCCGGCTTCTACAGCTCGCTGCTGCGGCACTGGGCGAGCCACGGCTTCATCGTCGCCGCCGCCAACACGCCGACGTCGAACTTCGCGATCAGCATGCGCGCGGGGATCGACGTCCTGGAGCAACGCAACGCGGACAGTTCCAGCAGGTACTACGGCAAGGTGGACCTGGAGCACATCGCCTCGGCCGGTCACTCGCAGGGCGGCGCTGCCGCGATCAACGCCGCCGTCGACCCCCGGGTCGACACGGCCCTGCCCATCCAGCCGGGGCCGCTGACGGACCCCGACCTGATCGACGAACCCGTCTTCTATCTGGCGGGCCAGCGCGACCTGACGGTGTGGCCCGCGCTGGTGAAGGCGATGTACCGGGACTCGGACCATGTCCCGGCCGTGTACGGGGAGGTCCGCGGCGCGGGCCACCTCGGCTCCATCGGCGACGGCGGGGACTTCCGCGCGCCGACCACCGCGTGGCTGCGCTACCGGCTGCTCGGTGACGAGAACGCCCGGGGGATGTTCTTCGGCCCGGGATGCGGCTACTGCGTCGACAGCGACCTCTGGTCCGGCTGGGAACGCAACGCCAAGGCCCTCCAGATACCGGGTCCCACGGGCTGACGGCCCCCGTCCGGATGGCGGCGATCGGCTCCGGGGGGCCCCTGACGAAGGGGCTCCCTCCGGAGCCGATCGTGTTGCCGGAGACGTCGATGTTGCTCTTGTTCCCGGTGCTCCGCTTGCTCTCCGCGCTCAGCGGCGCGCCGCGCGGACGAGCATGGTGGCGCCGGCCACCGGGAGGCCGAACGAGAACACGGCGACCAGCAGGAGTTCCGTCGGGCCGATCCGGCCTGCGGCCCCGAGCAGGGCGCCCAGGAAGACCAGGACCGGCACGGCCACGCAGGCGCCGGTGGCGATGGCCTTCTCGCGCTTGTCCCACTGGGGTGAGGTCCACAGCAGCACCATGGCCGCGATCAGCGCGACCGTCCCCAGGAGTGAGCCGACCAGGATCAGCAGCCCGGAGACCGAGAGCAGGACCGCGGTCAGCCGGGTGCGACCGCGGGAGCCGGAAGCCGGGGAGGCCGTACCCGCCGCCGGAGCCTCCTCGGCCAGGGCCGACGCGGCCACGGTACGGGGATCGCCGAGTCCGGCGAGGACCGCGCGGACCTGGTCGTCGTCCCGGGCCTCGTTGGCCTCGATGTGCTCGCGGAGGTCCGCGAGGAGTTCGGCCCGGCGCTCGGCGGGCAGCAGGGCGGTCTCGCGCGCGACGGCGTCGAGGTACGCGGCGACGAGCGGGTGGTCGATGGCGTTCATGCGGAGTCCCCCTGTGGGTCGGTGAGGAAGTGGTCGACGGCGTCCCTGAACAGCGGCCATGCCTGGGCGAATCCGGTGAGGGAGGCCCGGCCGACACCGGTGAGCGTGTAGTAGCGGCGCGGCGGCCCGCTGGGCGAGTCGCGCAGCTCGGTGTCGACGAGTCCCTCGCGCCGGAGCCTCGACAGCAAGGGGTAGATCGTGCCCTGGCTGGTGGTCATGACGCTCACGGCGGAGAGCTCGGCGACGAGCTCGACACCGTACTTCGGCTCGTCCCTGAGCAGCGCGAGGACGCAGTACTCCAGCACTCCCTTGCGGAGCTGGCTGGGGACCCTGCCGCCCGTCTCGTTCATTGCGTTACCAGGAACCATGCAATGCAAGATACTCGGAGGGGGGGTCCCCGACAAGCTGCCGGCCCTCCCAGTCGTCGGTGAAGGAGATCGTCCACAGCTCGCACGCCTCGCCGTTCGCGCCGCCGTCCGCCCTGCGGAGTCCGGAGACCGCCCCTGCCGAAATTCGGTGGCGGTCCGGGGGCCTGATGGATCAGCATGCGCCGCATGAGCGATCAACCTGAGCGATGGACCCGGGCCACCGTCTACGCCGACATGTGGGTCGACCCGGACGACGACCCCCGCGAGCAGGAGGGGCCCCCTCCCGAGGGTGAGATCGCCACGCTCCTCGACTTCCTGACGGGCTATCGGTTCACCTTGCGAATGAAGTGCGAGGGCCTGGACGCGGAGCAGCTGGCCCGTCGCTCCGTCCCGCCGTCCACGATGTCGCTGCTCGGTCTGGTCCGGCATCTCGCCGAGGCCGAACGGGACTGGTTCAACTGGATCACCGACGGCGAACCGCTTCCGAAGATCTACGGCCCGAAGGACGCGGACTTCCACGGAGCCCTCGCCGAAGAGTCCCTGGTCGACGAGGCGTTCGCCGACCTGGAGCGCGAACAGGCCCTGGTGGACACCACGCTGGCCGAGCACCCGGATCTGGGCGCGCGCCTGGGGAGGGAGCGGATCGCGGTGCGCGAGCTGATGGTGCACCGGATCGAGGAGTACGCCCGTCACTGCGGGCATGCCGACCTGCTGCGGGAGTGCGTGGACGGACGGGTCGGCCAGTAGCGGCCCCGCTACGGGAGCCGCGCCGCGTCCACGTCCGCTCCCGTGGCCCGTACGATCTCCATCACATCGTCCGCCACCCCGCGCATCCGGGGCCGACGCAGGTCCAGGACGGCGCCCGGGACCGAGACGGCCCGGCCGGCGAGAAGGTTCATCAGCGGCCAGAGGGCCTCCGAGCGGACGGGAAGCGTGAGCTCCCGGCCGTCGGGGGTGACGACCTTCGCCGGGGTGACACCGGCGAGCAGGTTGGTACGGGGCCAGTCGACGTCGTACGAGCGGCCGTTCGGACTCACCCGGAGGACCACGTCCCGGGTGTGGTGGAGCAGCGCCAGGTAGTTCATCGGCACCGTGACCCGCCGCTCCGCGTCGAACTCGGGAACACCGTCCGCCGGACCGACCCGGATCAGGGTGTCCAGGCGCGGACCGTGCGCCTGGAAGGTCGTCGTGCCGCACATCCTCAGGAACCGGGCCCGCACCAGCCGGCCGCCCCGCCGGGACCACCGCCGGCCGACGGAGCCGAACGCGCCCCCGGGACCGGGCAGGAACTCCACGAGCCGACGGGCCTCCTCGCCCGGCGCGGTCACCGGCGCCCGTTCCTCGCCGGGACCGTGCGCCAGGGCCGCGTAACGGGCCGCCGTGTCCGGGTCCAGCCGTCGGAGGTCGATCACGTCGCCGTCCATGACGACACCGCCGACCGACCACGAGACGCGCATCTGCTCCAGCTGCCGCCGGGACCGCCGGGTCACGTCGGTCAGCTCCCCGTCCAGGCCGATCACCCGGCAGGTCCGCGTCCCCGCGAGCAGCAGACTGCGCGGCCACAGGACGCTGATCTGCGGCACGGGCCTCCGGCCGGGTGGATCGGTGGCGGCGAGGGGTGCGTCCGCGACGAGCACGGCCAGCCGGCCCGCGGTGACCGCCGACAGGCACAGGGGCGGCACGCGCACCTCCTCGGTGATCTCGAAGACCCCGAACTCCGCCCCTTCGCGCCCCCCGTTGTCGTGCACCCGGAGCCGCAGCCCGATCGTCGGCTTGACCTCCGAGGGGTCGTTGTCGCCGACGTACGTGGTGTACGTGGCCTCCGTGTCCGGGTCGTACCGTACGAACGACGCCTCCAGGACATCCGCCCGTACCAGCCGCGCGTCCAGCGGACCCGGCCCGGAGCGCGGGGCCCACACCACGAAGCTGTCCGGCCCGTACGCCTCGCCCCGCTCGCTCGCGCGGTCCCCGGAGGTGATCCTCGGGAACCGCTTGCGCGCCGCCTTCACGGCCGAGACGGGGATCATGGCCGTACCCACGAGGCCCACGGCGGCAGCGGCCACCACCCAGACCGGGTCGGCGCCCTCCGCCCAGGCGATGTACGCCACGAGGAGGAAGGCCGGACCGGTCAGCCCGCTGACCAGCGCGAGCAACAGACTGCCGACGAGCACGCCGCCGTAGCCGCGCAATTGGACCCTCCTTCGGTCGGGCACTCCCCGGATCATGCTTCTTGGTGGACCCGCGCCTGAGAAGGGGTTCCTGCGAACTTTCCCGAGACGGTGACGACCGGGGGCCGTCTCCGGGACCCACGAGGTCCCGGAGACGGCTGACGGGCCGGCTGCCCGGAGCCGGGCCCCGCTTCGGCCCCCGCTCGCCCCTAATGGCGCGACGACAGATCCCGGCGCAGCGAGTCGAGAATCCCGGCGGCCTCCATGAGGTCCGCCTTCCGGCAGCGTTCCGCCGCCGTCGTGAGCCTGGCGACGGCCCCCTGGAACCGCCCCAGGCCGTTCCCCTCGACGAGCGCCGCGAACCGGACCGCCTCGGCGCGCGGAAGCTCACCGCGCGGCCCGCCGCGCTCGTGGTCGGCGACAGCGGCCTCCGCCTCGGCCAGGGCCTCCTCGAAACGGTCCGCCTCCGCCAGGACCCGGGACCGGCGGTAGTGCACCTCGCCGCTCTCGTACCAGGACGCGAACTCCTCCGTGCCCTCCCCGCCCTCCGGCACGGCTGCGAGGACGGCGTCGGCCTCATCCAGGTACCGCAGCGCCGCGTCCACGCCCTCCGCCTCCCTCGCCATCACGGTGAGACGGGCGAACTCGCGCATCATGTGGATGATCAGGGAGGGGTTCGGCGCCTCGGCGTGCGACGCGACGGCGCGCGCGTACGCCAGTTCGGCCGCCTCCCAACGGCCGCCCATCGCCAGGGCCGTCGCCGCGTCGGCGGCGACCAGCGTGTGGATCGAGCGATCGCCCTCCCACGTGGCCACGGTGTCCGCGAGCCGCAGGAACTCCTCGGCGGCCGGCAGGAACTCCTCCAGCTCCCGCAGTCCCCGGGCCAGGTTCAGCCGGGCCTGGGCCAGCATGCGCTCGTCGAGCGAAGGGGCGGCCTCGTCGGAGAGCACGGACTCCAGCACGGCGACCGCGTCCGCCTGCTGCCCCCCGCGCGCGAGCACGTCGGCGAGCTGGAGCCGTACGTCGGTCGCCGCCTCGCGCTCCCCGTCCTGGTCGAACCGCGCGGCGGCCTCGGACAGATGGCGGACCGCGCCGGCGGAGTCCCCGAGGTGCGAGGCGGCGTGGCCGAGCAGCGAGTACGTCGGCGCGAGCGGGAACTCCACGTCGTCGTAGCGGACCGCGTCCGCGATCGACCGGTGCAGCAGCTCCGAGGCCTCCGCCGCCCCGTCCTGGGTGAGCAGGACCTGCGCGAGCAGCGCGCGCGGGCGGGAACCGCGCCAGGGCCGCCCGGAGTCCTCGATGTGCTGGAGTGCCGCACGCAGTTCGGACTCGGCCAGGACCGTGTCCCCGCGCCGCAGCGCCAGGTCCGCGACGAACTCGCGTGCCCGGGCCGTGTGATGGGGCAGGGAGAGACGCTCCGACTCCGTACGCAGCGTACGGGCAGCCTCCTCGAACCGCTCCCACGTGGCCTCGGAGGCGTCGGGCAGCTGCCGGTGCACCTCGTGGTAGGCGGCGAAGGCCGCGGCGTACAGCACGACGAGGTAGGCCAGTACGCGTTCCTGCGCCAGATCGGCCCCGGACGACGCCTCCGCCTCGCCGAGCGGGTCACCCGTGAACGGCACCTCGGCCTTCAGCTGTTCGGCCTCGCCCAGAGCCGCGTCGAGGGCGGCCCTGAGCGCCTCCGCGTCCTTCCGCGGGGTGCCGTCGGCGGGCACGGTGTCCGCGCCGTCCGCCGCCGCACGGTCCTCGGCGTCGTCGGACGCGGACGCCCACGCCAGCGCGCGCGTCCGCGTGGACAGCGCGTGCCACGGCATCGAGAGCCGCTCGAACAGCTCGGTGGCACGGTCGAGTTCGGCGATGCTCTCCGCCTCGCGCTTCTCCCCGGAGAGCTGGTACGCGCGCTGCTCGGCGAGCGTCGCACGCAGCCGGTCCTCGGGGCCGAGCCGGTCGTCGTAGGTGGTCCCGCCGTCGGCGAAACGCTCCGCGACGTGCTTCCAGAGCCGGGTGGACCCGGGATGCCCCAGCAGCGACAGCCGACGCGCCTCCGTCACCAGCTCGAAGAAGTCCTCGGGAACGTTCGTCCCGGCCGGCGCCACCACCTCGGCCACCTCGGCCGCGGACCTCACCGAGGCCGCAGGAGCCGCCGAACCCGGCGAGGCGGCCGTACGCAGTCCCAGCGGCAGCGGCTCGTCGAGCAGGGGCCGCCGGGCGAGACGCGCCCGGCGCCGATCGCCCACGGCCGGCGTCCCGTTGCGCGCGTCGAAGGCGGCGGCGAGCCGGTCGCCCTCGGCCCGGACGTGCGCGGTGAGCGTCCCCGCGGTCCAGTTCCGCCCGGGCGGGCCGGCCACCGGCGTGTCCGTGTGCCCGTCCTCGACGAGCCGGACGGCGAGCACCTCGACTCCGGTGAGGAACTCCAGGTGCGCCAGCGGGGCGCCGGTCGCCTCGAACAGCGGACGGTTCTCCGCGAGGATCTCCAGGCCCCGGCCCTCGTTCCGCGAGAGCGCGCAGAACTCCAGGTGCAGGCCGACCTCCTCCTGCGTGCCGGTGTTGCCCCGGACCCGCCGGTATCCGGTGAGATGGTGCGAGCGGGCCTCGTCCAGCCGGCCGAGGCGCAACAGCGGAAGCAGGGCGTACGCCTGGCTCACCTGCGGTTCCTCGGTGCAGCTCTGGGCCCCGCCGAGGACCGGCCGCCAGATGTCGAGCGCCCCGGCGTCGTCGCCCGACGCCGTCCGGTACCGGGCGAGGTGCCGGGTCTCGCAGGCCTCGCAGTCGCTGAGATGCGTACGTGGCCGGGTCACCCACAGGTCGTACGCGTCGGCGACGTCCGTGCCCGTGTGGGACGCGAGGTGGTAGCCCATCGCGGCGACGGGCTGCATGCCGTGCCCGGCCGCCGCGTACCGCTCGCGCATCTGCCCGACCCAGCCGCGCACGGCGGTCAGCGGCAGCTCGGGGACCTGGAGCAGCGAGGTCGTCACCCACTTGAAGCGCCAGAAGATCTGGTGCGTCTCCCAGTCGCTGAACGCCTCGGGGGCCGTGTCCCACAGCTTCAGCAGCCGGGCGAAGACCACGGGCGACTTGCGGTGCTCACCGGTGAACTCGTACGCCGCCATCAGTTCCAGCAGGGCCGTGACCAGGACATCGGGCTTCTCGAAGACCTCGGCGGCCTCGACCAGCTCCTCGGCGGTCACGGTGCGCGGCAGACCGTGGGGGCGCTCGTCGTTCTCGCGCAGCGCCTCGACGACGGCCTCGGGGGTGTCCAGCATCTACAGTTCCTTCCGGGGCTCGGAGCCGGGCGCCGCCGTGTCGGGGTCGTGCATGGCGTGGGTGAGCAGGCCGATGAAGGCCCGGTTGAGCAGGGCGCTCTCGCTCGCCCGGAGCGGGCGGCGGCTGAGCAGCAGGGCCTGGCCGTACAGGGCCTCGGCGGTGGTGACGGCGAGCCCGCGCTCGGAGATCGTGATCGCCTGCCGGACCAGCGGGTTGAGATGGTTCAGGACCAGCTGGGCCCGGGGGGTCTCGTGGCGCAGGGAGCCGAGGATGTCGGCCCAGAGGCCGTCGCTGTCGGCGGCCATGCTCGACCTGGTCCGCTCGTGCCGCGCCTCCCGGTTGTCGAGGAGCAGCGCGGGCGCGGTCACCGGCTGGAAGTCCCGCAGGACGACATCGCAGTCGTGGACGGCGATCGTCTCCCTGGCCAGGGAGAGGAACGCGGCGGCCCGCAGCTCGGCGGCCGGGTCCACGGCGTCGAGATGGGCGGTGAGGGTCGCCGGATCGAGGTCCGTGACGGCCGTGCCGGGGCGGATCTCGGGAAGCCGCAGCACCAGGTCGCGGTCGTAGGTGTACCCGCCGTTGACGACGCCCAGGCCGGCCGCCGCCGCGATCGGCGCGACCTGGCGGAACTCCTCCACGCTGCGGGTGACCAGCAGCGTCGGGTGCGTCCGGGCGAACTCCTCCAGCGTGACGTTGCCGTCGGTCGTCTCGAACGGCAGCCACGGCAGCACGATGCGCAACAGCTCGTCGTCGTGCCGGGCGAGCGCCTTGACCGCGAGGTGGTGGGTGTCGATGAAGCGGTGCAGCAGCGACGGATCGCTGGCGGCGAGCCCGGTGAGCCAGTCACGGATCCGCTCGCCCAGGGCGTCCCGTACGGCCGACAGGGTGCCGTCCTCGTACAGCGCCTCCCGCGACGCGGTCGGCCGCAGGCTCGTGGTGTCGACCACGCAGCGTACGAAGAAGGCCCACTCCGGCAGCAGTTCGTGCGCCTGGTCGGTGAGCAGCATGCCCTTGAGGTGGACGCGGTGCCCCCTGCGCTGTGCCGGGCTCACGGCCGTGGGGAGGACGTAGGCGACGCCGCGCAGTCCGGCCGCCGGCAGGTCCAGCTCGATCGCGTCGAGCGGCGTGAAGTCGAAGAGCTCGCGGCAGTACGCGGTCATCGCCTCGCGCCGGGCGAGCGGGGAGCGGTGGGTGCGGTCCCACGGCGGCGCCTCGTTGACGCGGTGTCCGGTGCCGCGCTGGTCGACGACGGTGACCTCGTGCCGCAGGAGGCCGCCGTAGTGCCGGGCCAGGGACACGACCCGGTCCGGGTGCGTCCACTCGGCGTTGTCGGCGCGCGGGGTGAGCCGGACGGTGGTGCCCGGCTCGGGCACGGCGGAGGCGGGCAGGGCCCGGATCGTGTAGCGGCCGTCGGAGTGGCCGCGCCACTCCACGGCGGGGGCCGACGGGTCCTTCGCGGACCGGCTGAGCACCGTGATCTCG
The DNA here is from genome assembly GCF_040297565.1 of Streptomyces sp. NPDC001728. Classification (NCBI taxonomy): domain Bacteria; kingdom Bacillati; phylum Actinomycetota; class Actinomycetes; order Kitasatosporales; family Streptomycetaceae; genus Streptomyces; species Streptomyces sp. NPDC001728. Next base: position 348,064 of record NZ_JBEOZK010000004.1, read on the forward strand.
TCGGCCACGACGAAGCAGGCGAGCAGCCCGATGCCGAACTGGCCGATGAAGTCGCCCCGGGCGGCGTCGAGCCCGGGGCCGTCGAGCACGCCGTCGGGGGTGCGCTTCGAACTGCGTCCGATGGTGGCGAGGAAGCGGTGGACATCGGCCTCGGTCAGACCGACGCCGCTGTCCGTGACGGTCAGGGTGTCACCGGTGCGCACGGTGATGGTGCCGGGCGCGGAGGGGTCGAGGGCCTGCCGTGCGGTGATGGCGTCCACGGCGTTCTGGAGCAGCTCGCGCAGATAGACGCGAGGGCTGGAGTAGAGGTGGTGGGAGAGCAGGTCGACCAGACCGCGCAGGTCGACCTGGAAGGTGTGAGCGGATTCGGAGTGGGGCACCTGGCGGAGTCTTTCGGTGGTCGCGCCGGCGCGTTGAGGGCGCCGGCGACGGGACGGACGGGAGTGGTCGGGCGTGGTGCGCGGGAGCGCGCCGACGACGGGGGCCGGGCGGGAGGCGCGTGTGCCCGGCCCCGTGGGCGTCTCAGCGCCCGGCCGCGGACCGGAGCTTTCGGTAGGCGGCGGCGGGTTCGGACCCGTCCAGGTAGTACCAGGGGAACTCGGTGACACGGCCCTCGGTGGCCCGGAAGCACTCGCGGGCGGCGGAGGGCTCGCCCGCGAGGGAGAAGGCCATGGCGAAGGTGTTGAGGACCTGGGTCCAGCCGCCGCTGCGGACGAAGTCGGGATGCCGGTAGGAGTGCTCGGCGGCCCGGTGCAGGGAGGCCTTCACATCGTCGCGACGGATGTACGCGGCGTCCGGCCCCGAGTCGAGCGAGAGCCACTCCTCGATGTGGGCGACGGCGACGAGCTGGCCGAGCAGCGTGCCGCCGGGGGCGCCGAAGGCGGCGTCGCGGGCGAAGGCGTGCATCTCCTCGTGCGAACCGCCCCACTTGTCGCAGACCTGCTGCAACTGCTGCTGGTGCGCCTGCAGATGCTGGGGGTCGCGCCGCACGGTCGCCTCGAAACGGCGCCGTGCCATGACCTGGCCCACTTCGAGGCCGCGTCCGGTCACCTGGAGGGCGTACCAGGGGGAGACCCACCCGGGCTCGCGCTCGGCGACCTCGTACAGCCATTCCTCCGCGGTGCGCAGACGGGAATGGAACACCTCGAACTGCTCGCGCGAGACCTGCGAGGCGCGGGCCGAGGTACGTGCTTCCCAGCCCCAGTTGATCTGACGGATTCCGGCCACGAGTCGAGGGAGCGGCGCTTCCGGTTCCGCTTCGACGGCGCGCGAGAGCCAGCGCTCCGCCCCGGCGGTCTCGCCGACGGCCCACAGCAGGCTCACGCGGCCCTCGCTCTCGGGACGCTCTTCCAGCACCTCCCGCACCGTCGCCCAGTCCGCCGCCTCGGCGGCCTCCCGCACCTGTCGTACGGTGGGATCGCCGGAGTCCTTCTCCACGCGCGCGGGGGGCCGTCCAGCCCATTTCCCCAGCGTGACCCCCCAGTCACCCAGCAACGCCATGTCCCCACCCCTTGCAGTGTCCGAGCGGGGAGGCCAGTGATCACCCTCCCCGTGGAGGTAGTGACTATCACGCGCGACCGGCAATCGCACACCTGTTTACTCGTCGCTCCCGTCGGCGCGGATTCACTCGGTGCGCCGGGCGAACAGGACCTTCGCCAACAGGTCGCGAGTGAGGGCGAGGTGGGACTCCTCGGAGTGGGTGGTCGGCCGGATCCTGATCCGGGCCTCGTCGAGGGCCTCGATCGCCCCGGCCGCCCCCGATTCCGCGCCGCCCCGCCCTGACCGGCCCCCATCCCGGCCGCCGTGGCCCCGATCGGCCCGGTCAGCGCCGCCCCGCTCCGCCCGCCCGGCTCTCCGACAGCGGGGGAGTGCCGGGCGGCACCTCCGGATTCGGCCCGATCGGCTGGTCCGGGTCGAGCCGCAGCCCCAGCCGTGGCGTGGCCGCCGAGAGGATGCCCCACAGCGCGTCGCTCAGAAAGTGCGTCAGGTCGTCGAGGGAGCTTCGCGTCCCGGGATGGGCGGCCCAGTGGTTGACGACCCCGTCCACCAGCCCGACCATGCCGAACGCCAGGTTGAGGCTGAAACCCGCCGGCGCCCGCCCCCCGTCGAGCAACTGGACGGCGTACGAGTCCAGGAGCCGCGCCAGGTCGCGCGCGACGGCGGTGCGCGTACCCGTCACGGCGGGGGAGCCGGTGACGGGAAGCCCCTGCGGGCCCGTGCCGAGGAACTGATGGAGCCGAGGGTGCTCCGCCACCCAGCCCACGTATGTGCTCGCCGCGAGCTCGATCGCCCCCCGGATGGTGCCCTTCGGGTCGAGCGCGGGGGACAGCGCGGCCATCAGGTCGTCGAGGATGCGGGCCCGGATCCGCTCGTCCAGATCCTCGCGGCCGGGGAAGATCCGGTAGACGACGGAGCGGGGCATCCCGGCCTCGGCGCCGATCGCCGCGACGCTGACCGACGTGCCCTCGCGGGAGATGACGGTGAGTGCGGCCGTGAGGATCCGCTCGCGCCGCTCGGCGCGGTGGCCGGTCCAGCGGGTGTCCCGGCCGTCCGGCCTGCCGTCGTTGCGCATGTGTCTCTCCGCCACGGCGTGGATCGTACCCGGCGGGCCCGGCGCGACCCTGGGCTCCCCGTTCCGCAAGGGGGTGGCGCAGATCACGTTACCGTCGGTACCCTGGACGCGGTGACACAGGTAAATTCCCGTTACCGGCCCGGGAGTTCCCACCGGCCCGGGAGTTCCCACCGGCCCGGGAGTTCCCACCGGCCTGGGAGTTCCCACCGACCCAGGGCCGGCCGCTCCACCTCCGTACCGTAGGAACGCACCCGGAGGCCGCGGCGCCGGTCCCGCGCCGCACCGCCCGCCACGAGACACGTGCCGGTCGGCGACAGAGGGGGGATGGACATGGAGTACGAACACGTCGACGTGCTGATCATCGGCGCGGGCCTCTCCGGCGTCAGCGCCGCCTGCCACCTGGAGACCGGCAACCCCGGCACCACCTACGCCGTCCTCGAACGGCGCGCCGCGATCGGCGGCACCTGGGACCTGTTCCGCTACCCGGGCATCCGCTCCGACTCGGACATGTACACCTTCGGCTACGGCTTCCGTGCCTGGCACGGCACCAAGGTGCTCGCCGACGGCTCGGACATCCGCCGCTACGTCCGGGCGACGGCCGAGGAACACGGTGTCGGCGACCGCATCCTCTTCGGCCGCAGGGCCGTCCGGGCGGACTGGTCGAGCGACGAGGGGCGCTGGACCGTCGAGACCGTGGACGAGACCACCGGGGCGACCGAGGTCCGCACCGCCCGCTTCCTCGTCGGCGCCACCGGCTACTACGACTACGACGCGGGCCACCGACCGGAGTTCCCCGGCGAAGAACGCTTCGGCGGCACGTTCCTGCACCCCCAGCACTGGCCCGAGGACCTCGACCACACCGGCAAGCGCGTGGTCGTCATCGGCAGCGGCGCCACCGCCATCACCCTCGTACCCGCGATGGCCGGCGCCGCCGCCCACGTCACCATGCTCCAGCGCTCACCCACGTACATCATGGCGCTGCCCGCCGACGACCCGGTCTCGGTCGTCCTGCGCCGGCTGCGCGTCCCCGCGCGGCTCGTCCACCGGATCGGGCGCGCCCGCAACATCGCGCTCCAGCGCGGCCTGTACGCGCTCTCCCGCAAGGCGCCCCGGACCATGCGCCGGATCCTCCTCGCCGGGGTGCGCGCACGTCTCGGCAAGAGCGTCGACATGCGCCACTTCACCCCCGCGTACAAGCCCTGGGACCAGCGGCTCTGCGTCGTGCCGGGCGGCGACCTCTTCACGACGCTCAGGAGCGGCAGGGCGTCCGTCGTCACCGACCACATCGAGACGTTCACGGAGACCGGCGTCAAAGTCGGGTCCGGCGAGGAGATCCCCGCCGACATCGTCGTCACGGCCACCGGCCTGCGGATGCAGCTCGCCGGAGGCATGCAGATGGCGGTCGACGGGAAGCCCGTCGTCACCCGCGACCACCTCCTCTACAAGGGGGTGATGCTCGACGGCGTGCCCAACCTGGCGATGATCATCGGCTACACCAACGCCTCCTGGACCCTCAAGGCCGACCTCGCCAGCGGCTACGTCAGCAGGCTGCTCGCGCACATGGACCGGCACGGACACACCAGCGTCACCCCCGTCGCCGCCGAGGCCGACCGCTCCACGGTGTCCGTCATGGGGGAGTCGCTGGCCTCCGGATACATCGCGCGCGGCGACACGATCATGCCCCGCCAGGGCACCCGTGACCCGTGGCGGATCCGGAACGACTACTACCGCGACCGCCGCGCCCTGAGCCGCTCCCCGATCGAGGACCGGGCGCTCCGCTTCGACCGTACGACCCCGGAAACAGCACAGGCACAGTCGCAGGCACAGGGACGATCACCGGCACGAGGGTGACGAGGGTGAGGACAAGGACGATGACGACCGGCCGAGAGACCTACCACGAGAGGCTTCAGACCCTGTCCGAAGCCTCGGTGCACATCCACTTCGACGCGTTCACCGACATCGACTGGGACAACCCCGACCACGCCATCGACCCGACGGACCCCCGCTGGGTCCTCCCGGCCGCCGACCCCCTCGGCGGACACCCGTGGTACCGGGAACAGCCCCTGGAGGTCCGGGCGAGGATCGGCCTCTGGCGGTACGCCAACATCGTCAAGGTGGGCATGCAGTTCGAGAACGTCCTGATCCGCGGGGTGATGGACTACCTCTTCGCGCTACGGAACCAGAACCCGGAGTTCCGCTACCTCACCCACGAGGTCACCGAGGAGTGCCACCACACCCAGATGTTCCAGGAGTTCGTGAACCGCTCGGGCGCCGACGTGCCCGGCGGCCGGCGTTCCTTCCGCGTGATGAGCCGCTTCCTGCCGCTCGCCGGCTCCCTCGTCCCCGAGTCGTTCTTCACCGGCGTCCTCGCCGGCGAGGAGCCCATCGACCACCTCCAGAAGGCGATCCTGCGCAGCGGCGAGGACATGCACCCGCTCATGCGACGCCTCATGCAGATCCACGTGGCCGAGGAGGCCCGTCACATCTCCTTCGCCCACGAGTTCCTGCGCGCGAAGGTCCCCGGCTTCGGCAGGGCGCGCAAGGGTGCCCTGTCGATCGCCTTCCCGTTGATCATGCGCGTCCTGGGGGACGTCATCGTGGTCCCCGACCGGAAGACCGCCGAGGCGATCGGCGTGCCCCACTGGGTGATCAAGGACATCTTCTGGAAGTCGCCCGAGGGCGAGAAGCTGCTGCGCGACCTCTTCGCCGACGTCCGCACGCTCGCCGAGGACATCGGCCTGATGAACAAGGCGTCGCGCCCGGTCTGGAAGGCGCTCCGCATCGACGGCCGCCCGTCCCGCTACCGGGGCGAACCCTCCCGGCTGACCGTCTAGGGCCTGTCCGGCGGATCATGCAGGGCTCGTGGGCCCTGATCCGGCCCGATCGACAAGACACCCCTGGGCAGTGCCCGGAAAGTCCCGCCCGACGCGCCGACGACACCGGCCACCCATGAACGGAGAACCACTCCCCATGCCCTACGTCGTCACCCGCTCGTGCTGTGCCGACGCCTCGTGCGTGCTGGCCTGCCCGGTCAACTGCATCCACCCCGCCCCCGGCGAACCCGGTTTCGGACAGACCGAGATGCTGTACGTCGATCCCCGCACCTGCGTCGACTGCGGGGCCTGCACCACGGCCTGCCCGGTGGACGCGCTGAAGCCGCACACCCGGCTCACCGAGGCGGAACTGCCCTTCCTGGAACTGAACCGCGCCTACTACGCCTCCGACCCGCACCCCGACCGCACCCCCATGGCCCTCGTGCCGCCCCAACGCCGGGTGGAGGCGAACGGGTTGAGGGTCGCCGTCGTCGGCGCGGGACCCGCGGGCCTGTTCGCCGCCGACGAGCTGCTGCGGCACCCGGGGGTGAGCGTGACCGTCCACGACCGGCTGCCCACCCCGTACGGGCTCGCCCGAGCCGGGGTGGCACCCGACCACCAGGACACCAAGCGCGTCGCCGGGCTCTTCCGCGCCATCGAGGACCAGCCCGGATTCACCTACCGCCTCGACACGGAGATAGGCCGCGACCTCCACCACGAGGACCTGGTCCGCGACCACCACGCCGTGGTCTACGCCGTGGGCGCGGCCACGGACCGGCGGCTCGGCATCGAAGGCGAGGAACTGCCCGGCAGCGCCTCCGCCACCGACTTCGTCGCCTGGTACAACGGCCACCCCGACCACAGCACCGCCACCTACCCGCTGGACGGCGAACGCGCCGTCGTCGTCGGCAACGGCAACGTGGCCCTGGATGCGGCGCGGGTGCTCACCGCCGATCCCGAGACGCTCGCGCACACCGACATCTCCGACCGCGCCCTCGCCGCGCTGCGCGCGAGCCGCGTGCGGGAGGTCGTGGTACTCGGACGCCGTGGACCGGCGCAGGCCGCGTTCACCCTGCCGGAGCTGCTGGCGGTCGCCGCCCTCGACGGCATCGACGTCGTCGTCGCGGGCTGGCCGGCGGACGTCCCCGCCGACGCCACGCCCAAGACGAAGGTGCTGGCCGAACTCGCGGCCCGCCCCCGTGTGCCGGGACGGCGCCGCATGGTCCTCCGCTTTCTGACCACGCCGACGCGGATCGTCGGCGACGACCGGGTGACCGGTCTGACCGTGGCACGCACCGCACTGAGCACCGAGGACGGAACCGTACGCGCGGTACCCACCCAGGACACCGAGACCCTCGGGGCGTCACTCGTCCTGCGCGCGATCGGCTACCGCGCCGAACCGGTCCCAGGGCTCCCGTTCGACGGGACGACCGGCACGGTGCCCCACGAGCGGGGCCGCGTCGAGCCCGGCGTCTACGTGGCTGGCTGGATCAAACGGGGCCCCACGGGCTTCATCGGAACCAACAAGTCCTGCGCGGAGGAGACGGTCGCCGTGCTCCTCGACGACTGGGAAGCCGGCCGGCTCACCGCCCCGGCGCCGGCCCCCTCGGACCTCGGGGACGCCCTCGGCCTCGACGGCTGGCGGGCGATCGACGAGGCCGAACGCGCGGCGGGCCGCCGCCAGGGACGCCCGCGCGTCAAACTCGTGGACCGGGAAACGCTGCTCGCGGCGGCCCGCACCTCCGCTCCGGGGCGCACGACCGGCTGACCCGGGCCGCCGGGGACGCGCCCCCATGAATCGGCGCGCGGGCCGGTCCGTCGAGTGGTCCGTCCGATGGGGAAGGAGGACGCTGGAAGGGAGCGTCCGGGGCTTGTGGGCGTACCGCACGGAGCGCCTGCCCGGTCGGGAAAGGCCGCATCATGCGCATGCTGCTGAAGGTTGAAATGGACACCAAGGCCTCCAACGAGGCCATCCGGCAGGGGACCCTGCAGAAGGCGATGGAGAGCTCCATGGAGGCGCTCAAGCCCGAGGCCGCGTACTTCACGGTGGAGAACGGCTGTCGGACGGCGTACATCTTCTTCGACCTGGTCGAGCCCTCCCAGCTGCCGAAGGTCTCGGAGCCCTTCTTCCTCGGGCTGGACGCCAAGATCCACTACTCGCCGGTCATGAACCCCGAGGACCTGGCCAAGGGTCTCTCGGCACTGGCGGACGAGGGCTGACGGCAGCAGAGGCCGAGGGGCGCGTCGGAGGGGGCGACCCGGTGTTCCCCGGCCCCGGGGAAGCTCGCGTCCCGCCGACCGATGAGTTCGGGTGCCGTCGCCGGTCCACCCTCCGGAACCGTCACACTCCAAGGAGCGGCAGATGACCGACACGGCGACCTTCGACCTCGGACCGCAGGCCAGGATCGTGGCCCGCCTCGCGGCGGGCGTCACGGACGCTCGGCTCTCCGACCGAACGCCCTGCCCGGACTACGAGGTCGGTGAACTGCTGGGCCATCTGACGGGCCTGGCCGCCGCGTTCCGTGACGCGGCGCGCAAGGAGCTGGGCACGACGACGAACTCGGCCCCCGGCTCCGCCAGGCCGGCGCTGCCCGCCGACTGGCGCGTGGAACTGCCCCGGGTCCTGGACGAACTGGCGGACGCCTGGCGGGACCCGGCCGCCTGGACGGGCATGACCCGTGCGGGCGGCGTGGATCTGCCCGGAGAGATCGCGGGCGTGGTGGCCGTCGACGAACTGGTGGTCCACGGCTGGGACCTGGCCAGGGCCACGGGCCAGGAGTACGCACCCGACCTGACGGCCCTGCGTGCCTCGCACGCGTTCCTGAAGGCGGCGGCGGAGGAAGGGGACCGAGGTGGCGGCATCTTCGGCCCCGTCGTCTTGGTCCCGGCCGCCGCCCCCCTGCTGGACCGCACGGTGGGCCTGAGCGGCCGCAACCCGTCCTGGACACCGCCTTCGGCGCCGTAGGGCGACCGGTACGAGCGCGGCGACGCCGGCGGGGGATTCTGTGCCGTCCGAACCCTTGTCGGCTCGCCGCCTCCGCCCTAATGTGAACCTTCAAATCCGGAGACAGCTGCTGGAAACCTTCTGTTAAGGCAAATTTTGAACGATCAAATTCATGCTCTCCAGGCTCCTCAGGGACCCGCGGAGGGCTACCTCGACCATGCGCGCGTCGGCCCGCTGTCGCGGCCGGCCGCCGCCGCGCTGGCCGCCACGACCGCGCTGGCCACCCGCGCGGCCCCCGCTGACCTGGACCGGATGTTCGCGCTGAGCGACGCCGCACGGGACGTCGCGGGCCGCCTGCTCGACGCCCGCCCCCACGAGATCGCCTTCGCGCCGTCGACCAGCAACGGCCTCTTCACCGTCGCAGCCGCACTGCGCGGACCCGGCACCCTCCTGGTGCCCCGCGGCGAGTTCCCCGCCAACCTCTACCCGTGGCTGCGCTTCTCCGGCCGCGGCGGCCCGGACGTCCGCATCATCGGCCCGACCGACCACCTCGGCGCCCCCTCCCGGCCAAGCCCCGCAGGCGCCGCCCCCGACTTCGTACGGCACCGCCACATCACCCCCGACCTCCTGCGCCACCACCTCACCCCCGACGTCACCGCACTCGCCGTCAGCGCCGTCGACTCCCTCACCGGGCACGTCGCCCCGCTCGGCGCCCTCAAAGAGGTCCTCGGGCCCGACCGCCTGCTGATCGTCGACGCCATCCAGGGACTCGGCGCCGTACCGCTCGAAACCGACGCCGCCGACATCCTCGTCAGCGGCGCCCAGAAGTGGCTGCGGGCAGGCTGGGGCGCCGCCCTCCTGATGATCCGAGACCGCTGCGCCGACCATCTGACGCCCGGCCTCGGCGGCTGGGCCGGCGTCACGGACCCCTTCGCCTCGCGGCACCCGGCGCCACCCCTGCCCGGGGCCGCCGCCCACCTCGCCACCAACCCCGACTTCCCGGCTGCCGCGGCCCTCGGCGCGGTCGTCGTCGACCTGTTCGCCCAGGGCGGCCCGCCCGCCGTCGGAGCCCGTATCCGCACCACCCTCGCCGAACTGCTCGACCGCGCCCGGCGGGCCGGCGCCGAGGTCCTCCTCGACGGGCTCGGCCCCGGGGAACGGGCCGGCATCGGGGCGTTCCGCCTCCCGGGCCACGACCCCGCCACCGTCCACCGGTCGCTCGAAGCAGCCGGTGTGATCACCACCCGCCGAGGCGAGTGGATCCGCATGTCCCCCCATGTCACCACCCCCGGCGCCGCGGCCGACCTGCTCGCCTACGCGCTGCGCACCCTCACCCACCGCACGACCCCTCTCCAGGAGCCGACATGTCCCACCACCTGAGCCGCCGCCACCTCCTCCAGCTCGCCACCGCCTCCGCCGCCGGACTCGGCCTCGCCGCCTGCGGCAGCGGAGGATCCGGCGGCGCCGCCTCCGGCGCCGACGGTGACAGCGGGAAGATCACCGTCTGGAGCTGGACCTCAGCGGCGGAGGCCCTGCGCGGCGTCGTGCCCTCCTTCGAGCGGGCCAACCCGGGCATCACGGTGGAGATCCAGGACGTCGGCGAACCGGCCATCTGGGACAAGATCACGGTCGGCCTCGCCTCGGGCGGCAAGGGCCTCGCCGACGTCCTCCACATCGGCGTCGACTACCTGCCCGGCTACCTGGACAAGTTCCCGGAGGGCATCGCCGACCTGTCCCGGTTCGGCGCCGACAGGTACAAGGACGCTTTCGCCGACGGCCTGTGGCCGACCGTCACAGGGAAGGACAGAGCCGTCCACGCCCTGCCGTGGGAGGTCAACCCCCTCGGCCTGTTCTACCGCCACGACTTCTTCGAGAAGGCCGACGTCGACCCCGCCTCCCTCACCAGCTGGGACGACCTGATCGCCGCCGGACCGAAGATCCTGGCCGCCACCGGCGCCCAGCTGATCGGGCTGGACAAGCCGGGCACCACCCAGGACATGGACTTCTTCCAGAACCTGATGCAGCTCCAGGGCGCCTTCTACTTCGACCACGAGGGCAAGGTCACCCTCGCTTCCCCGGAGGCCGTCAAGGCCCTCACCGTCATCAAGCGGCTCAACGACGGCGGCTTGCTCGCCGACACCGCGGGCCAGGGCACCTGGAAGCGGCTGATCAGCCAGGGCAAGCTCGCCACCGCCGCGGAGGCCGCCTGGGCCGTGGGGTACATGGCCGAGAAGTTCCCCGCCCAGAGCGGCAAGTGGCGCGTCATGCAGCCGCCGGCGGCCGTCCCCGGGGGAGGACGCAGCGCCATCGTCAACTCCACCTACCTCACGGTCTCCGCCACCAGCAAGCGCCGCAAGGCCGCCTGGCGCTTCATCGAGCACGCGCTGACCAAGCCGGCCGAGATCAACCGCATGTACACCTCCGGCAGCGTCTTCCCCGCCCTCAAGGCGGCTTACGCGGACCCGATGTTCCAAGCGCCCCACCCCTTCTACGGCGGCCAGCGCGTGCTGAAGTCGCTCGTCGATTCGCTCTCCTCCGGATCCGAGGCGACCAACTTCACCAGCGACTACAGCCGAGCCCTCAAGCTCGCGAGCGACGCCCAGAGCCAGGTGCTCCTCAAGGGCGCCGACCCGGCCGGCGCCCTCAAGGCCGCCGCCGCGCGGCTCGCCCAGCAGACCGGCCGTCAGCAGGCGGCCTGACCATGTCCGTCACCCCCTTCGAACGCGCCCCCGACAACCCCCGGGCCACGGCAGGTACGACGGCCGCCACGACGACGGACACCGGGGCGGCTCGTGTCCACGCCAAGACCGCCAAGACCACGGGGTCCACCGGTTCCACCGGCCAGCCCGGCCACCCCGCCGGATCCCCCCTCGGCCGCCGCCGTCAGCACGGCTCCGGCCGCCGCCGGCTGACCCGCAGCTCCGTGCCGTACCTGCTGATCATGCCCGCGGTCCTCGGGTTCGCCACCTTCAAGGCGTACCCCATCGCGGCCTCCTTCTGGATCAGCCTCACCACCGGCAACGGCAACGACCGCCGATTCTCCGGCCTCGCCAACTACCGCCGTCTCCTGGACGACCCCCTCTTCTGGACCGCGCTCAAGAACACCGCGCTGATCCTCGTCGTCCAGGTGCCGCTGATGCTCGGCCTCGCCCTGCTCGTCGCCCTCGCCCTGAACTCCGCCAAGGTCTGGCTGCGCCCGCTCTGGCGGCTCGGCGTCTTCGTCCCGTCACTGACCGGCCTCGTCGCCGCCGGCGTGATGTTCTCCGTCATCCTCAACCGCGACGCCGGACTGATGAACTGGGCCCTCTCCCTCGTCGGCATCGACCGGGTGAACTGGCTCGGCAGCCCCTTCTGGGCCCGCGTCGGTGTCGTCCTCGTCCTCACCTGGCACTACACCGGCTACAACGCGGTGATGTACCTCGCCGGACTCCAGGGCGTACCCAAGGAACTGTACGAGGCCGCCATGGTCGACGGAGCCGGCCCGATCCGCCGCTTCTTCTCCATCACACTGCCCCAGCTGCGGCCGATCCTCCTGCTCACCGTGGTGCTCTCCACCATCGGCACCCTCCAGCTCTTCGACGAGCCGTACGTCCTCACCGGCGGCGGCCCCGACAACGCCACCCTCACGGTCACCATGTACCTCTACGACAACGGCTTCAAGTACTTCGACTTCGGCTACGCCTCCGCCCTCGCCTACGCCCTCGCGCTGCTCGTCTCCGTGCTCGGCATCGTGCAGGTCCGCCTGATGGGAGAGCGCCGATGAAATCCCGAGGTCCCCTCCTCACCCTGCTGCTCGCGGGCGCCTTCGGGCTCTGCGTCGGCCCGTTCTACTGGCTCGCCATGGCCGCCACCCAGGACGACAAGGACGTCTTCTCATGGCCCCCGAAGCTGCTCCCGGGCGGCCACCTCATGGAGAACCTCCAGGGCCTCCAGGACTCGATCGGACTCGGCCGGGTCCTGCTCAACACCGTGCTCGTGGCGGGTCTCCAGACCCTCGGCGCCGTCACCGTGTCCGTCCTGGCGGGGTACGCCTTCGCCAAGTTCGACTTCCGCGGACGCAACCTGTTCTTCGTCCTCCTCCTCAGCACCCTGGTCATCCCCGACACGGTCATGCTGATCCCGATCTTCCAGATGATGATGGACCTGGGCCTGATCGACTCGTACCAGTCCGTCATCCTGCCCGGACTCGTCACCCCGTTCGGCATCTTCCTGATGCGGCAGGCACTGCGCTCCATGCCCGACGAACTCCTCGACGCGGCCCGCGTCGACGGCGCGGGCGAGCTGCGCGTCCTCTGGCGGATCGTCATCCCCGTCAACCGCCCGATCATCGCCGCGCTCTCGCTGTTCGTCTTCCTCGGCGGCTGGAACCAGTTCGTCTGGCCGCTGATCGCGCTGCGCAGCCCCGAGATGTACACGCTGCCCGTGGCGACGGCCACCCTGCAGGGCCTCTCGACCACCAACTACGCGCAGGTGCTGCTGGCCAGCGCCATCGCGGCCATCCCCGTGATGGCCCTCTTCCTCGTACTGCAACGCCAGTTCATCTCCGGCCTGCTGGCCGGAGCCACCAAGGAGTGACCCCCGTGACCACCGCACCGCGCCACCCCGCCGGCGCGCCCACCGGAGCGGCGCGCACGGATCCGGCGCGCACGGATCCGGCGCCCACGGATCCGACTCAGTCTCTCGAGCCCCGGCTCGACCAGGCGCAGCCCGTCCCTTCCCAGCCCGTCCCGGCCTGGCGACCGAACACCCCCGCCGACGAGACCCCCGAAACCGTCGCCCACCACCCCGTGGCCACCGGCCTGTCCGACACCACCGGCACCCCGGTCACCGTCCACCTCACCGTGCTCGGCTGCGACCGCCCGAACGCCGTCGTCACCACGCCGGAGGAGGGTGTCGCGCTCGTCGAGGTCACGGTGGCGACCGCGGCCACGGTCCGCGCCGAATGGCGGATCGCCTGCGTCGACGCCACCGCCTACTGGTCCCCGGCCACCAACGCCTCCCGCTGGCTGCCGCCGTCCTGGACCGCCCCCCGGACCGTCTCGCTCGCCCTGGGCGCACCCGTCGCTGCCCTGATCGGCACCGGCGACCGGTCCCTGTGCACCGCCGCGGCGGGGGAGACGGCCGCGCCGGTACGCGTGGGCGCCGGAGTGGTGGAGGAGAGCGGCGAGTTCGCCTTCACCGTCGAGCAGGACCTCACCCCGGACGGCCCGCCGCTGCGGCTCCGGATCGACCTCGGCGACCGCCACTTCGCGAGAGCACTGGAGGCCGTGACCACCTGGTGGGGAGAGGACGCACGGGGACCGGGCCGCGAAGACCGGCCCGCACACGACACGAACCCCACGGGCGGACCCAACCCCACGGCCCCGACCCACCCCGGCGTCGCCCCGGCCGCCCGCATGCCCGCCTACTCCACCTGGTACAGCCTCCACCAGAACCTCGATGCCGCCGTCGTGGAGCGCCAGGCCGCCCTCGCCGCGGACCTCGGCTGCGACAGCATCATCGTCGACGACGGCTGGCAGACCGCCGACCGCACCCGCGGCTACGGCCACTGCGGAGACTGGGAGCCCAACTCCGAGGCCTTCCCCGACCCGGCGGCCCACGTCGCCGAGGTCCACCGGCTCGGCCTCGCCTACCTCCTCTGGTACGCGGTGCCGTACATAGGCCGCCACAACGACGCCTGGGACCGCTTCAAGGGGATGATCCTGCGCGAGGTGCCCCAGCTGGAAGCGGCCGTCCTCGACCCCCGCCACCCCGAGGTACGCGCGTACCTGATCGACAAGATCTCCCGCGCAGTCGAGGACTGGGACATGGACGGCGTGAAGCTCGACTTCATCGACCAGTTCGCCGTCGCGGACCCGCCGCCCGCGCCGTCCGGCGCCGACCACACGACCGTCCACGAGGGAGTGAGCCGGCTGCTCGCCGACCTCGACGCCCGGCTCCGCCGGACCAGGCCGGACGTGATCGTCGAGCACCGCCAGCCGTACGTCAGCCCCGGCCTCTGGCCGTACGCCACCATGATCCGTACCGTCGACTGCCCGCTCAGCCCCGCCCAGAACCGGCAGGGCACCCTCGACTGCCGGCTCATCGCGGGACCACTCGCGGTCCACGCCGACATGATCATGTGGCACGCGGCCGAGCGGCCCGAGGCCGTCGCCGTCCACCTGGTCAACGCCCTGTTCTCCGTACCGCAGATCTCGGTCGACCTGGCGGCCCAGACCCCGGAGCAGCTCGCGACCCTGCGCTTCTGGCTCGGAGTCTTCCGCGGCCACGCTGGCGTGCTCCAGCTCGGCGAGCTGACACCCACACGCCCCGACCTCGGCTACCCGCAGGTGCGGGCGAGCGACGGACACACCACGGTGGTCGCCCGCTACGCACCCCTGCCGGTACCCCTCCCGGACGGAAGCGACCGGGACGCAAGCGACTTGGCCGGAGCCGACCGGGACGGGAACGCCGACGGCGACCAGCCCCCCGAAAGCGACGCCGACAACACCGGCCGACGACGGCGGTGGACCCTGCTCGTAGCCAACGCGGACAGCGACCCCGTCGTACTCCTCGCCGCCCGCCGCCCGGAAAGGGCCCTCGCCCGCGTCCAGGACTGCCGTGGTGAGATCCTGTCCGAGACCGTGCTCGACCTCGTCGCCGGAGTGAACCCGGTGACCGTGCCGACCGGTGGCCTGCTCACCCTGACCCGCGAGCACTGACGACCGGGGGCTGGGGGTGGTCACCGCCCCCAGCCCGCCGACCACCGCCCCAGAGGAACGATGACCGCTCGACAGGTGACCATCGAGGACGTCGCACGCACGGCCGGGGTCTCCCGCCAGACCGTCTCGAACGCCCTCAACGCCCCCCACCGGCTGCGCGACACGACCCTCGCCCGGGTCACCGCCGCGATCGAGGAGCTGGGATACCAGCCCGACCAGTCGGCCCGCAGCCTGCGCACCGGAACCCGCAAGGTCTTCGGCTACCCCGCCCCCGCCGACAACCCGGCCGACCCCAACCCCCTGATGGGCGGCTTCCTCCAGGCGCTGGTCACGGCGGCCGACGCGGTCGGCCATCGCATCCTGCTGTTCCGCTGCGACCCCCGGCAGGGCGCCCAGGCGGTCGCCCGCTCCTTCAACGGACTGATCGCCGCCCGCCAGATCGACGGGTTCGTCCTCTCCGACGTCGTCCACGACGACCCGCGCGTCGACGTGCTCGCCGAGGCGGGCTTCCCGTTCGCCGTCTTCGGCCGCACCGCCCCCGGCCGCCCACAGAACTGGGTGGACATCGACTCCGCCGCCGCCACCGCCGACCTCGTCGACCGGCTGGTCGAGCAGGGGCACCGCAGGATCTGCTACGTGAACTCCGCGGCCTCCCTGCCCTGGCTCGCCGACCGCCGGGCGGGCTTCCTCCAGGCCGTGGCGGCGGCGCCCGACGGCGGCTTCGAGGTCAGCGTCCCCGACGACGAACCGACAGCCCTCGCCCGAGCGGTCCAGCGCCTGCTGGCGGGGCCCGACCGCCCCACCGCTCTGGTCTGCGCGGGCGACTGGCTCGCCCTGACCGCCTATCAGGCCGTCCGCTCGGCGGGCCTCGGCGTCGGCTCCGACATCGCCGTCACCGGCTTCAACGACCTCCCGCTCGGCACCCTCCTGCAACCCGCCCTGACCACCGTGCGGCTGCCCCTGGCCACGATCGCCGACGCGCTCGTCGACCGGCTCATCACCGCCGTCGAGAACCCGGCCGAAACCCCGGCGCAGGGCCTGCTCCTCCCGGCGGAGGCCGTCGTACGCGCGAGCACGCCGGACATCCTCTAGGAATGTCCGGAAAGTCACGCTTTGCCCGCCCTGCAATTCGCTCCGCGAGGGCGGACGCCTGCGGGGATACGGTCGGCGGCATGGATGGTGAACGTCAGGGCTGGCTCCGCTGTCTGCTGGCCGGGGCCGTGTTCGTCGTATGCATGATCGGCACCACGTTGCCGACCCCGCTCTACCCGCTCTATCAGGAGAAGTTCGGGTTCTCCGAGCTGACCGTGACCGTGGTCTACGCGGTGTACGCCTTCGGGGTCATCGCCGTCCTGCTCCTCGCGGGCAACGCCTCGGACACCATCGGCAGACGGCCGACCCTGCTCTGGGGCCTGGGCTTCTCCGCCGCCAGCGCCGTCTGCTTCCTCTCGGCGGACGGAGTGGGCTGGCTGTACGGCGGACGGCTGCTCTCGGGCGTGTCGGTCGGCCTGTTCACCGGCGCAGCCACCGCGTACGTGATGGAGCTCGCCCCGCGCGGCGGCGGGAGTCGGGCGACCTTCGTGGCGACGGCCGCCAACATGGGCGGCCTCGGATGCGGCCCCCTCCTCGCCGGACTGCTCGCGGAGTACGCCCCCGAGCCCCTGGTGCTCCCGTTCGCCGTCCATCTCGGCCTCGTACTCCTCTCCGCCGCGGTCCTGCTGTACCTGCCCGAGACCGTCCGGGAGCGCCGGCCGATGACAGCCGTACGGTCGCAGCTCCCCGCCCTGCCGGCCCAGGTCAGGAAGGTGTTCGTCCCGGCGGCGATCGCGTCCTTCGTGGGGTTCGCGCTCTTCGGGGTGTTCACCTCCGTCAGCCCCGCGTTCCTCGCCCGCTACCTCCACGTCGACAACCACGCGGTGAGCGGCGTGATCGTCGCCCTGGCCTTCTTCGCCTCCGTCGCGGGGCAACTGGCCGTCGGCCGCGTCGGCGTCGAGCGGGCCCTCTCGCTGGGCTGCGCGGTTCTCTTCGTCGGCCTTGCGTTCCTCGGGGCGGCGCTGTACACCGACCTCCTGGTGTTCGTCGTCCTCGCCGCCGCCATCGGCGGCGCGGGCCAGGGCCTGGCCTTCCGTGCGGCACTGACCTCCGTCGCGGCGGCGGCTCCGCCGGACCGCCGCGCCGCGGTGATCTCGGCCCTTTTCGTGGTGGCGTACGCGGGCATCTCGATCCCGGTCATCGGAGTCGGTCTCCTGGCCGACCCCATGGGCCTGGAAGACGCGGGCCTGATCTTCATCGCCTGCATGCTGGCCCTGGTCGCCGCCGCGGCGACCTACCTGCTCCGGCGGCGCCCGACACCGGTGAGGAGCCGATGAGCTCGGGGCTTGAAGTTGCCGCTGCGGCAGCTTCCGCCGTACGCCACGACCCGGATGGGCTGAGCTGGCACCGGCGCCACCGGGATGGCGCACACTGGCGCGCCCGTGGCACAAGATGGCGCCATGGGGGTTGCGGTGGCGCCATTATGGTGCCATTCTTGCTTCATGGACCTCACTCCGTATGTCGACCGCCTTCGTCATGAGCTGGGCGTTGCCGCCGAAGCGGGCGGGGACGAAGCCCGCGCCCTGGCCGATCGCCTCACCGGCCCGCTCGAATCAGCCGCCCGCCTGACGCTGCTCAGCGCGCTGTCCGACGCGATGGGCGAGGTGACGCGGGACCTGGCACCCGGCTCGGTCGACCTGCGGCTGCGCGGTCTGGACCCCGAGTTCGTGGTGACCGCACCGCCTGCGGCGGACTCCTTCGGGGCGGTCGCCACCACCCAGGCCCCGGTACCCCAGGCGCTCCCGGCGACGGCTGTCGCGGAGGCCGAGGAGGGTGCCACCGCACGCATCAACTTCCGGCCGCCGGCCCAGCTCAAGCTCCGCGTGGAGGAGGCCGCGAGCCGCGAGGGCCTGTCGGTCAACGCCTGGTTGGTACGGGCCGTCGCCGCCGCCCTCGAACCCGCGGCGGACCGCGGCCGACGGGGCCAGGCGGGCTCGGCGGTCGGGCAGGGCTTCACCGGCTGGGTCCGCTAGCCACAACCAGGAACCACGGCCGGGGCCCGCACCACCGGACACGCGCACACCCCGCACCACCGCACCCGCCCGCACTCCCACCCACCGCACGTACCTCCACTCACCCAAGGGACGGCAGAGTCATGCCTACTTTCGACACCCCCGAGCCCCTCTCCGCCACCGTAGAGATCGAGGTCGGGCGAATCCGGATCATCGCGGGCAAGCGAACCGACACCGTGGTCGAGGTGGCGCCGAGCGAGCCCGGCAACACCCACGACATGCAGGTCGCGGAAGAGACCAAGGTCAGCTGCGTGGGCGGCGAACTCGTCGTCAAGGGCCCGAAGAAGCGTTCGCCGTTCGGCAAGTACGGCGTGATCGACGTGACCGTCGAGCTGCCCGCGGGCTCCGACGTCACCGGGAGTACGGGGATGGGCGACATCGTCGCCGAGGGGCGCTTCGGCAACTGCCGCCTGACCACCTCCACCGGGGACATCCGGCTGGAGGAGGCCGAGACCGTACGGCTGAAGACGCCGCACGGCGACATCCAGGTGGACCTGGTGACCGGCGGCGCCGACATCCACGGCTCGGGCCGGGTACGGGCAGGCCGGATCGGCGGCGACGCGAAGGTCAGGAACCTCAACGGCGAGACCATGATCGGGGAGACCGGCGGCGAGCTGCGCGTGAACTCCTCCAACGGCTCCATCAGCGTCGTCCGCGCCGCGAACTCGGTCACCGCCAAGACGGCGAGCGGCTCCATCCGCCTCGACGAGGTGGTGCGGGGGCAGATCACCCTGGAGACCTCCGCGGGAGTCCTGGAGGTCGGCATCGCCGAGGGCACGGCGGCCTGGCTCGACGTCCGGTCCAAGGCGGGACGGGTCCGCAACGAACTGGGAGTGGCACAGGGCCCGGGGGAGTCGGACGAGACCGTCGAGGTCCGGGGCCGCACGAACGTGGGCGACATCGTGATCCGCCGATCCTGACCCTCGCAGAGCCCGATAGTCCGAAAGTCCGAGCAAGACCGACATGCGACGGGCACGGGCGGGCCTCCGTCGCCCGCCCCGGCGGGACGGCGATCTCCACCGCTGTCCCCACCCTCCGCCATCACCAGCAGCACCCTCCACCGTCGCCGCGCCGTCCCGGCCCTCGCCGCCGACGGCGCCCCCTTCGAGCGGCCCGGTCCGCCTTCGCGGCGGCCGGAGAGGCGCCACCGAAAGCGCCCTGCGGGAAGCCTTCCCGACCCCTCGGGCACACCTCTGAGTGAATGGCGCCATGAACGCGCCCGGTGGCGCCAAGCGTGCCACGCTCCGTAGCGGCAGACGTGCTCCGCAGTCCCGATACGGCGCCACGACCGACGCACACCCCGAGATACGCCGGCGCTCCTCCCGCCCGCAGATCCTGCGCAACCTCCACGCCGACCACCGGCGGCACGCACCCGTACCCACTCGCACGCGCGCCTGGGGCCCCGAAAGCTCCCACCTCAGCCCCACCCCAGAACCCGCGAACCTCCAGACCCCAGAACCTCGGAACAGAAGGGACCGCTCCCATGAACTCCGCGACCACAGCGGCCACCGCCACCCGCGCCGCCGCGATCTCCGCGCTCGGTCTGCGCAAGTCGTACGGCGACAAGGTGGTGCTCGACGGCATCGACCTCCGGATTCCCGAGGGCACGATCTTCGCGCTGCTCGGCCCGAACGGGGCGGGCAAGACCACCACGGTGGAGATTCTCTCCACACTGATCAAGGCGGACTCGGGCGAGGCACGCATCGTCGGTCACGATGTGACCTCCGCCGCCGCCGCGGTACGGCGCCAGATCGGCGTGACCGGACAGTTCGCCGCGGTCGACGGCCTGCTGACCGCCGAGGAGAACCTGTTCCTCATGGCCGACCTGCACCACCTGAGCCGCGCCGAGGGCCGGCGCCGTGCCGCCGAGCTCCTGGACCGGTTCGAGCTGACCGAAGCGGCCCGCAAGAACGTCGCGACCTTCTCCGGAGGCATGCGCCGCAAGCTCGACCTGGCGATGACGCTGGTCGGCCGGCCGCGGATCATCTTCCTCGACGAGCCGACCACCGGCCTCGACCCGCGCAGCCGTCGCGTGATGTGGGAACTCATCCGCGACCTGGTCACGGATCAGGGCGTGACCATCTTCCTCACCACCCAGTACCTCGATGAGGCCGACCACCTGGCCGACCACATCGCGGTGCTCGACCGCGGCACGTTCGTGGCGGAGGGCACAGCGCGGGAGTTGAAGCGCCTGATCCCGGGCGGGCACGTCCGGGTCCAGTTCACCGACGAGGCGCACTTCGACACGGCGGCCTCGATCTTCGGCGTCGCCACCCGCGACGACGAGTCGCTCACCCTGCAGATTCCCAGTGACGGCTCCCTCGCCAACCTCCGCTCGGTCATCGACGTGCTCGACACCACGGGCGCGCAGGCCGAATCCCTGACGGTGCACACCCCGGACCTCGACGACGTCTTCCTGGCCCTCACGGGCCGACAGAACACCCCCGCCCTGCCCACCGTTCCGGCCCCCACCACCGAGTCCACCACCCAGAAGGAGTCGAACCGATGAGCACCGCCACCCTCGCCCCGGCCGCGCCCGCCGAGGACACCCGCTCGTACGCGCTGCGCGACTCCCTGACGATGCTGCGCCGCAACATCAAGCACATGCGGCGCTACCCGTCGATGACGATCTCGATCGTCATCATGCCGATCCTGATGCTCCTGCTGTTCGTGTACGTCTTCGGCGGCGCGATCGGCACCGGCATCGGAGCGGGCACCGACCGCGGCGACTACATCAACTACGTCGTACCCGGCATCATCCTGATGTCCGCGACCTCGGGTGCCGTGGCGACGGCCGTGTCCGTCTGCACCGACATGACGGAAGGCATCGTCAAGCGCTTCCGTACGATGTCGATCTCCCGGGGATCCATCCTCACCGGCCATGTCCTCGGCAGCGTCATCCAGGTCTTCGCGGTCCTCCTCCTGGTCACCGGCGTCTCGCTCGCCATCGGATTCCGGCCCGACGCGTCGGCGACCGAGTGGGTGGCGGCCCTGGCGCTGCTCCTCTTCCTCGCCTTCGGCATGGCCTGGCTCTCCGCCGCGATGGGCATGGGTGCCAAGACCGTCGAGGCCGCGAGCAACGCCCCGCTGCCGCTGACCTTCCTGCCCTTCCTCGGCAGCGCCGTCGTCACCCCCGAATCGATGCCGACCGCACTGCGCTGGTTCGCCGAGTACCAGCCCTTCACCCCGATCAACGAGACCCTGCGAGGTCTGCTCCTCGGTACGGAGATCGGCAACGCCGGCTGGATCGCCCTGGCCTGGTGCACGGGCATCGCCCTGCTCGGCTACTTCTGGTCGCGCGCCGCCTTCAACCGCGAGGTCACGCTCTGACCCGGGTACGGACGAACGGTCGCACACGGCGCAGGGGCGGCCCCCGGAACCACCGGGAGCCGCCCCTGCGCCGCCGACACCACTGTCAGGCACCGCGCCCGTGCTGCTGCTCCTCCTCGGGGGAACGCCCGCTCCGCGTGTTCCACGGCACGGTGTTGGCGATCACGTCCCCCACGGCGCCGACGACGTGAAAGGTGATCCAGCCGACACCCTTCAGTACGCGTACGACAGCGGAACCAGCAATGTCTTCCATCTTCCGACCCTTTCGCGTCCGCCCCCGTGGCGTACTTCGATCATGAGGACGCCCCGATCTCCCACGGGGTTGCTCGCCGCAGGACGCACGCGTCCGTACCGCGTGGAGCACTCAGGCGCGGCAGCGCAGCATCTCCAGCGGCGGGCTCGCGAGAACGTCCGCCCAGAAGTCCTCGCCGAACTCACGGACGCCGGCGTCGGACACCTGGAGCGGAACCCACTCCACGTCACTGAACCCGGCGGCCCGCAGGGAATCCTCGTCGACCTCGCGGCGCGGGGCCATGCCGAGGATGCTGATCGGCTGGGGTTCGAGGAGAGCGGTGACGCGCACCCGCGGATCAGCGGCATCACCCGAAGGCGGCCGTACACCCAGCAGGGCGGCCGACGAGGAGCGGCGCCCTCGGAGAAGCAGGGGAAACTCACTTCGATCTTCCCGCCCACAACTGACAGACTCAGGACCGTGGATGCGACAACACGGTTCCGTCAGGCGGTGATCGAATGGGCGGCAG
Organism: Streptomyces sp. NPDC001728; assembly: GCF_040297565.1. Taxonomy (NCBI): domain Bacteria; kingdom Bacillati; phylum Actinomycetota; class Actinomycetes; order Kitasatosporales; family Streptomycetaceae; genus Streptomyces; species Streptomyces sp. NPDC001728. Next base: position 370,289 of record NZ_JBEOZK010000004.1, read on the forward strand.
GCGGTTCGAGGGCTCCGGAAGCCGCCGTGGCCGCACGAGAACTGACCGTTGAAGCGGGCCTTCGTACGGCCGTGCTGGTGGAGGGAGTCAGCGACCAGGTCGCCTTCGAAGCCCTGGCCGCAGGGCACGGCCGCGCGTTCGACACGGAGGGGATCGCCGTCATCCCGCTCGGAGGCGTGACGAACATCGGCAGATTCCTGAACCTGCTCGGACCGCAGGGGCTCGACATGGGACTGGCCGGCCTGTGCGACGCCGGAGAGGAGAGCCACTTCTCACGAGCCCTGGAACGAACGGGCCTCGGCCACGACCTCACGCGCGCCGAGATGGAACCGCTCGGCTTCTACGTCTGCGTCGCCGACCTGGAGGAGGAACTGATCCGCTCCCTCGGCGCCGCCCGCGTACAACAGGTGGTCGAGGCGCAGGGCGATCTGCGGGCCTGGGGCATCTTCCAGAAACAGCCCGCCCAGCGGGAACGCACCGTCGAACAGCAACTACGGCGCTTCATGGGTACGATCAGCGGCCGAAAGAGCCAGTACGCACGATCTCTCATCGAGGACCTGGCCCTCGAAGAGGTCCCACGCCCACTGGACCGCCTTCTCGCGCACCTGGACGGATGACAGAAGATGACCGAGATCGGCGTAAACCCGAGCGGCTCAGGTGCCGAAAGGCCAGGCGCTGATGCGGAGTTGCCCGCGACCTTGCACATCGCGGGGCTTGCCCTGAGCCGTACGGAGAGCCCACCGTCGCTGGCCTGCTGGACCGGCTACCTGCCAAGGCCGGCGGGCACGGACCGGGCCGGAATGAGCGTGGTGACCGAGCCGGCCGCCCTTCCGGAAGAATCCACCCTCCGGCTGGCGCGCGACGTGGTGAACCGTTTCGACGCCTTCGTGGACCAGGCCCTGGAGTACTGCCGCATCCGCCTCCGGGAACCACGATTCCACCTCACGGCCGAGGAACTGACCTGGCTGGAACTTCCGGAACTCCCCATGGCAGTGCCGGAAGCAACGGTGTGGGCCGACCGTAGCTGGGCCATCCGTTTCGCCGAGAGCCGGTTCGCCCTGGCGGACCCCCACGGGCTCCTGGTGACCTTCGACGGAACACAGCCCGTCGACGTCGAGGGCCTCGAAGACGAAGAGGAATGACCTCCAGCGGAGCCCCACCAGGATGACAGCGGAAGAGAACCACAGAGGGAACCCGCATTCGCCTCCCTGCTCCCACCCGCCCCGCCACCTCCCCACGCCGTCTCCCACCCCCTGCCGCGCCCGGCGACAAGCCGCTACCGTGGCCCCATGGCACGAGAAATCCGCATCGAGATCAGCGACGAGGCGTACGAGGCACTGGAGCGCGCCGCAGCGGAGAAGCACGTGCCCGCCGAGGACTACGCGGGCAGCGTGCTGGACGCCGATCTGACCCGCACCCGGTTCGTCGAAGGCGCCCGTACCTTCGTCACCCAGCACGGCCAGGCCTTCGCCAAGCGGTACGGCCGCCCCGCCGACGCCGACGCCGCCTGATCCCGGCCGAAGCGTGCTGCTCCAGATAGATCTGTCCTGGCTGCTCGACATCGCCCAGCAGGAGATCCCCGGCGACCCGGAGATCTCCGACTGGGGAGCACTCGAAGCCGCCCGCGCCCGCCACGCCTTCCGCGTGATGGACATCCCCGTGTACGAACACCCCCACCACCGCGCGGCGGCGCTCCTGGAACAGTTCGTACGCGTCCCGGCCCTGGAGCACTCGAACGAGCTGTACGGCGTGGTCGTGGCCGCGGCCTACCTCCATGCCTGCGGGCAACCGGTCAGCGTCACGTCCGACGAGGCCATCGACCTGGTCGAGCGGGTGGCGGAAGGCCGGGTCGACGTCCGGAAGGTGGCGGCGATCCTCAAGGAGTGGACCCGCTGACGAACGGCGGCGACACCTGAGGAAACGGACATGTTTCTCAGAACCGGGCCGGCTTGCGGCGGACGTGCAGATGACCCTCGGTCGGAAACGTGGGCGGCTGGGCAGGCAGAACGGCTTCGAACCCGAAGCCGCACCGCTCGGCCACCCGGCAGGACGCCTCGTTGCCCACCGCATGGAACAGATCCAGCCGCACCACCGGCACGGGTAGCTCCTCTGCGAAGATCCACTCCACGGCCGCCTCCAGGGCCCGGGAGGCAAGCCCCCGTCCCCGGACCTCGGCGGCTGCCCAGTAGCCCACCTCGGCGGAGCCCTCCTCCCGAAGCGTCACGGACACATGGCCGACGGCCGCACCCAACCCCTCACCGCGGTCCTCCAGCACGGCGAAACCGAACCGGGATCCGTCGGCCCACCCCTGCCGCTGGCCATCGATCCACCGACGGGCGTCAACCTCGCCACTGAGCTGGGTCGTCAGCCAACGACGCAGGTCGGAATCCCGATGAGCGGCCACAAGAGCGCCGGCGTCCTCGACATCCCAGGGCCGCAGTACGAGGGCGGGCAGGGCGCGGGTCGCCCCCACGGACAGTCGGACACTCACACAGTTCTCCGATCGACTCGACTCCGGATCAACAACCTAACCGCCGGACCACACATGAGGCCCGTGTCGTCACGGACTCACTGGCGTTCCGGCGACCACGGCCGACGACCGGATGGCGCAGGCCTCCGCGGGGCAGAAGTACGGGCAACGCCAGTACGAAGCGAAGAGGGCAGCCGCGATGCCGAGCGAGGGCTTCCGGACGCCGAAGCCGACGCCCGAGAGCGCCCACGGGGTCGGTCTCGCGGGGAGGGGACGAGGATGCGCCGTTTCGAAGCAGGAGATTCGATCGTACGAAGGGACGTGCACCGCCACGGCAAGGTATGGAGCGAGCACGCGCTGCGCGTGATCTCCGACACCGGCGAAGCACTGGTGACCGCGTGCGCTCCGGGCACGCAGGTCCGCTGGGCCGACCTGTATGTGAAAGCCCAACAGGCCGGAGACGACCCGGTCGTACGGCGGACGGCGATCGACGCGCTCGCGACGGGCCGGTGGGACCTCGCGGACGCGGTGTGGCAGGAGACCGTCCTGCTGTTGTGGAAGCCCCCGACCGCCTGGTTCAGCATCAACGCCTTCTACCTCCCCGACGGCGAAGGAGGGCAGCGGTTGCGGAACTGGTACGTCAACTTCGAGCGCCCCACCACCAGGACGGCAGCGGGGTACGACACCTTCGACCTGGCCGTCGACCTCGTCATCACCCCCGACCTCACCGACTGGCGATGGAAGGACGAAGACGAGTACGCCCACCTGCGTCGCCTCGGCGTCATCACCGCCACCGAGCACCGGGCCGTCGAATCCGCCCGCGCCCAGGCACTCACGATGCTCACCGACAGGACGGGCCCGTTCGCGGCGTCGGAGGCACGGGCCACATGGCGCTGGTCCCCGGACTGGGCGCTGCCGGAGCTGTGACGGGTGTTTCTGGAGCGCCCCGCCGGCCACCCGGTCGGCCCTCGCCGCCGCACGTCCCGCAGCCGCCCCCAGCGGGCTCCGAGTCCGTCGTACGCCCCTGAGCGCGTCAGCCCCCGCAACCCCGCCTCCGGAGGACACCTCGCCTGGAGGGCGGCAGCGACTCGAGCCGCTGCCGGCCACAGCCGTTCACCGCAGTTCCCGCCCAGCCGTACTCGGGCCGCCAGTCACTCAGCCACGGGGTACGCACGGGGCGCAGCAGGCCGGTGCGGGTTCGACGCAGATGGTGACGGAGTCGGTGTTGTCGGTCGGGTCGGGGTCCTTCTCGGCGGCGGTGACGGTGGCCGTGTTGGTGAGGCGGGCGGGCTTGGTGGCCTTCGCCCGCAGGGTGAGCGTGGCGCGGGCGCCGACGGCCAGTTCACCGACGGACCACTGTCCGGTCTCGGGGACGTAGGCGCCGGTGTCGGTGTCGGCGGACAGGAAGGCGAGCCCGGTCGGGAGGCGGTCGGCGACGGTGACACCGGTCGCGGGGCTGGGGCCGGCGTTGTGGACGGTCAGACGGTACGTCACGGTCTGTCCGACGGTCACGGTGGTCGCGTCGGCGGCCTTGGTCACGTCGAGATCGGCGGCCGGCCGGACCTGGGTCACGGCTTCGTCTGACGTGGAGGTCAGTGGTTCGGGGGTGGAACCGAGCCGGTTCTCGTACGTGGCGACGGCGGTGTTGGTCACCCGGGTGCCTGCCGTCCGTAGACCGAGGGTGACCCGGTACTCGACGGTGGTGCCCTCGGGCAGGGCGGCGGTGTTGGCGAGACTGCCGCCCTGGGAGGCGGAGGCTCCGGTGCCGAGCCGGAAGACCACGGCATTGGCCGCGGGATCGTACGCTGCCTGGTCGTCACCGTCCCGATCGGTCTTGACGCCCGCGTTGGGGCCGTCGATGACCCGCAGGGAACCGGGCACGTACGTCGTCCCCGGCGGCAGGACATCGGTGAGGGTGAGCCGCTCGGCGGCCCCGCCTCCCTCGTTCCTGGCGGTGATCCGGTAGGTGACGACATCGCCGACGTCCAGCGGACCCGCCGGTACGGCTGTCTTGGTGAGCACCACGTACGGGGCGGTGCCGAAGAAGATGCCGTCGAGAAAGTTGCCGATTCCACGGTTGCCGCCGGCCGCCGAGACGGACCGGAAGGCGAAGCGGGTGGTGGTCTGCCCGGCCGGGACGGTGTAGGTGCCGGTGTAGTACCCCCATGCGGTGTTGCCGTCGGTGAAGGAGCGCTGCTCGACCACGCCGCCCGGGGCACCGATGTCCAGGGCCATGGTGTCCTGCCCTTGCCGGCCGCGGTGGTAGAGCCGCCAGTACAGCTTGGTGCCGGGGGTGGTCGGCAGGTCCTGGTAGAGGGTGGAGACCTGGTTGGCGTTGAGCTCGGCGAACTGCTCGCCCTCAGCGGAGGGGACGCCGTTGAAGCCGGAGTGCCACACCTCGACCATGTGGTCGGTGGCGGTGGTGAGCCAGCCCGGGACGTGCCGCGGAGCCTGGGTCTGGGAGGCGTCCGGCAGGAAGGCCATGTCGGTGACGGACGGCTGCTCGAAACTTCCGTTGACGAGGGCGACCCGGAGCGGAACGGAAGGAGGTGTGCTCATGGTGACGTCTCCGATCGGTCGACGGTACGCGATGGACCCCACCAGCCTCGATCGCGGGGCAAGGGGCCGGAACGCTCGGTAGCTCAGCGCACCCGCGGCACCGGGTACAGCCGCGCCGGAGGGGTCCCGGCCACCACCGACCGGCGGGTTTACCCGCACGAACACCACGAGTTACAGCCTTACCGCCCTCGGCGGCCCCACCTCCAGGGACCCCGCCGACCACCCCTGAACCACCGCCCACGCGCACACCTCCCGCACTGACCGGATGACACCGCCCTCTGGCGCCCACACGCCACCCGAAGGAACGAACCGAGGGTTGTCGAGTTGACGCACGGTTCGGCCCTGACTGGACCGTCTCTCGACGAACGGAGGGCGTGCTGGATACACGCCGAGCATCAGCTGAGGTCGCCTGGGCGGCTCAGGAAGTTGCCTCGGATCGAGCGGCAGCCGATCGGGGCCGCTGACCGGCCGCACTTGTCGCCGCCGGTCGTCCTGCCGACGCGCGGGCCGTGGTGCGGGGTGCGCTTGACGCGGACGGGCCCGACGCCGACCTGCTCCTCGCGCTCGCCCGCGCCCACATGGCCGAGGACGACGATGACCACGACGACGACGCCGAGCGGGTCCTCCGCGAGGGCCTGGACGACGTCCCGGACGACATAGGCCTGATTGCCGGGCACGCGGAACTCTGCGCCCGCACCGATGCGCTGGACCGACCGGGGCGGCATGCGCGGGGCCCGGTGCTCCTCGCCCGTCTGCGAGAAATCGCTCCGGACTCTCCGACGCTGCTGGAGGTCGAGGCTGCGGGGACCTCCGTTTCCCCGAGCGCCAGGAACCCCGCACGATCGGCGGCTCACCGTGCTTGCCGAGACGACCAGAGCTCTCGCCGCCTCCGGCCGGACCTGGTCGCGCGTGCTGCGCCGCGGCCTCGAGTACCGCTTCGCAGTCGGCGCGGTCGTCGCCTCGCTGATCGCCCTGCGCATCACCGTCCTGCCGGTGGTGCCCTACGGCGTGGCGACAGGAGTGGGACTGCTGCTCGGGCTGCTACGGGCCGCCCGTGAGCGGGCTGCCGAGCGGATGGCCGCAGCCGTGGCCGAGCCCGCACCCGGTGACGAAGCAGGAGTAGGGGCGAAGGGTTCGGGCCGCCGGAGCTTCAGCCCGTGCCGCGCGTCACTTCGCCGGAGCCGGACTCGCGCTCCCGCTGGCTGTCGGCGTCACGGCAGACGTCTCCTCCCTCGCCTATCCCCGCTACGGCCTCGTCGCCCACGACACCTTCCGAGGCCTGAAAGGCTTCGACCTGCGGGAGGAGCTCGACCCCTTCGGCACTGTGCTCGACCGTGACCCGAAGGGATCGACGGCTCGGGTGTACGTCGCCGAGGACGCCCCTGCGGACGCCGCCGCCGAGTACCTGGTGGCCGTCACGACCGGAGACTTCCACCAGATGCGGGAGTCCTATGTGTACGACGGCAACGGACTCGTGCCTGAGGACACGGCGGGTGTCGGCTTCGTCCACGACACCTGGCCTGCTGGGGCCTGCCCGTACGGGGGCTGGATGCGGTGTCTGCGGTACACCGAGGTGGCCACCGGCACGCTGCGGGCGATGTGCGTGTGGGCCGACAAGGGAAGCCTCGGCATGGTCCTGTTCACGGCTGCGGACAAGAACCAAGAAGCGGTCGAGGAAACGGCCCGCTCGGTCGGCGCCGACTTCCTCCGCCCAGCTGGCGACTGACCTATTGATCAGAAACTTATTGGGTTCACTGAGCCTTTTCAGCGCTGCCTCTCCAGGGTGAGGATGGCGGCGGCGATTGACGTGAGGCGGTTCGGGCTGCACCGGGCCCGGCGGAAGATCCGCCAGGACTTCAGTCTCGCGATGCTTCGTTCGACAGGCGCCCGCGCTGCCGACAGGGCTCGGTTGACCGTCCGCTGGGTGGGGGAGAGTTCTCCGAGGGGCGGGCGTCTGAGCGGTGTGGTCACCCAGGGGCCGGCTCCGATGTAGGCGCGGTCGGCGAGGACGGGAACGCCCTGGCGTTCGCAGATCCGGATGATGTGGTGGGTACGGGCCGCGGTCAGGTCGTGGGTGCGGCCGGGCAGCGCGGGTGAGATCCACAGCAGCTTTCCCGAGGGATCGGCTACGACCTGCACGTTCACCCCGTGGCGGCGATGCTTCTGGGAGAAGTCGGCCCGGCTGTCACCTACGCGGTCGCACTCTGCGAGCGTGCCGTCGAGCAGGACGTACTCGGGATCGGTCTCCCGCAGGATCCGCAGCAGTCCGGGTGCTCGGCGGGACAGGTGGTCGACGGCGGCGGTGACATAGGCGTGGGCGGTGCCGACGGATATGCCGAAGCCTGCGGCAATCTGCGTGAGGGTGTCGTGCCTGCGGAGGTAGACCAGGCCGACGAGGGCTCGCTGGTGAGGCGGGAGCTTGCAGCGGCGGTCACCCTCCCGGGTGACGATGAGCATGGTTACCCACTCGACCAGGGCGTGAGGCAGGTCGAGTGCGGCAGGATATGGAACCAACGAGGCTCCTGAGCTGATGAGTTGAGACGTCGAACACCTCTCTCAACGGCACGGGAGCCTCGTGCGTTGCGGACCCAAGCCCGTCACCCGATCAGTGGCCACTCTGAAAGAGCTCACTCATCACACCGGCGACCGAGGGGCCCTGTTGGTTCCGTATCCTTCGATGCTCGACGTCCCGTACGAGCTGGTCGAGCATGTCTCCTGGCTGATCTACGCCCGAAGGCGTGAACTGAACTCGCCGTGGAGGCGGCTCGGTTGCTTCAAGCAGGCACTGCTCGTTGTGGCCCACCTCCGGAAGAACGAGACGTTCGCCCAGCTCGCGGCAGGCTTCGGTGTCTCGACCGCGACGGCCTGGCGCTACGTCGACGAGACCCTGGATGTTCTCGCAGCGTGGGCGCCGGGCCTGCATGAGGCCCTGACCGGGCTGGGCGAGGGCGACTTCGTCATCGTCGACGGCACCCTGATCCCCACCGACCGCATCGCGGCGGACGAGCCGTATTACTCCCAAAAGCACAAGCAGCACGGCATGAACGTCCAGGTCATCGCCCGGCCGGACGGCACACCGCTCTGGTTCTCCCGGGCCATACCGGGCCGCACCCACGACCTCACCGCCGCGCGTGCCCACGGCATCGTCCAGGCCTGTCTCACCCGGCAGATCCTCGTACTCGCGGACCGCGCCTACCAAGGTGCCGGCGCCACCGTCCGCACCCCCTACCATCGCCACCGCGAACAACCCGAGCACTACCAGCAATTCAACCGCGACCACGCCCGACTCCGGGCACCCGGCGAACGCGCCTTCGCCCTGCTGAAGTCCTGGCGAATCCTCCGCCGAGCCAGATGCTCCACCCGCCGCATCAGCACCATCGTCCAGGGCTTGGTGCACCTGCTGCCCGACCATGGCGACACCACCGCCCGCTGCGGCTTCACTGACTGGCACAGCTACGTGACCTGTGTCGACTGGTTCGAGGAGCGCACCTGCCCCGTGTGCCTCGCCGACCTCGCGCTCGACTTCGGCGCCGAGATCCCCGCGGATGTCCTCGCCGAGCTGGACGAGATTGCCGCGCCCTGGCCGGGCCGCTGGCTCCTGCGCCCCTGCGAGGGCGACCGCGAGCGCGTCGTCGGCGTCTTCGCCGGCCCTTCTGTGGGCAGAACTGCCGCGTCTCTTTCCACGTCTGTGCGGCCGCGAGCTGGGCGTTTGTGCTTTGCGGTGAGACGCGTCCCATAGATACCGTCCCGGGCGTGCTGATGACCTTCTTCTCATCCGCCGGCTGGGAGTCGTGGGGTCTGGCGAGCAAGCCGATCATCCCGGACCTGATGCCGGTACTCGTCGACGACGATCTCCTCTTCGAAGACGGGGCCGGCCCGCGGATCACGACGGTGCTCAACCGCTGGCTCCAGGAGCTTCCGGGGAACGGTTGCAAGTCCCCGGAGTCCTGGGAAGCCTATGCGTGGATCGCTCGTGACTGGACGGTCTTCCTCGCAGACCGCGGCATCCAACTCTTCGACTCCCGGGAGGAGTTGCGTCGCGGGCTCAGCGCGTACGCCGTCCACCGCTCGCACGGGCCGCTGAAGGCGCGGTTCGCCGCCTCGACCTGGAACCAGCACGTGAGCGTTCTGTCGCAGCTCTACGGCTGGGCCGAGGCCGAGCAGTACACGTCCGCGGTGCCGTTCACGTACCGGCAGGCTCTCACCGCGTACGGCGACCAAGTACGCGAGCAGGCGGTGAACCTGGGCAGGCGGCGGATGCCGAAGCCGCACGTGACGATCAAGTACTTCGAGAAGGACTTCGAGGACTTGTTCGTGCAGGGGCTCGGCGGTCTGCGTCCGGACGGGAGCGAGGACTGCCTGTATCGGGGCCGGACCACGGCCCGCAACTCGGCGGTCGGGGGCTTCGTGTTGTCCAGCGGGCTGCGGCGGCAGGAGTTCACGTATCTCCTGGAGTGCGAGGTGCCGCCCCTGCCGCCCCGCCCGACCGCGTTGCCGATCTGGCTGCCGGTTCCGGCCGGCGTCACCAAGGGTCGGAAGTTCCGGACCACGTGGACGACGTACGGGCCGCTCGCCAGGCTCCACCAGTACCTACGGCTGCAGCGGGCCCTGGCCGTCGAGCGGTCCTCGTGGACGCCTCCGTCCCACTGGGGGCAGCCGCTGGTGGCGACCGAGGTCGACGCTCTCGGTGGCCGGGTCAACGGCGAGCGCGTGCTGTGGGCGGAGCTGACGCCGCGAGAGCGTCGGTGCCTGGTGACGGCTGAGGGCAGCTCGATGCTGTTGGCCGTGCAGAGCGACGGAAGCCCGTTCCGCGACTGGCCCACGGTCTTCAAGCGGAACTCCGAGCGGATCAGGGACCGGTTCGACTCCCGCTTCCCGCACACCAGCCCGCACCGATGCCGGCACACGTTCGCGATCAGGACGCTCGAACTCCTGGTCGGCGGCTACTACGCCCAGGCCGCGAGGCTGGTGAAGGACACCGACGCGGACGCGGCCCTGGGCCTCTACCTGCGCAAGAACGACCCGATCATGATCCTTCGTGACCTACTGGGCCATAGCAGCACCTTGACCACGGAGGTTTACCTTTCGCGCCTGGACACCACCCGGATCTACCGCGACGCCTACGAGCGGGCCGGCCACGACCAGGGCCTGCTCGCCGACGCCGAACGTGAGGCCGACACCGAGTTCGACGAGGACGACATCTGATGCCGGCGGACATAGCCGAGAACCCGCTGCGGCTGGTCTGCGCGTTCACGCGCGGCACAACCGCGACCGTGCGAGTCGATGACTCCGCGAACCCCGTGCTGATCCGCCAACTGCTGACGGGCCTGGTCCACCTCATGCATCCCCACGGACCAGGCGATTCGCGCCGCACGGTGGAGAAGTACAAGGGGACGATCGACTGGTTCGTCGAGGCACTCGGCCAGCGCGGCCACGCAGGCGGCGTGGAGGGGCTCACCCGGGCGGGACTGGCCGCGCTGTGGTGGGAGGCGGACAACCGCAGGGAGTCGGAGAGCCGCCGGCTGCTGCAAGCGCTGGACGCGGAGTGCTCCGTCCTGGCTCCGGATGTCCGCCAGCTGGTGGGCGGGCGCCACTTCAACCGGTACCCACTATCCGAGCCGCTGCAGCCCTACGACGAGGTGGCCTGGGAGTCTCTGACCAGTGCGAGCCGCCAGGCGATCAAGGAGGCTTGGGCGTCCTACCAGCGTGCGCGTTCCGTCGCGGAGGCAGGCCGTGACCCGTTCGTCCATGGCTGGACCGAGGAGAACGTCCACTGGCACATGGTCCGGCGCGGATCCGCGAACACCCGTGAACTGGGCGAGCTCGTCGGTCTGTCCTACGAGCAGATGCGCCATCGGATCGGGCGGGACCGCTGCCACTTCGTCGCGGCAGCGCGCGAAGCGCTCTTCCCGACAGCGCGGCTGGCGATCGCCTACCAGGTGCTCTTCGGTATCTACACGGGGATCGTGCCCGACGGCATCGCCGACCTCGGCCTCGACGGCCTGGACTGGGCGGGCGACCGCGCCGTGCTGGTCCGCTACATCAAGGGCCGCACGTCCGAAGAGAGCCTGACCCTCTCGGCGAAGGCGGTGCGCCTGCTGGAGCGTTGGCTGGAGCACTCGGCGATCGCGCGGGAGCACTGCCCGCCCGAGCTGCACAACAGCCTGTGGCTGTGGCTGGCCTACAGCAGGCAGCCCCCCGCCGGCGAGGGATGGGGACCGTGGCGGTCCGGGCGCCCCTACAAGACCACCGTCACCGAGTGGATGCGCGACCTGGGTGTCGTGGACGCGAACGGGACAACGGTCCAGCTGCACCGGCACCGGATCCGCACGACCTTCGAGTCCCACCGCGACCGGGCCACCTGGTTCGGCAGCCGCCGCTCGACGATCGACCCCAACCACTCCCCAGCCATCGAGGGCGACCGCTACCTGAGCACGACGACCAAGGCCCAGCGCGCCGCGCTGGAGGACATCGTCGAGCAGGCCCAAGGCGATCTGTTGCGCCGGGCCAGGCCCCCGATGGTGCTGACCGATCAGCAGATCGCCGAGCTCGCTGACCAGTTTCCGCAACTGGTCAGCGAGTTGGAGCTCGACGATGCTGCGATCGCCGAGCTGGTGGGTGGCGAGCGCGATGTGTTCGTGGCCGCGTGCGCCGATCCGACCGCCGGGCTGCACGGTCCGAAGGGCAAGCCGTGTCCGGCCCGCCCGTGGGTGTGCCTGCTGTGTCCGCTGGCCCTGTTCGCGCCGCGCCACGCGGCGAACCTGCTGCGGATGAAAGCGTTCTTCGCCCGGCAGTGGCAGCTGATGCCCGCCGCGCAGTTCATGGCCGTCTTCGGACACTACGCCCAGCGAATCGAGGAGGTGCTGGGCAAGTACGACCCCGCGCACCTGGCCCAGCTCGCCGGGCAGGTCGCCGACACCGACGCTGAGCTCCCGCTCCTGCCCGAGGAGGCCACACTGTGAACGACTTCCCGCTTCCGCATCCCCACGCCGTCTCCGCCGCCCCGTCGCCGTTCGCCGGCGCGGACGTGTGCGGCCTGGCCGGATTCGTCGTCCCCCTCGGGGCGCGCGGGCCGGTGTTCGAGGACGACCTGTGGGACTTCACCCACGTCATCGGCATCCCCGCCTACGTGTCTCGGTGCGCGCGTCGGCTGGACTTCTCCGCCATCGCCAACCCACGCTGGAAGACGGTGGCCAAGGAGTACGTCGCCGCGCAGATGGCGCCCGGCCACGACGCCGTGCGCACACTCCCGCACGCCAACCGCACGGTGCGGGCCATTGGCGGTCTCTACGCAGAACTTCTGGAGCTGGTGCGCTGGTTGAACTGGCTCACGGCCCAGGGTATTGACGAACTCGGCGAGGTGACCGAACACCACTGCGTGTCCTTCGCCCAGTATCGGGCCACCCACCGGCCCAACGGCACGAAGACCCGCGATCGCCCGAGCGTGCGCCGGATGGTCGAGCTGGTGATCATTGGGCTGGCGCGCTACGGCGAGCTGTTCACCATGGACCGCTACGACCCCGGCCTGCGGCCGTTCGCCGCGACCGCCAGTGAAGTGTCCGGCGGCAAGACTGAGAACAAGACCCAGCCGGTCCCCGACACGATTTTCCAGCCGATGCTGGCCGCCGCCCTCTATCTGGTCCAGACGATCGCGCCCCTGCTGCTGCGGGAGCTGGCGGCCAAGCGCGAGGGGGACGCGCGGCGGGCGAGCCTACCGAGGAGCGCCGTGGACCTGGACGCGCTCAGGGAGATCATCCGGCGCCACGTCGAAGATTCGGGCAGCCCTTCGACTGCCTCCCCGGGACCGGGAAGCCTCGGGAGTGGATGGCCAAGGATGACCCGCTGGCGAAGGTGAACGTCTACGCGCTCGCCGCCGAGGCCGGACGGGGAGAACTTCCTGCCGCTGCCCTTGAGCAGGTGCGCGATCAACTGGAGCGAGCGCTCGCGATCGTGGGACTGGAGAAGCCGTTCTGCCGCGCTGCCGATCTCGTGGAGCGAGCCAACGGTCAAGGGCAGGTTCCCTGGTCGACGTCCTTGTTCGAGCGTGAATTGCGCACACTCACGGGCGTGGTGAGGACCGCCTCGCACCTGGCGGTCCTGGCCCTGTCCGGGATGCGCCATAGCGAGCTGCTGGAAATGCACGTCGGCTGCCGGATACCGCCCATCGAGGTGGGCCCGGGGCTGAATCGCTACAAGCTCGCCAGCCGCGTCGTCAAGGGCAAGCCGCTCGGCGGCGTCCCCGACGAGTGGGTGGTCGTCTGGGAGGCATACCAGGCGGCAGGCGTCGCCGAGGCGCTGCTGGGTCCGGAGGCCGTGACCGGTGACCCGTTGCTCAGCTCACCCCTCGGACGGACGCGCTTCACCACCTTCCGCCAGTGGGTCAACAGCGCGGCCGGCCGGGCGTTGGGCCTGGATCCGATCCCGGCCGGACCAATAAACGCGAGGATGCTCCGCAGGACGCTCGCGTTGGAGATCGCTTACCGCCCCGGAGGACTGCTCGCAGCAAAGGTGCAGCTCAAGCACCTGTCCGTGGTGACAACAGAGGGCTACGCAAACCGCCCGGGAGGAGCACAGGCCAAGTTCCTCGCGGAAGTCAACGCTGAGGAGACCGAGCGCAACCAGGACCTCCTCCTCACCGAGTACCGGCACTACCAGGAAGGCAGACTGCCCTCGGGCCCCGGAGCCCGGGACCTGCTCTCCTTCTTCGCCAGCGTCGATGGGAAGCTCGCCCGCACGGCCGCGCAAGACCCCAATGTCCTGGGCAGCGAGCAGGAGGTCCGCGCGCTCCTGGCAGAACGCGCCGAGGTCCTGCACCTCGGCGTGGCGAACTACTGCTGGTTCACCGACCCCTCCAGAGCCCTGTGCCTCAAGCTCGCCGGCACCCCGAACGCGACGAAACCGCTGATCGGCATGTGCGACTCGGCACGCTGCCCGCAGGCAACCCACCACCCCTGCCACCGCCCCGTCTGGGCCGAGAGCGTTCAAGCCAAGCAGGTGTTCATCGGATCGATCAGCCGCACCCACAAGACCGAAAGGACTCGTCTCCAGGCCGCTCTGGACCGGGACATGAAGGTACTGGCCGCCATCGACGCCAGCATGTGAAAGGAAAACCGACCACTACATGGCACGCATCAGCGCGCAGACCCGCGCCCGCAACGAAGACGCCATCCGGGCGGCCATGGACCGGCTGCTGAGCGGCGACATCCCGCCCAGCGGCGGATGCGACCTGAAGACGCTGGCCGCCCAGGCCGGCGTGTCCCGCACCGCGTTTTATGCGAAGCAGAACCGCGACGGCACGAAGCGCCCCGGCCCCTACCAGCACCTCGCCGAAGAGTTCGAGCGGCGTCTGCGAGCTCTGCAAGCGGCCGGACACGTCACCGATCCGCGGGCCGCCCAGGTCGAACGGCTCAAGACCCAGGTCGCCGAGCTGAAAGAGCGCCTCGCCAGACGTGACGAGACTGTCGCCGAGCTGACCGCCTTCAAGGAGTTGGCCATCTCCCGGCTGGCCGCGCAGCACGACGAAATCCAGCGCCTGCGACAGCAGTCGGCGAAGGTAACCAACCTCCGCCGACTCCCGGCAGTACCCAGCAGCACAGCACAGTTCGGTTCATGCAACTGAGAAGGGAAATCGCCCTGTTGGCCGTCAGGAGTGAGATCGTTTACAGCCCGATCAGGCTTCCGCTGACGGCTCCAGTTCCTCGCCCGGTGGGATGAAGATGTCGGCGCTGTCGGCGTCCTCGACATGGCCGTAAGCGTCGACCGTGATAGCGGTCGCCCGCCCGTTCGACGTGATGAGCCATGCGAGGACCTGCTCGGTCAGCGGCGTCCCGCCGGGGCCCTGATCCGTCCAGTGAGCCCGCCATCCTCCGCCGGGCACCGCCGCAACGACCTGGTCGGCCGGCTCCAGGTGAGAGAAGTCCTCGTAGTCCGTGACCGGGCGCAGGGCACCTCGCTTGCGGTCAACCACCAGAGCTGTCCCGGTGGTCGGCTCCCAGCCCTCTACGCGCACCATGCGACCGATCTCGGTCTCGGTGCCGTTGAAGATCGCGATCCAGCCAGTCTGATTGAAATAGCGAAGGGACACACCCCCATCATCTCGAACGGCGAGCAACGGTCTTCAGGTGCCTGCCTTGTTCTGCAGGTTCGTAGGGCCTGTCGCAGATCGTGTGGTGGTGGGTGCGGCCACTCACTCCGCTACTCGTAGACGGTGGCCGCGCTGAGGGCCCGCGCGATGAAGGTCCAGTCCCCATTGGCCGGAAGGTCCTTGCCGAAGTTCCGGTACCAGCCGTCGGAAGACTCGGTCCAGGCAGCCAGGGCTTCGAGGAAGCGGTCGAGGGTGGAGTTCTCCCAGTCCTGCCCTCGGCGGAGGTAGTCCTGGTGCAGGTCGCGAATGAACGCGACCAGTTCTTCACGGCTGCGGATCTCGTCATCGGAAGTAAGCGGCATGAGAGGACCGTAGCTGACCGATGCCGGTGGCCAGAAGCAACCACCAGCGCAGGCCCGATCACACGATCTGCGACAGACCCGGTTCGTACCTACTCGGCTCTGCACATTCGCGAGTACGCCGACGGCCGACATGCTGCGGCTGCATGCGTATCCTTCGGGCGTGAGTCTGATCGAGGTGGGTTCTGGCCGGGTTGAGCTTGACGTTCGCGGAGCAGCGGGTTCGCCGGATGCGCGGGTACGACTGTTCGACTGGGCGAGGGAAGACGAGTACCACGTTGTATTCGGAGTCGAGGCCGCAGATGCCGGTGTGCAGGCCCGCGTCGAGACCGTCGGGGTGACGGTCTGGGACAAGCTGGACGACTTCTTCGACGGCCTCGCGCAGGACTTCCGCGGCTGGGACGGCGAGAGGGTCTGGACGAACAACCACCTTGTTGTCGCTGCCACCTTCAACCGTGGTGGCCACGTGCGCGTGAGCTGGACGCTCCGGGCTGATGTCTTCAACAACGGCTGGGAGTGCACCGTGTCGACCGTGGTCGAGGGCGGCGAGGAGATGACGGCGCTCGCTGCCGATCTGCGGGCATTCCTCGGGCAGGGATAGGCCGAGAGGTAATCGTGCCCCGGGCACCACATGCCGTGACGTCAGTCACATGCCAGGCTCCGCAAAGGAACACGCTGATGCGCAGAGAGGCGACACGCCGACCACCGTCGGGCCTCCCGTAGAGCGACACGACCTGCGCGGGACACACCGTCTGCCGACACAACGGCCCTGGCGGCTGGGACGAGGGCCTCGCCGCCCTCGGTGCCCGGTATGACGCCGTCGGCCTCGACCTCTCCGGTGACGCTTGCGCCACCGCCGAGCGGGCAGGGCGCCGCCGCATCATCATCGACATCACCCGGCTCGACCCCGAGCACTCCGCGCTGCGCTGGACCGTCGGTGTCAACCTCTCCCCGCCCTGCCCGGCCTGGTCGACCGCGGGCAAGCGGGCCGGATGGCTTCGTTCACTTCAAGCAACAGCGTTTGTCGGCCGGTTTGGGCAGCAGTTGGCGATCTTGAGGCTCGTGGATGTCCACGAGAAATGACGTCAGTGTCCGAGCCTGGTGGCTGACCGATACCGGCCATGAGCCCTCGGTCAAAGGGCAGCAGATCAGCTGCCATATCCTTCTTCCGTGGCGAACTGGTGGCGGTCTTTCGGGCAGGCGTTCTGGGCTCTGGATCGGGCCCTGGGCGGGCAGCGGCGCCCGACTCGGTTCCAGAAGTGGGCGGCTCGACATCCGATCAAAGCCGGTCTGTCTATGGCCACCCCCTTCGTGCTCTTCTTCTTGGTGCTGTCGCCTGACGGCGAGGAACCCGAAGATCTCCTGTTCGCTGTGCTCTTCGGGCTGGTCATGGGGGTCGTCTTCGGCCTCACGGCAGCATCCGAGCGGCTCCGGCAGCGCAGGCTCAAGCGTCTGGGGATATGGGACGGATCCTGAGCACGGCCCGGAGTGGCCTGGGCGGGGACATGCGAAAGCAGGAGGAGGGCGGGGATGTCACGAAACCCGAGGGTCGAGTTCTTCAATGGCCCGGGCGGGATGTGCCTGAGCATCGTGTTCTATGGGTGGACAGCGGCCAGTAGCAGCACCGCCCCCTGGTTGAGGGTTGTCGCGACGCTGCTTCTGGCGGTCTGGGTGATGCTGCTGACGAGGCACCTTTTGCGACGTGCCCGTGGCCGTAGGTCTTCTGAGCACCCGGATGAACCGGCATCTTGAAGATGGCGATGCTGTGGACGACCCGCCGTCTGTGAGGGCGGTGGGCCGTCGGGGTGAGGGCGGTTTTAGCCGGCCTTGGCGGGTTCCTCGGCTCGGGCTCGGGTGCTGGCGAGGCGGTAGGAGTCGGTGCCGGTTTCGATGATGGTGCCGTTGAAGGTGAGGCGGTCGACGATGGCCGCGCAGAGGCGGGGGTCGGTGAAGGTCTTGGTCCAGCCGCCGAAGGACTCGTTGGAGGCGATGGCGACGCTGTTCTTCTCCTCGCGTTCGGTCAGGACCTGGAAGAGGAGTTCGGCGCCGTGGCGGTCGAGTTCCATGTAGCCCAGCTCGTCGATGCAGAGGAGATCGACGCGGCCGTAGCGGGCGATGGTCTTGTTCAGCTGCTTCTCGTCGGCGGCCTCGACCAGCTCGTTCACGAGCTTGGTGGCGAGTGTGTAGCGGACACGGTAGCCCTTCATCGCGGCCTCGGTGCCCAGGGCGATGAGCATGTGGGACTTGCCGGTGCCGGAGTCGCCGATCAGGCAGAGCGGCTGGCTCTTCTTGATCCACTCACAGCTGGCGAGGGTATGAATGGTGGCCGCGTCGATGTTGGGGTTGGCGTCGAAGTCGAAGCTCCGCAGGGACTTCTCCCGAGGGAAGCCGGCCGCCTTGATCCGCCTCTCCGACCTGCGGCGGGCCCGATCATCGCACTCCGCCATCAGCAGCTCGGCGAGGAACCCGCGGTAGGTCATCTGGTCCTTCATCGCCCGGTCGGCGATCTCGTTGAACTCGTTCCTGATCGACGGCAGCCGCAACAGGCGGCAGGCGGAGTCGATCGCGGCGTCGGCGGCCTGCTCGGTCAAGCCTCGCTGGCGGGGCATGGTCACTGGGCTTCTCCCTCTCGGTGGTCACCGCCGCTGGTGCGACGACGTCGGAGCAACTGGTCGTAGTGAGACACCGACGGAAGCGGCCTGGTGTCCGGCGGAAGGTGTGCGAGGCGCCACTCGTGCAGGGACGTCACCGTCGCCGACGGCTGACCGGGAACCCGGGCCTCCGGTGCGGTCTCGGTCTCGGCCTGGGCGGCCTTGCGGGCCTCCAGAGCGACCGCGTCCGCGGTCAGGGCCCCGGCCCGCAGAGCCGCGGCCAGGCCGGCGACGACGTGCTCGTGCGGCAGATGCCGCCCCAGCAACAGCACCTCGATCAACGCGCGGGTGCCGTCCCGTTCACCGTGGATCTTCATGGCCTGCGTCCACCAGGCGTCGTGGACCGGGGTGAACTTGCCAGCCGAACGGGCCTGTTCGAGAGCGGTCGAACCGGGGAAAGCGCCGGGCTTGCGGACCAGAACCTCCAGGTAGTGATCCAGTTCCAGGCGGACGGCGCCCTTGGCGATCAGCCGCTCATGCCGGGCCACTTCCACGTTCTGGTCGTAAACCACCAGGTGAGAGGCGTGAAGGATGACCCGCACCCGCTTGCCGATCAGCCGGATCGGAACCGAGTAGCGGTTCGTGCGGACCGGGATCTGCCCGTAGCGGTCGACCCGCGGGGTGAACAGCCGGCCGGTCTCGAACGGCTCCTGGGGCAGCGGCATCAGCAGCGGCTGTTCGAGCGCGAAGTCCTCGGCAATGGTCCTGGACCTGCAACCGATGCGGCGGGCGTCGTCCTGCCGGTCCCACTGCTCGACTAACGCTCGGTGGGGGGTTTGTTGGTGTGCCGGGTCGTTGGTGGCCTGGGGTGTTGTGGGTTCGTTGAGAGGCGGAGTTGGCGGTTCGACGGGGT